>VXOE01000211.1 GCA_009840225.1 Caldilineaceae bacterium SB0662_bin_25 | reverse complement strand
CGTTACTCTATGTCATTCCAACCCCACTGCATCCAACTTAAATGCGGTTGTAGTACTAAGGTCAGTCTGTAAACTCGCATTGCTATTGACTCTTTCAATGTTTCTCCATTTCCATCAGATGCAGTTCGAGGAGAAATCCACGTGCAGACTTTGACACCGCCATCTGCTCCCCACGCCGACGAATGGCTGCTTGACAATACACACATGCGGCAATTTATCAGTGAGGTAAACACAACGCGTGCCCGCGAATCGGACCCGCGCAAGATCGTCGCTGCCGTCCGTCCCGAATTCGTGGAACTGTTGGCCGACCAGACATGGCTGCCGCAAAAATTTCAGCAGCCATCCGCTGAGAGCGGCATGGGAGGCGGCATCGGCATGTGGCTGCTCTATCGGGCCGGCGATGGCGGCTTGGCCTTTTCAGCCCTGGTTGTACCACCGGGCGCCCAGACTCCCGTCCATGACCATCTGGCCTGGGGCCTTGTGGGTCTCTATAAGGGCGAGCAGGAAGAAGAGGTCTTTACCCGTCAGGACGACGGCCGCTCTGAATCCCACGCGAAATTGACCCTTTCGGTGCGCCAAATGCTGCGCCCGGGCGACTTCTACGAGCTGTTGCCGGAAAACGACATCCATCGCGTGCGCACAACCAGCCCGGACACGTCTGTGTCACTCCATCTCTTGGGCAACGACAACGGCTGCATCTGGCGCCATCGCTTTGACCCGGAAACGGACTCCGCCCAACCTTTCCGCTCAGGATGGCTCAATGTGGAGTGCCGTGACAACGAAATCGGCTGACAGCAAGTCGCTCCGAAAAGCCACCTTTTGTCGCACTTCCCAAATGAGAGAAGTAGAACGCGCCTCTTGCACCCGCGCCGTGCGCGATACGCAACGGCGTCAAACGCAGGTTTCCTACGCTATTGAGCTTTCACACGCCTACTCGCACAGGGGATAAACAATGGCCAACCGAGTCAATCGGGCAATCGAACTGCTGGACCAGGGCCAGCCCATCTACTACAGTGGCGGGCACACCGGCCACGTGCTTACCAGCGAACAAGGCCGCACTGACGCCGCCATCTGGTCCGACTACATAAACGTTGGCATGGAGCACGGCGCCTTCAATTTGGGGGGCCTGGAAAGCTACATGCAAGGGATGGTTGAAGGAGGGCCCACCGCCAGCGGGCACCGTACACCCACAGTGATCGTCGAGGCGCCGGTTGAAGGCGCCTCGGCCGACATTGTGCGCTACAACGCCTGGCAGTTCCGCCAGATTCTGGCCCGCGGCGTTCATGGCATTCTGCTCTGTCAAGCGGAGACACCCGAAGCGGTCGCCGCCTTCGTCGAAGGCTGCCGCTATCCTATCAATCAAATCGGCGTGGGCGACGGGCTGCAGCCCGGGCGCCGCGGCGTAGGCTCCGAGCCCACCGCCGCCGCGATTTGGGGGCTCGACTATGCAGACTATCTCGACAAAGCTGACCCTTGGCCCCTCAACCCGGAGGGCGAACTGTTGCTGGGTCTCAAAATCGAGTCGGCCGCCGCCTTGCCTCGCATCGAAGAAATCCTCGCCGTCCCCGGAATCGGTTTCGCGGAAATGGGGCCGGGCGACCTGAGCATCTCCCTGGGCTATCGCCGGCGCCCTCCCACTTTCCCACCGGAAATGCAGGAGGCAAGCGATCGCGTGCAGGCGGCGTGCGCGGCCAACGGCGTCGCCTTCCTCCAGCCCGCAAACCCTGAGAATGTCCTCCAAAGGATCGATGCCGGCGTGCGCGTGATCGGCGGCCATAACCCGGAGACGGCCCGAATCGGCCGCGCCCACACCAAGCGGCAGATGCCTGTCTGAAAAACTACCTTGGAATACGCAAGTTTGCGGCCCGTACTTCATCCTGAAGTGTCAAGGAACCGAAATGGAGAATCCATGCAAAAACAAAACAAGATGAACTTTCGCATCGGTGTTGTCTTCCTTCTACTTACGCTGGCTCTGAGCGCCTGTGTCCCTGCCGCGTCCCCTCCTTCAGAGGGCGATACCGGAGCGCAGTCCCATTCTTCTGATTCGCCCGCACCAACCGGCATGAAAAACGTTGTATACGACAGCCTGCCGGACATGGATGGCGCCGAGATTGTTGCGGTGACGGGCAACGACTACATTCCGCTTAACTTCATCGACCCGGCCAGCGGCGAAGCCGTCGGCTGGGAATATGACGCCGTCAACGAGATCTGCCGCCGCCTCAACTGCGTTGTCGACTGGCAGGTCACCTCGTGGGAGGCGATGATACAAGCGGTGGCCGAAGGCCAGTTTGACGTCGGCATGGACGGCATAACCATCACGGCTGAACGCGCCGAAGTCGTGGACTTCTCCAACGCATACATGACCAGCCAGCAGTTCATGCTTGTCCGCGCCGACGAAGAACGATTCGACACGGCGGACGCGTTCGCAGCAGATGCGTCGCTGCTGATCGGTGCCCAGGCCGGCACGACCGGCTTCTACACCGCCGTCTACGACATTCTGGATGGCGACGAAGCGAACCCCCGCATCCAGCTGTTGGACAACTTTGGCGCATCTGTGCAGGCGTTGATCGCCGGCGACGTCGACATGGTGCTGGTCGATGCCGCTTCCGGTCGCGGCTATATTGGCGCCAACCCGGAAGCGCTCAAGATCGTGGGCGGAGCACTGGCGACCGAGGAGTTCGGCTTCATCTTCACGCCCGGCAGCACCTGGACCGCGCCCTTTAACGCCGCCTTAGCCACCATGAAGACCGATGGCTACCTGGACTACTTGAATACCCGCTGGTTCTTCCTCACCGATCCCAATGCCCCCGACATCTACGACAGCCTGCCCGACATGGGCGGTGCGGAAATCGTTGCTGTTACCGGCAACGACTACATCCCCCTCAACTTCATCGACCCGGGCAGCGGCGAAGCCGTCGGCTGGGAATATGACGCGGTCAACGAAATCTGCCGCCGCCTTAACTGTGTTGTCGACTGGCAGGTCACCTCTTGGGAGGCGATGATCCAGGCCGTTGCCGAAGGACAGTTCGACGTCGGCATGGACGGCATCACGATCACGGCTGAACGCGCTGAAGTCGTCGACTTCTCAGACGCCTATATGACCAGCCAGCAGTTCATGCTGGTTCGCGCCGACGAGGACCGCTTCGATACGCCGCAAGCATTCGCGGCCGACGCGTCACTTCTGATCGGGGCGCAGGCCGGCACGACCGGCTTCTACACTGCCGTGTACGATATTCTGGACGGCGACGAAGCCAACCCCCGCATTCAACTGCTCGATAGCTTTGGAGCATCTGTCCAGGCCCTGATCGCCGGCGATGTGGACATGGTGCTGGTCGATGCTGCATCCGGCCGCGGCTACATTGGCGCCAACCCTGAAGCGCTCAAGATCGTGGGCGAGGCACTGGCGACCGAAGAGTTCGGCCTGATCTTCACGCCCGGCAGCACCTGGACCGCACCCTTCAACGCAGCCATTCAGACCATGAAGGCCGACGGCTATAACGAGTACCTGAACGTAAAGTGGTTCTTTCTGTACGATCCGAACTGATGCAGTTTCGAGCGCAGGGAGACCTGTTGACGATGTCCCCTGCTCTCTGCGCTCGAACTCCTACACCTCCCTGTACACGTGGCAGCAGCTGACTCTCCTCAAGGCCGTCCACGGCGCTCTCCGGCCGACTACTTCGCGCGCCTTCCCTACTGGCTCCTCGTAGCGCTGCTCCTGGGAGTGCTGCTCCTCTGGAGCCTCTTGGCCGACGCAGACTACAATCTGATCTTTAATGCCGTATCCAAAGGTGTGGGCGTGACCCTGTACGTCTGCCTGATCTCTTTTGGTCTGGCCTTAATGGTCGGTCTGGCCTTTGGCTTGGCCCGCGTCTCCCGCAATCGCCCGATCTATGAAGCTGCTTCCTTCTACGTAGAGATCATCCGCGGCGTGCCCATGTTGGTGATTCTCTTCTACATCGCCTTTGTGGGGGCCCCGGGCCTTGTGGATCTGTTCAACTGGACGGGTGCAACTTTACAGGGACTCGGTCTCGGCCTCTTCGGAACGCCGCTAGCCGAGTTCAGCATTCGCCAGCTCTCCTTTACCAGCCGCGCAATCCTTGCGCTCGTAATCGGCTACAGCGCCTTCATCGCTGAGATCTTTCGGGCAGGAATCGAGAGCGTGGAGAGGGGACAGATGGAGGCGGCTCTCAGCCTTGGCATGAGTAGGGGCCAGGCCATGCGCTATGTGATCCTGCCCCAGGCCGTTAGGCGCGTAATGCCGCCGCTCGGCAACGACTTTATCGCCATGCTCAAAGACTCGGCGCTTGTGTCGGTTCTAGGCGTACAGGACATCACCCAGTTGGGCAGGCTCTATGCCACCAGCACGTTCCGTTTTTTCGAAACGTACAACGTCGTCGCCTTTCTCTATCTCGTGATGACCATAGGACTGTCTCTGTTTGTGCGTTACTGGGAGAGGCGCAACCCGCTCAATGAACGATAAAGGCGGACGGCACTCGCCGCCCGCCTTCAGTTGTGCTCTTGGGAGTAACTGCTTGCAGTAGGGTAAACAGGGGTCCTCTCGACGACTGGATCTGCAAGATCCGCTAGCGAGAGAAAAGTCTACCCATCTCGATCGACCCGATGTTCGGAGATATCTATTTCGCCCTCATAGACGAGCGCGTCGTCGCCTTCCTCTCCCGTGCTGATACGGATAATGTTTTCCACCGGACAGATGAAAATGGCGCCGTCACCCTGGGTGCCGGTTGCCGCCGTCCTCTGTATGGTCTCCACCACCCGGTCAACCTCGTCCTCACCTACAACGAGATTCATCTGAATACGCGGCAAAGTGTCGACTACGTAGGTGCTGTGCCGTCCCGCAAGTTTGATTCCGCTCTGACGGCCGTGCCCCTGGACTTCGACAGTATCGATAGCGGGGACACCAATCTCAATCAGAGCCAGCCTGACGCTGTCCAGCTTCTCATTTCGGATGTACGCTTCGATCTTTTTGAACACAGCTTTGCTCCTGTGTGTCAGAAGAAGCTCCGCTGACCTGGGGGAAGGTAGAGAGCCCCTTTCACTCCTCTATTCTGTACTTCCTCTCCAGATAGAAGGCAAAGAAATCGCTTAGATCAGGGGGCGGCGAGAGCATTCCTTGGATGTCGATATCTCCTTCATAGACCAGTACGTCGGCGCCTTGCTCCCCCGTGCTGACCCGGACGATGTTTTCCACCGGACAGATATAAATGGCGCCGTCGCCCTGCGTCCCCGTAGCCGCAGTCTCTCTGATCGTCTCTACGATACGGGCAACGTCGTCCTCACTTACGACTACCGTCAGTCGGAGACGCGGTAAAGTGTCGACGGTGTAGCTGCTGTGCCGTCCGGCCAACCTGATGCCGGTCTGTCTACCATGTCCCTGCACTTCAACCGTATCGATTGCAGGAACGCCGATCTCCACCAGTGCTGACCTGACTTCAGTCAGCTTTTCAAGTCGAATATAGGCTTCAACCTTCTTGAGCATTGCTCCTCTCCTCTCCATCGAAAGAGGAGTCTTCCGCAGTCTGAGTTGGGCCGTGCCGCTAACCGCACGACCCCTTGGCAAGAAGGAATCTAGGCGTCCTCCCGTTTACTACCTTCGCTGACCTCACTCTGCTCGCCGTTTTCGCTGCCATCGATTTCCCTTACTGCTTCAGATTCTTCTACTTCTTCAGATCCTTCAAAGTACGAACCTTCGCCACCATGCCTCGCTAGTCACGCATAGGCGCGTTCACCATGCTCGCTGATGTCCAGTCCAATCTCCTCTTCCTGCTCGGTAACGGCCAGGCCCCAAACCGCATCCAGGATCTTGGTCAGAATGAACGTAATGATGTACGAGTAGATGATAGTCACGATTACGGTCATCAGCTGGATGCCGAACTGTGTGGGATTGCCGTAGAAGAGGCCGTCCGTTCCTCCGACGGCCGCCGTCGCAAACAGACCGGTTGCCAGCGCACCCCAAGTACCCGCCATACCGTGACAGGCCCATACGTCCAGACTCTCGTCAAGGCCTCGCTTTTCGCGGAGGTCGATGCTGTAGTAGCTGACGGGCGCCGCAATCGCGCCGATCAGGAGCGCCGCCATAGGTGTAACGAAGCCGGCCGCGGGCGTGATCGCCACCAGGCCCACAACGGCTCCCGTCACGATCCCAAGCACGCTGGGCTTGTTGTCACGCCAGGACAGGAACATCCAAACCACCGCCGCCGCTGCCGCCGCCGTATTCGTGTTCACCAGCGCCTGTACCGCCAGCCCGTCGGCCGCAAGCGCGCTGCCTCCGTTGAAGCCAAACCAGCCGACCCACAGCAGACCCGCCCCCAGGACGGTGAACGCAATGTTATGCGGCTCAATCGCCACCTGCCCGAACCCTTTGCGCTTGCGAATGGCCATCGCAAACGCCAGCGCCGAGAAACCGGCCGTAATGTGGACAACCGTCCCGCCGGCAAAGTCAAGCGCGCCCCAACGCGCAAAGATGCCGCCGCCCCAGGCCCAGTGGCAGACCGGATCGTAGACCAGCGTTGCCCACAGGACCGCGAAAACCAGGTACACTTTGAAGCGGATACGTTCCACGAACGTCCCGGATATCAGTGCAGGTGTGATTATGGCAAATGTCATCTGGAACGCTGCAAAAAGCAGGTGGGGAATGGACAGCCCTTCCAGCGCCTCTACACCGACGTTCGACAGTCCAATGTAGTCGAGTCCGCCAACCAACCCGGCGACACTGGTGCCGAAGGCCAGGGTATATCCAATAATGACCCACTGAATGCTGATGAGGCCGATCGTAATGAAACTGAGGTTGAGAGTGGAGAGGATGTTCTTTCGGCGAACCATTCCGCCATAGAAAAAACCGAGCGCCGGCGTCATCATCAGCACCAGGGCGGTGGCGACGATGATCCAGGCAGTATCTCCAGAGTTGATGCCATCCATTTACCCATTTCCTCCTGTTGCAGGCAATCCCTGCTGTCCGTAAACCTGTTGTGGGGTTGAATTGACTAAGAGGGCCCCGGGCGGGAACCCCCTTGGCTACCAACCAATCATCGCCGAAGCACGGCCGGAAATCCTATGGTTATTCTGCACAATAGTAGGCCGACCTCAGTTGTAAACGTTGCCCAACTGACTCCTTACTCGACCGGGCCATTTCAACGAATTTCAGAGCTGTCCTTGAGACTGGGATCGCTGCTTTTGTGAAGTTGGAAATTTAGGGGGCCTTTGACTACAATAACAGAATTCAATATCAAGCGCAAGAGGTCCAACAGGACCCGTGTGCGGCATTCAACTTCAACGCGCAGCAAGAGAATTTACTGACCCGTTGTGGCATCAAAGGAGGCACAGACCCATGAGTACCAAGAACGGTCAGCAGAGAGATGGTCAGGTGGAGCGAGGAACTTTCGCTGTCAAGGCCGGTCTGGCACAGATGCTTAAGGGCGGCGTAATAATGGACGTTGTGACGGCAGACCAGGCCCGCATTGCGGAGGAAGCCGGCGCCTGCGCTGTAATGGCCCTTGAACGCGTACCCGCCGACATTCGCCAGGATGGCGGCGTGGCGCGCATGAGCGACCCGCGACTGATCAAAGAGATCATGGAGGCTGTCACCATCCCGGTGATGGCTAAGGTACGTATCGGCCATTTTGTAGAAGCGCAGATTCTGGAGGCCCTTGGCGTAGATTACATCGACGAAAGCGAAGTCCTGACACCTGCCGACGAGAGCCACCATATCAACAAACACAGCTTCACCATTCCATTTGTTTGCGGCTGTCGCAACCTCGGTGAGGCCCTGCGACGCATCGCCGAAGGCGCCGCCATGATTCGCACCAAGGGTGAGGCGGGGACGGGAGATGTTGTTGAGGCCGTACGTCACGCCCGCAACGTAAACGGCGCCATCCGTCGCATCAACAGGATGGATGCAGACGAACTCTTCACCTATGCCAAGGACATCCAGGCGCCCTACGAACTTGTGAAGGAGACGGCCGAGCTGAACAGGCTGCCGGTTGTGAACTTTGCGGCTGGTGGCGTGGCCACGCCCGCCGATGCCGCACTGATGATGCAACTGGGTGTGGACGGCGTCTTCGTCGGGTCCGGTATTTTCAAGAGCGACGACCCTGCCAAGCGCGCACATGCCATCGTTCAGGCGGTCACCCACTTCAACGATCCGCACATTCTCGCCGAAGTGAGCGAAAATCTCGGCGCGCCGATGGTCGGCATCAACGTAACCGATCTTTCAGAAGACGAAAAGCTGGCCGAGCGGGGATGGTAGCGGGCGCGACGCCCAAAGTCACCAATCCCATGAATAGCGGTGGCAGGAGTTACCAACACTTTTGCCACCGCATTCGGTGCCTTCCTCTGCTGAGAGGAACGTGAGTCCCAATATGCAGGTTCCTCCATCACTTTTCTCTTAGCGCCAGGTCCATCTGGGGAACTTCACCACTCTCAATCACGATCGCTTCAAGGACGTCCCAAATGAACCTCCTGAGAAGCTTGACATGAGCGAAGCTCGTTTTGGAGTACTCGCGCTCCAAGGCGCCTTCCGTGAACATATCGCCATGCTGCAACGCCTCAACGTCGAAGCCGCGGAAGTCCGACTGGCGAAAGAGCTGGACGATTTGGACGGATTGATTATTCCAGGGGGAGAGAGCACCAGTATGGGCTTGGTCGCCGAGCGCTGGGGCTTGGTTGAGCCGCTGCGCCGATGGGTTCACGGTGGGCGGCCCACTTGGGGTACCTGCGCAGGGATGATTCTGCTGGCGGAGCAAGCAACCGGCCAGAAACTGGGCGGCCAGGCCCTGATCGGCGGTCTGGACGTAACCGTCAATCGCAACTACTTCGGCCGCCAGGTCGACAGCTTCGAGGCCGACCTCGACGTGCCCGCGTTGGGAGATACCCCGTTTCACGCAGTCTTCATCCGCGCACCCGCCATTACCGCTGTCGCCGAAAATGTCGAGACTCTGGCCACCGTTGCCTCCCTTGGCCACGAAGCCGAGCCGGTGATCGCGGCCGTTCGCAAAGGACCGATTCTGGCAACGGCCTTTCACCCCGAGCTAACCGACGACCTGCGCTGGCACCGCTATTTCGTGCAGATCGTTAACGAATTCCGTTCGTGTTCCCCCTAGCAGGGAGAACAATGCCACGGAGGGGGAAGACTGACAGCCGGCATATCCCAGGAGGCGTATCGGTGCCTATCCTATGCCCCCTTCAGTCGCCGGCAAATGTGTACAGCAAAACAAAGCCCGTGCGAATCTGTAATGTCTCGCACGGGCTTTTTGAATCGGGACCTGATGCTCTGTCCCGGGTGTTACTGCACCTACTGGCCTTTCGGCTCTGAAGGTGGTTCATCCTCTTCAGGCCGCCCATTCTCCTCGGACTGAATCTCTTCGTCTGGCTCCTCTGACTCTTCTGGCGCTTCCTGTTCAACCGCTATTTCAGGATCTACCGGCGGCTCTGGCTCTGCTTGTGGGTCGAACACTTCCGGCGGGACGATCTCGGCTGACACTTCGGTTTCTTCGACAGGCTCAGCTGTCCAGCCGGCGTCAAGATCCATCTCCGGCATGGCCCCAACATGGCTCATCCCTGTTCCCTCTCCGCTAACTCGCGCCAGTTGACCGTACAGGTGACTCTGAAAGTAGTAAATGATCAGCTGCGACAGCGGCACAGTCACGACAGCGCCGATTACACACAGAATCAGTCCCACAATACTGCCGACCGTCGTAATGATCATGCTGGCTATCACCGTGAGAATCGCGACGATCGCCACATTGCCTATATTGTCGCGGGTCCAGTCCCAGATCTCGGAAACCTGAAGTCCTTCGCTGATCGTTTCGTTTCTGGCAAAGGCAATCGTGAATCCGGGCTGGAATACGAGGAAAGCCATGCCAACCAGAAACTGCAAACAGAGGGAACACAGGATGAATATCATTCCAACGTCTTCGTCCACGTACTGAAAGTTTTCCGTGACGACCACGCCGATGATGAACATAGGAACGGATACCAAAAGGATTGGCAGAGCCCACACGACATAGACGCAGGCCAACTTCACCCCGCGTACCAAATCGTCGCCCCACCGATCCCACTCAGGCAGAACAGGATGCGCGTCGTCTCGTACGTTTTGCAGTAGACGCACCAGGTATCCGAACAGGATAAAGTAGCCAAGAACGCCAATCAACGCCACGAGGAGCAATGAACTGATCAGAAGCAACCCCGTGCCGATGGCCGTCTTCTCGACCCAGCGTTCGTCCTCCGAAAAGTAAGTCAGTGCTCGTCCAATATCCATAAGTGCTCTCCTTTGTCGAAGACACAGCGATGCAAAGCAACTCAGTGTCCGGCAGTTCGGCTATATTCATCTCTACGCCGGCTCGCCGCTAAAGTTTCATTGCCGCGCCCGAGCGCAATGCCAATCTCCTCTCGAACCCACGAGACTGCCTCATCGACCAATAGGGATTCAAGACAGGACGCGGCCCGAGCATCATTGTGCCGACGCAGCAATTCACCCAGCGCCCAGGCCGCATGTCCTCGCGCCAGCGCCGATTCGTCGGCCGCAGCTGCTTCCAATCCTGCAAAGGCCGCCGGGTCGCCCCAGTTTCCGAGGGCAACGCACACATTACGCAGCATCCCTGCCCGCTTTGCCCGCTTAAGCGGCGACCGCCGCCAACGCTCGGCGAATGCGCCAGGCTCAAGCCAGTAGGGCAGGCGTCGATCAAAACCCTCCAGCAGCGGCGGCGCAACGCGCGCTTGTTGAGCCTCCAGCCCTTTCAGCAGAGGCGTCCTCTCTGCTAGCCGTTGATTCCAGGGACATACCTCCTGGCAGATGTCGCACCCGAAAATCCGGTTGCCGAACAGCCGCCGCAACCGTCGCGGAATCGGCTGGCGCGATTCAATCGTCCAGTAGGATATACAGCGCTGGGGATCCAGGTGAAACGGGCCTGCAAAAGCATCGGTGGGGCAGGCATCAAGGCATCGTGTACAGTGACCGCAAGTGACCGGCGAAGACGCACGCGAATCTGCCTCGAATTCGAGAGCGCTGCTCTCACGATTCACAGGCGGCGCGCTGCTGTTCTCTTGCAGCTGCCACGTCCCGTAATCGCCCCCGGCCGGCAGGCCCGCAAGCGTCTCCTCCACACTCAATTCTGCCGGGCGAACCGCTTCAACAGGCGGATCACAGGCCAGCGCCTCCGGCACCAGCAACGTCGCTAGTAAGACCCAGCTTCCCCTCTCTGGGTGAATCGTACAGCAGTTTTTTCCGGTAAAGCCTATGCCGGCCTGTTGCGCCCAGTCCCTTTCCAGTACCGGACCCGTATCAACCAGCCCTTTTCCCAAAGTCGAGCGGCCGGTCCGGGCTCGCAACCAGCCGTCTAGCTCATACAGCAGCGGACGAATAATCTCGTGATAGTCCTCTCCCCAGGCATAGCGGGCGATGATGCCGCGCGCCGGGTCATCCTGGACCTCCTGCGCCAGATCGAAACGATGATAGTCAACGCCCAGCACGATGAGCGAGCGAAAGGGCGGGCCCTCCTCGGCCAGCAGAGCCGGATTGCGCCTTTTATGTAGATTTCGAGCCAGGTACGCCATTTCCCCTGCCCTGCCCAAGCTAAGCCAGCGGACAAAAAACTCCGCATGCGCCGCCTCGTCCACCTTGACGATTCGACAGAAGTCGAAACCTAAGCGGCCCGCTTCGGACTTCAGCAATGCGGACAAGCTGTGGTCAGGCCTCATCGGCGCCTCTTTGGAACACAGTCAATGAATGTCGTCTCCGTTCACGCCAATCCAGCGGCGCGCCAACCCAACTCTTGGCTCGGCATCTCCCCCCCAGCCGGCCTCAGTCTGACACCGTCCCGATGCATGAGATCCGCTCCCGGCACAACCGTTAGAGAAAGGGAGTCCGCCTGCACTATTGAAGTAGGCAGAGTAACCGTTCAGCAAGTCAGGCCCATTATAAGGGCAGCCAATTCTGTTTTCAAGAGGTCGACGCCACGGGTGCATCCCAAAATGGGGGCGAACTCTCGTATCCTTTTGGCGGCAGACCAACCATTGCCACGCCGCGATCAACTCTAAGGCAAAAGAAACGCCGTCTCTCTCCTCACTCCTCTCTCCTCGCATTTGGGCGGTCGGGCCTAGTCGGCCCTCCCTTGTGCGGGGG
>VXOE01000225.1 GCA_009840225.1 Caldilineaceae bacterium SB0662_bin_25 | reverse complement strand
GGGGGGCCCCCCCCCCCCCCCCCACGCCCCCCCTACTGCCTCATCGACCGGGTGTTGTTTTTCGTAACAGGTGCCTAATCGAAAGTGTCCAGCCAGACCGCGTCCCGCCAGTCCCATCAGATCGCAGCAAGTGCCGGCCCTGTGCCTGCCCTCGCACCCTCCCCAACTGACGGACTCCACCGTGCGGCCAGGCCTGGCGCCTGCAGTGCGTCTCGCCCAAAGACGATAAGCAACGCCAGCCACCGCTGGCGCCGATTCCCCTCCAGACTGTTCCCACCCCAGATCTGGGATGCACCACGAGGAGCACTTTTTTTGACAGTGTGAAATTCATGTGATACGCTCGCATCCAATTCAGATGTCACTGCTGTGACTGGGGAAACGGACCGGCCGATCGACCTTTCAGAGAGTTGCCGGCTGCTGCGAGGCAATAGGCGACGAACGGTATAGCGCCCCACGAGCATCCGGCGCCAAATGGCCGGACGGTTTCGCCCCGTTACCGGCGCCAGAGGCAGACGCAGCAGTCTGCGAACTCAGGTGGTACCACGGGTCCTCTCGTCCTGAACTGACGAGGGGACTTTTCTGTTCTGGAGTAAGTCTGGACTTGGAGTTATTCATTTCACTTGGCAGGAGCTTGAGATGCTTGACATTCGATGGATGCGGGATAACCGGGAAGCGCTGGCGCAGGCGATGGCGAAGCTGAATGACCCCGAAGCGCCCTGGGAGCTGGCGCTGGATTTGGACGGAAGACGGCGAGAGCTGCTGCAGCAAGGAGAGAAGCTGCGTGAAGAGCGCAATACCGGCTCCAGGCAGATTGGCCTTCTCTTCCGCGAAAAGAAGGCCTCCGAGGCCAACGCCCTGAAAGAGCGGATGAGCCAGATCGGTAACGAAATTGCCCGGATCGACGACGAGTTGCGCGGCGTCGAGGCCTCCTACCACGATGCCATGATGCGCATCCCAAATCCACCCGAAGACGATGTCCCAGTTGCACCCGACGAAGAGGGCAATGTCGTTCTGACCCAATGGGGCGACCTTCCTGAATTCGACTTTGAACCGCAGGCGCACTGGGATTTTGGCCCGCAACTGGACATCATCGACTTTGAACGCGGCGTTGCTACCGCTGGCAGCCGGTTCTACTTTCTCAAAGGACCGGGCGCGCGCCTGCAAAGAGTCCTGTCAAACTGGTTTCTTGACGTCCACATCCGGGAGCACGGCTACACCGAAATCTACCCGCCGATGATGGTGCGCGGACATGCCATGGAGGGCACGGGCAATCTGCCTAAGTTTGGCGACAACCTCTACCGGGACGCTGAAGAGGACTACTGGTTAATACCAACTGCCGAGGTTTCCGTAACAAACCTGCACCGCGACGAAATTCTGGAACCCGGCACTTTGCCCCTCTACTACGTCGCCAGCACCCCTTGTTTCCGGCGCGAAAAGGTGTCTGCGGGCAAAGACGCCCGCGGCATCAAGCGTGTGCACCAGTTCCAGAAGGTGGAGATGGTCAAATTTGCTGAACCCGCCACCGGTCGCGAGGAGTTGGAGTCGTTGACAAGGGCCGCAGAGGTACTGTTGGAACGGCTTGAGTTGCCCTACCGCCGCGTTGCTATCGCTACCGGCGACCTCTCGTTCGTCGCGGCCATCAAGTATGACCTGGAGGTCTGGGCGGCAGGCTGTCAGGAATGGCTCGAGGTCAGCTCATGTTCGCTTTTCCGCGACTTTCAGGCCCGGCGGGCCAATATCCGCTACCGCCCGCGTGAGGGCGCGCGCCCCGAGTACGTCTACACGCTCAATGGCTCGGGCCTTGCCCTGCCTCGCGTTATCATCGCGCTCCTGGAGAACAATCAAAGGTCCGATGGAAGCGTGAAGCTGCCAGATGTCTTGCGGCCCTATCTTGGCGACGAGATGGTGATCGGCTGAGCGATTCTGTCGGACTTTTTCCCATGGAGCGGACACTTCCGGGATCAGTTTGCACTGTGGTCCAGGCGTTGGATCAGACGCACGCAATGCGAGCTCACTGCAACAACTGATCGGCGAGAACTGGACCCATTTATTTGACAGGTATTCTGAATTCGGTTTATACTGTCCCGGTTGATGGCTGGCAAGTCCTGGCCCGGAGGGATGGCCGAGAGGACGAAGGCGGTTGTCTTGAAAACAACTGTGGCAGTGATGTCACCGGGGGTTCGAATCCCTCTCCCTCCGCCTGGCCCAGCCAAGAATCTTAACATGGGGAGGTCGCATAGCCTGGTCGAGTGCGCCCGCCTGCTAAGTGGGTAGGGGCAGCAATGTCCCTCGAGGGTTCAAATCCCTCCCTCCCCGCCATAAGCGCCAGTAGCTCAGTGGATTAGAGCGTCGCCCTGCGGAGGCGAAGGTCGCAGGTTCGAGTCCTGCCTGGCGCGCACACACTACTCCAGCCAGAACCTCCAATCGGAGGTTCTCTGTGTTTTGGGCTTCCTTGGTGGGGCCTCTCGCCGCATATTCCTCTCCTGTATCCGGGAACTCAAGAGAACTTTCGCATAGTTCAGGAGGACTTTCGCATGGACACTCTCTCAGTGGAACTGTTGAAGAGGTTGGGATCCGGCGAGTCGCTCGCCACTCTCTGCAACGACTACGGCATCTCGCGAGCGGAACTTGACCGGCTGTGGACTGCTGAAATCAGGCGAAGGACCCCCGAGCCAAGCGCTAGGCTGCAATCGGACGTGAGCGCTGAAACGCGCATTGTTCGCAGTCGCTGGGGCATACCCCAGATCTTCGCCGAAAATGACGAAGACCTCTTCTTCGCCTTCGGTTTTGCCATGGCGCAGGACCGTCTCTTTCAGCTCGACTATCTGCGCCGCAGAGGCCACGGGCGGCTATCAGAAATCCTCGGCCAGGACGGCATTCAGCTGGACACCATCGCGCGTACAGTCGGCCTCAACCGGATCGCGGCCTCCGAGTGGGAGTCCACGCCTTCGGAGACCCGCGCCCTGCTGGAAAGGTTCAGTGCTGGCGTCAACGCACAAATTGCTCTATCCACCAACAACCTCCCGATTGAATTCACGTTACTCGACTATGAGCCGGAACCTTGGCGCCCCGTTGACTGCCTGGCAATCGCAGCCGAGTTTCGCTACTACCTGACGGTCCGCTTTCCCGTGATTGTCGGCCCCGAAATGGCAAAGCGCGTGCTTGCGGACGAGTCACTGTACTCGGCATTCCTGACCGGAGAGGCGGACGAGGAAAGCATCATCCCCGCAGGCGCGTACCCCGCAGAGTCGGGGGGCGTTTCCCAGGTCGGCGCAAGTGTGGGCGACCCGCAGGAGGGAGTGGGCAGCAACAACTGGGTCGTGAGTGGCGCCCGCACCAAGTCGGGGCTGCCCATGGTGGCCAGCGACCCGCACATCGCCTTTGCTGCCGTCTCGTGCTGGTACGAAGTGCAGCTGAAGGGTGGCTCCTTCGACGTGGCCGGTATGGCCTACGCCGGCATGCCGGCGGTCATGTTCGGGCGTAATCGCGACGTTGCCTGGGGCATCACCAACAACATCTGCTCGCAGAGGGACCTGTACCAGGAGCAGACAGATCCTGAACAGCCAGGCTGCTTCCTTTACAACGGCGCATGGGAGCGGTGGCGCACGCTGGATGAAACGATCCATGTGCGAGGCGCCGACCCGATTCACAAGGCGGTCCGCTATTCAAGAAACGGCCCCATCGTCGACGAGATTCTGCCCCCGGAGGCGCCGGCTACCGGCCCCGTATCCCTGCGCTGGCTGGGCCACACCAACTGCGGCTGGCTGACTTCCCTGTTGGCGATGGACCGCGCACGAACAGTCTCCGATCTGCGAGAAGCCACCCGCGAGTGGCAGGTGCCGACTTGGAGTCTGGTAATCGCCGACACAGAAGGACATATCGGTTACCAGGCCGTCGGCGGCATTCCGGTGAGGAACGTCCGCGAGCGAGGGTACCGGCCCGGTTGGGACCCTGCTCACCAGTGGCAGGGCCTGATCCCCTTCGAGCAGATGCCCCGTCTTGAGAATCCTAACAGAGGCTGGATCGCAACCGCCAACAACCGTGTCGCCCCGGACGACTTTCCCTACCCGCTGTCGGGTACCTGGGCAAGCGGCCACCGCGCGCGCCGGATCCGCCAGATGATTGAAGAACGCGACGGCTTCTCCAGAGAGACTTTCGCAGAAATGCAGCAGGACACCCGAACGCTTCGCGCAGATGAAGCCATTCCTGGACTGCTGCCCGTTCTGTTGGGCAGTGGCGACGCCCGCGTTTTGGAGGCCGCCCGCTATCTGCAGGCGTGGGACCACAACATGGCGCCCGACTCTGTAGCGGCTTCCATCTTCGAGGTTTTTTTCAACAGTTGGTGCGGCAGGGTAGCTGCTGAGAGGTTCGAAAGTGAGCTCGCGGTAGCTCTTTCAGGAACGATTGGTGGACTCGCCGGGCAACTGATCCACGCGGACAAGGCAGGCTGGTTCGAGGAAACAGATCGAGAAGCGGCGATGATCGACTCTCTGAGGGCAGCGCTGGCAACTATCGAGGATCGCTTGGGGCCCGACATGTCCGCATGGGCATGGGGAAATCTACATAAAGTCCATCTGCGCCACGTCCTCTCAGGACGCGGCGATCTGGGCCTCCTGCTCGATCGCGGCGGATTGCCCGTGGGCGGTAACGGTGTAACGGTTTGCAATACGGGGTTCGATCCGAACTGGGTGGCACCGACGGGAGCCAATTACAGGCTCATCAGCGACCTGGGCGAAGACGGTATGTGGGCCGTGGAGTCGCAAGGACAGTCCGGGCATCCCGGATCAGAACATTACTGCGACCAGCTAGTGGAATGGCTGGAAGGCAGATACCACTTTCTCCACTTTGGGGCAGACGGTGAGCAGGAGAGAGACGCGTCGATCTGCGTGCTGCATCCGGAGGATCGGCAGGACAACTAGGGCAACACAGGCAATTTGCTACGATTCCTTTGCAGCCTGTATATGACGGTGGATCTGGTCGCTGAAGCGGTACTCACTGTTGTCCTCGGGCTCGTAACCTATCACCTTGCGCGCATTCACAATGCTCCAGAAAGCCTGTGAATTGCCACTGATGCCGTAAAAGACCTGGAAAGGCACGCCCTGCTCGTCGCCGATATCCTCCGTTTCGATGCTCTTGATGAACAGTTGCTGTAGGTCGCGCTGGCTGATATATACCGCCAGCCCGCGCACCATATGTCGTAGGTTCCCCGGTTCAGTCCTCTCCACGTCGTCTTCCCTCGGTCCCCCGATGCGGACCTGCACATTCTCCAGAGACTGGGGAGAACTGTCCTCGACGTGGACCCCGCGGAACTGCATCCGGCCAACGGCATATACGAAACCCAGGTGTTCGTAGGCCTCCTTGGCCCAGCCGTAGTAGTTGTCGGAAAACGGTCTCATCTCCGGTGTGACAATATCCCACTTCTTGTCCAGGATCAGTGGCTCGTAGTAGTCCGCAGCATGGTTGGAGCTGGCGACGACGACGCGCCTGACTCCCTCTTCCTGTGAAGTCTGATAAACATGAAAGGCCATCTCCACGTTGGACAGCTCGGCGTAAAAGTCCTGGACGGGGTCGGACTTGTCCTCGGCGCGGGTGAAGCCAAGGTGGATTACCGCGTCGGCGCCGCGAAAGTGATGGCGGTAACTGTCCCGATCGCGTTGGGTCAGGTCCGCGATCTGCACGCCCTCCACTTCATTGCCGTCGCGGTCCGTTGTCCGAACGTCCAGCAATGTAAGATCATACCGCTGACGAAGTGCAGGCAGCAGCAGGCTCGCGATATATCCGGACGCGCCGGTGATTACAACCTTCTTCTTTTCGCTCATTCTTTACTCCACAGGCGTTCGATGGTCTTTCGGTGTTCGGCGTAATGCCCGTAGGTGTTGCCGGCAATGCGCCACAATATGGGGGTATGTCCGTCTGGGCGGCGGTCCTGGGGTTGATAATCGTCATAGGGACGCAGCAGATCGTCGTCGGAAAGTTCGGAAACGGCCGCTAACGCATCTCGATGCGCTTCCTCTAGCTCTGCCAGAATGTCGCCGAGCGGCAGGTCCCGATTGCGCTCGTAGATGAGCTGATTCATGCGTTCAATACCATAACTATGCGGTGCCGCGTCGTCGGGAAGGCCCATCGGCGGGTAACGGCGCTGCTTTCTCACCAGGGCGGCCAGTCCCCGTGCCCAGGCAGCCAGATGGGCCAGCTCATCCTTGGTCGACCAACCTCCCTCGTCAGGCTCTGTCATCTGGTCAGCATTCAGGTCGGACAAGACCCTTTGCAACGCCTCCCACTCCCGCTCGATTTTCTCGAGAACATCCTGCACGGTTGGCGGGGGCGAAGAAGGCAATTCTGTCATCTTGGCGACTCCTCCTACATGCGACCCGCAACTGCGCCGCAACGACCATACGGGCCAACTTGGGATCGATCACAACAGTCTTCAAATCGAAGAAGGGACTTTGCCCTATCCTGAACTGGCTTCTGCAGCCGGCGTCGGCGCGGGCGACGGCTGCGGTTGTGGTGTGGGCTCCGCGGACAGGCCACTCACCTCCAACATCCGGTCCAGTATCCTTTCAAGGCCGTCCAATTCAGCGCCATAGGCAGCCCAGTTGCCCGCCAACAAGGCGTCTTGCGCTCTGGTGTAGCGACTGTTTGCCTCCAGAATCAGTTCTTCGAGAGAAGATGCCGCCAGGTCGACGTCGACCTCTTCCTGCTCTGCCACTGGCAATTCGGCAGGCATTTCACCGTCTCCTGAAATCGCCAACTCTGCCAGCTTCGTGTCAGCCAGGATATCCTGGCCGAACAGATCCGCCAGCGCCAGCCCGAGGTTCTCAGCCATAATCACCCGCTCCGAGGTAGCCAGTATAACTCGCTTCAACTCGGGTATCTTGCCGGTCGCTGCCTGCAAATAGAGTGGCTCCACGTAGAGCAGACTCTCGCCAATGGGAATTACCAGCAGGTTGCCCCGAATGACCTGGCTTCCTTGCTGGTTCCACAGGCTGAGAAGCGAACTGATTGTCGGATCCTGGTCGATACGCGCCTCAATCTGTTTGGGTCCGAACACGAGAGAGTCTTTGCCGAACCGGTATACCAGCATCTCTCCATACTTCTCGGGGTCATTCTGTGCGGCCAGCCAGGAAATCATATTCTCGCGGTTGGCAGGGGTAAATGGCAGGATCTGAATGAAGTCCAGGTCCTCGCTGCCTGGGAGCTGCATCAACACATAGTAGGGCTCCATCGGTCGCGACTGGTTGTCGAAAATCTCTTCCGGCCACGCCCAAACATCCTCTCTGTTGTAAAAGTCGGTCGGCTCGGTCATCTGGTAAGTGCGGAAAACACTGGCCTGAATGCTGAAGAGATCGTTAGGGTAGCGAATGTGGGCATTGAGGTCCGCCGGCATCTCCTCAAAAGAAGTGAATAGCGACGGAAAAATGCGCGCATAAGCGGCGGCGATTGGTTCATCCGGCTCGACCAGATAAAAGTTCATCTCCCCCGTATACGCGTCAATGATGATTTTGACCGGGTTGCGAATGTAGTTGAATCCCGGCGGAACGGTCCTGGTACCGAACTGGCTCGGCTCGCTGTATGGAAAGCGCCCGCTGACGGTATATGCGTCGAGGAACCAGTAAAGGTTGCCGTCTCCGCCCACCACGATGTACGGGTCGGAATCGAATCGCAGGAAGGGCGCCACTTCCAGCGTACGCCGTAGGATATTTCTTCTCCACAGGAGCTGGCTCTCTGGGTTCAACTCCTGGCTGATAAACAGGTTTATGTCGGCAAACTGTATTGCGAATGCCAGTCGAGGCAGGAACCCGCCAATCCTGATGCCGGTGTCTCCCTCGAAGGTCGTGAAAACGTTTCCCCCTTCACCCCGTGGGTAGTCGAATTCTGGAGTCTCGGTCTTGACGATCACATATTCGTTCGTGCGCTCGCCAAAGTAGATCTGTGGGCGGGTGACGTCCAGAATGCCTTGCACGGGCAGGTCCTGCAACACAAAGGTCGGCAACCCGTCTGGGGTGATCTCGGCCACCGGTGAAGCGGCGACGCCGTAACCGTGCGTGTAGACCAGTTTGCGATTTACCCAGGTCTGCGCAGGTTGTTCCAACTGCTCAGGAATCAACTCTCGCGCCGACAGCATCAGTTGGCGGCGCTCACCTTCAATATCGTAGCGATCGATATCGATGTCGGTGAACTGGTACTGTTGCCGCAGCGCCTGCACCTGGTTGTACGTCTGCAGAAGAGGTCGGTAGTCCCACAGACGGATGTTGGTAATTGTATCCGGCTGGCTGAGAAGCTCTTCACCTGTTAACTCGCTCTCAGCATCGAAGTTTTCATCGACGATCCGGTCCAAACCGTAAGCGACGCGTGTAAAGTCAATATTGTGCGCGATGTACTCCTGCTCGCGCGTGAACTCGTTTGGGTTGACCTGGAAGCGCTGAACTAGGTTGGGGTAGATGTTGCCTGCCAGAGCGGAAATCGCAATCCAGCCTACCAGAACGACGACGATGGCACGCCATGCCTGCTGCAGGAATACGTTCACAAGCAGTAACACAGCGGCGATTATAGTCACAAAAACGAGAATGGTATAGGCGGGTAGCTGGGCATTGACGTCGGTATAGCCTGCTCCAAAGACTGCACCGCGTCTACTGTAGACAAGCTCCAGAGCATCCAACCTGTATTGCCACGCGATCAGAAGCAGGATCAGAGCACCCAGAACGCTGAGGTGGGCGCGAACCGCGGCCGGCGCACCCCATCCCCGCCACCCAATGCCGCTGGCAAGGCCGGTAGCTATCAGTGTGATGACAAGCATCGTCATCAGCCAGCCGCGCAGAAACTGCCATATCGGCAATGTGAAAAGGAAGAAACTTACATCCCGATCAAAGATCGGGTCGCTCATGCCAAACGGCTGTTGATTAAAGTAGAGAAGGAGCTCCTCCCACGCCGAAGAGGCCCCCGTACCCATGAAGAAAGCGAAAAATGCGCCTACCAATAGGACAACCGGCGTTAGACGGACGCCAATGGCCTGAATCGCCTCGACCACTGGCGTATCAGCAAGTCCTTGCGGGTTCAGGCGCCGCACCAGCAGGACATTGAAAACGAAGACGAGCCAGAAGGCGAGCGCGCCGGCGGCAAAAAGGCCGAGGGAGGCCCCAATTCGAGTGAAGAATACCGACGTCAGTTTAAGGCTGTCATACCACAGCCAGTCCGTGTAGAATCCAAGGACGGTATTGAATAGGATGAGGACAAGGAAGGGAATCAGCATCCACCACAACAAACGGCCGCCTCCTCCCTGTCCGCCATTGCCCCCTCCTTGCCGGGGCGTTCCCGGATTACTGGGACCGTTGTCATCATGCAGCAGTTCTTCTTCAATCTGCTCCCAGTCGTCTTCATCCAGGTTTTCCAGGAGTTCGTGGAATGGGTTGCGTTCAGCCATAACTGTTCCTTGTCGATTAGGAGGGACCGTCGGCGGCGTGTCTGCCTTTTGGGGCAGATGAAACAGACTGTACCGTCAACCCGCGAAAATCTATGCCCCTGCGCCCATGTTGGCAATTATAACAGAACTCCCCTCATTCGGCGCGTCTCCCCGCGTGCGGTGTAAAACAGCGCCCTGCAATCCCGTTCAATGCCAGAAAGACGCAAACCTGGGCAGGACGGCTACAGGGGCATGGTGACACGTTCGGAATCAGATCCGGGGCCATGCTATACTTTAGCCCGGCTCAGCCTGACGTCTACTTCAATTCCCATGCAAACTAACTTTGAATTCACGCCATTGACTGAACTTCCCAGGCATCGCGCCCTACTGCAGGCCCTGGTTCCTCGTCTGGCCGCTTTGGAGCAGACCAAAGTGATCTGGCTGAAGGGTTCCCTGGCGCGTGGTGACGCCGATCGTTGGAGCAGCGTCGACCTGCATCTCCTTTGGGATCAGAACGGCAGCACGATGGCGGCCCCGTCAAGACCTTACCACAACTGTCTGGATGCGATTCAAGAAACACTCGAGGAAGAAATCGTATTCGTTGAGCAGAAAAGCGACTCGGCCAGAGGAGGCTCCCTTCGTGGCATCACGGCTGGGACGCCATCCGGAGATGATGCCCTGGACCACACCGGAGCGGCCGCGGTTCTCTTTGAGCTCTCCTGGACGCTGTTAGCCAGGCACGAGGGCATCAAGAGTCCCGGGGGCGCTGCACGACTCCTATATGTCGCGAAGCACATGGACAGCGCCAGCAAATCGTCCTTGACCGGCAAACAGCAAGCGAACTGGACGCCAGACTCTCGGTTGATTGAATCGCAACTTGGGCGTTTCTGGTTGCTGCTGGCGCGGCTGCCGGCAGTGGTGAGGCGTCGGGAACAGCTGGCTGCATACTTGTTGCTGACAGAGATGCAGGCTCTACTGCTTGACTTGGTTGTGACCTTGAATGGAGGCAGCCGTCCGCACACGAACTCTCGTATCAACCAGTTCCTGGGACCGGCCCAACGCGAGGCCTTCGAGAGGAGCATGGGCCTGCAGCCGTCGGGCCGCCAGAAGAGCGTAGGAGACTGTGCTACCTGGGTTGGGCAGGCCGTCGCCCTTGTCGTCCTCTATCGCTGGTATGCCCCTCAACTTGCGCAAAAGCACTCGCTGCGCTACCCACACATGGCAGAAGATGCCGTACTCGCCCTCCTGAGCACCGAACTGCAAAACTGGCCGGCCAGCATTTCCACAGGCTGACAGTCGGCTCTTGGGACTGCAAGTCCCATGTCGGTGGAGGAGAAACACTCCAACCGCAGACTTGCCAACGGGCCCTCAATCAACTCTCGCCAGGCCGTACTCCGTTGACGTAAATCGGATTGCTGAAAATCCACCCGCGCGGCTTGCCCCACCTTTGCTTCCATACCTCAACCCGGTAGACCCCTGCATCGCGAGCCTGGTAGGTGAGAGTCTCGGCGTTTCCCTGCGTAACGACTCGCCCATTGCGCAGAATGCGGATGTCTGCAACCTCTGGGCTCAGTACCTTCAAGGTCACAGAACTCCCTTCGGAGAGGCTGACAGAGTCGCCCATCACGCCCAATGCCTCAGCATCACCTGGCCGAGGCGCTGCTGGGCGACCGGCAACCTCTCCCTCCCCAATACGCTCGCCTTCCGCCCAAAAGCGAAACTGCTCCGTAGATCCTACCAGGTCGTATCCCAGCCAGCAGTGTCCCTTTCGCAGCGCTTCCAGGACTAAATTTCGGTCGTGCAGCGTGTTTGGGTCACCAAAGTCAAAGGAGTCGTCTGACGTTGGACCGAGCAAAGGCGTGTTGCTCAAAATGTGTGTGTTAAGCGCCTTGGCACTCTCTTCGTAGCTGAGAAAGCGACGGCTTATCGGCCCGAGGCGGTACTTGATGGCATGCACATCGGTTCCACCGAGCCCCACGACTGGTCTCTCCTGAGTAAGTTCGTCCCACTTTGCCAGCATCTCCGGCAACGGTCCGGCTGCGAAAAGCCGCGGGAAGAATCCAACCATCACCGCCCTCAGGTAGCTGGTCGTGAAACCGCGGAACCCGGAGAGGTAGTTCCACAGCTCCACGCCATGGAAATCCGTAACCTCCCAACTATGCCACGGATAGCACTTGGAAAAGAGTTCTGTCCGCTCTTCAATTGGGTGGGCCAGAAACGTCAGACCATTCTGTCGCTTGACCGCCTCAATGAGTTGCTGAGGATCAGAAGCGTGGCTGCTTACGTCGGACTCCACACCAAGACAGAGCAGGTGGTTTCCAGGAGGCTCTCGCTGCGTGTCGTGCACCTCCTGTCCCACAAGAGTCAAGACGCCGCGCCGGTAACCTTCCTCCTGCTCACGAACCAGAACGTTGTGATCGGTGACATATACAAAGTCCAACCCGCCCTTCACGGCCCCGTCGATCAGCTCCTCAAAGGAACCGAATCCATCGCTGTGGGTCGTGTGCATGTGAATGTTGCCGTGATACTCAAAGTGCGTCGGGGAACCGTTTGCTTGGACCATAGCTAAGCTTTCCTGTGGCTTTTGGGTAGAACAAGGAACTGAAAAATGGCCCCACCTACTTAGTCAAACCCATTCCGCGCTCAACACTGGGGCCGGGTAAGCGACCTCTCTGACCACTGACCACTAACCACTGACCACTGCAGTTCTGGGCGGTCGGGCCTAGTCGGCCCTCCCTTGTGCG
>VXOE01000144.1 GCA_009840225.1 Caldilineaceae bacterium SB0662_bin_25 | reverse complement strand
AAGGGAGGGCCGACTAGGCCCGACCGCCCAGAACTGCAGTGGTCAGTGGTCAGTGTCTGGGGACTGAAAGAGACGGGAGATACTGTTTAGTGACCACGACGATTCCAGTTGGGCACGGTGGTGCGGGGCGGGTGTGGAGGGAGGGGGAACAAGGCGAAATGTGCGCGGCTATTTTTTGCTTACTGGTGGGAAGGGAAGTACAATTGTGCAGGCAGCCGGCGCCCATGTGCCGCTGCCCCTTTCAAATGTCGATAGATGACAATGCACGATGTTCTCCTTGCTTATGTCGGACGGCATCCACCTAGCGGACTATGAAGAATGACAGCCACCTGCTCCACGCTCACACATCTTGCCTGCGGACGGTGTGGTGAGGCGTACGACTCGGAACAGTTGATCAATCTGTGCCCGGCGTGCGGGAAGCCGCTGCTGGCACGTTACGATCTGGGGCAGGCGGCGAAGACGCTGACGCGGGATTCTTTGCGGGGGCGTGAACCGTCGTTGTGGCGGTATGAGGAGGTGCTTCCGGTACGGACGCGGGCGGCTCAGCTCAAGCTGGGTGAGGGGTGGACGCCGCTGGTGTGCGCGCGTGGGCTGGGCAGTGAGATTGGATGCCCCGAAACGCTGATCAAGGATGAGTCGCTGAATCCGACGGGCAGTTTTAAGGCGAGAGGGCTGGTGATGGCGGTGGGCCGGGCCTACGAGTTGGGCGCGGGAGAGCTGGCGATTCCGAGCGCGGGCAACGCTGCGGGCGCGATGAGCGCGTATGCCGCCAAGGCGGGGATGCCGGCCCACGTGTATATGCCGGAGGACGTGCCGGCGGCGTTTCGGGTCGAGTGCAGCACTTTGGGGGCGGAGGTAACGCTGGTTGACGGCCTGATCACGGACTGCGGGGCGAAGGTGCGGGAAAAGGTCGACGAGTTTGGCTGGTTTGACGTGAGCACGCTGAAGGAGCCCTACCGGATCGAGGGAAAGAAGACGATGGGCTACGAGGTCGTCGAGCAGCTGGGCTGGCGCATGCCTGATGTGATCATTTACCCGACCGGCGGCGGTACGGGGTTGGTGGGCATGTGGAAGGCGTTCGACGAGATGGAGGCGTTGGGCCTGATTGGTAGCGAGAGGCCGCGCATGGTCAGCGTCCAGAGCAGCGGCTGTGCGCCGATGGTGCGCGCATTTGAGCAGGGCGATGAGTTCGCGGAAGCATGGGAGGGCGCGGAGACGGTTGCGGACGGTCTGCGCGTTCCCGCCGCGGTGGGAGATTTCCTGATTCTGGGGGCGGTGCGGGAGAGCGGGGGGACTGCCCTTGCGGTCAGCGACGAAGAGATGCTGAGCAGCGCCAAGCAGATGGGCCGGCATACGGGCGTTTTTCCGGCTCCGGAGGGGGCTGCGACGCTGGCCGGTCAGAAGCGGCTGTTGGAATCGGGCTGGCTGCAGGGGGACGAAACGGTGGTCCTGTTCAACACGGGCAGCGGGCTGAAATACGCCCATTTGTGGTCATAGACCCGGTTTGCGAGGGACTTGAAGAAGAGACGATCGGGAAGAGAAGCCAAAGCACAAGGAAGATAATCGAGGTGTCAAGTTGGAACGCATAAAACACTACAGGGCTGCGGTGGCCGGCCCGGAAGAGACCCACGAGAGCCTGAGCGACGGCATCAACAGTATCGCCGATCTGCTGGCGCCGACGCTGGGCCCGGTCGGCGGGCACGTGGTACATGAGCGGGACGGCACGCGCGGGCCGGAGCTGTTGGACGACGCTGCCACTGCAGTGCGGCGCATACTCAGCCTGGGCGACCCGAAAGTGGACGTCGGCGCGATGCTGATGCGTCACATTGTCTGGCGGATCGCGGGGAAGGTGGGGGACGGCGGTACGGCCACGGCCCTGCTGACGCGTGAGATCTACCGCCAGGCCTTGAAGATGATGACGGCCGGCATCGGATACCGGGAGCTGGAGATCGGTCTGCAGGCTGCAACCAGGGCCATATGCGAGGCGCTGTCTGAGCTGGCGACGCCGGTGGAAACAGAGGACGATCTTGCGGTGGTGGCGCTGACGGTTGTGAAAGACCGAGATCTGGCGGCGACGATTGGCGAACTGAGCTATCTGCTGGGGCCGGACGCGCGGGTCTCGGTCGAGAAGTTTGTGGCACCTTATCTGGCGCGTGAGTATCATGCCGGCGCCAACTACAAGGCCGAAATCGCCAGTATGCACCTCTACACCGACCCGATTCGCAAGTGGGCCATTTACGGGGACTCCACCATCGCCCTGGTTGATGACACGCTTTCGGAGGCTGCGGAGGCGGTTGCGTTGATCGAGCTGGCGATGAAGATGGGGAAGAAAAATCTTGTCATTATTGCCTCCCATATTAAGGAGGAGGCGCTGCACGTTATGGTGCGCAACCAGACCGAGGAGAAGAAGAAGATTTCAATTCTCGGCATCCAGATGAAGGAGATAGGCGATCCGAGGCGGATGGCATTCCATGACCTGACGACGCTGACGGGAGCCAATATCCTGGGCCGCAACTATTACGCGTACGCGGCCAACGCCAAAGAGGAAGACCTGGGCGAGGCGATGCGGGTGCAGGTAGACCGCAAGATGATGCAGCTGCAGCCCTTCCAGAGCCGTATTGCGGAGATGCAGGAGACGGTTGATCAGCTGCGGGCGCGGCTGGAGGGCATGCGGGTGGATGATGATGAGCGCGACGACATCATCAACCGTCTGGCTGCTTTGACAGGGGGCATGGGTGTGCTGAAGGTGGGCACCAACCTGAAGCATGAGCGCGATGTCGTATCGGCGCTTTCGGAGCGGGCGTTGACCGCCGCGTCGCTGGCACACAGGACCGGTGTCGTGCCGGGAGGCGGCGCGGCGTTCGTGCATGCGCGCAATGCGCTGGACAGACTGGAGATGGACGGCGACGAAAACGTTGGCGTCAAGGTGCTGCGCGGTGCCCTGGACGCGCCATTCCTGCAGATTGTCTCGAACGCGGGCATTGAATCCCCATCGGTGGCGGCGCTACGCTTGGAAGAGGCCGGGCCAGGCTACACGTATGATGTTGTCAAACAGAAGCTTGTCAATGCCCAAGAAACGGGGTTGGTGGATGTTACAGGTGTGCAGACCGCGGTGCTGGAGACGGCGGTCAGCGGCGCACTGATGGCATTGGGCACCAACACGATCGTATTCCACAAGGAACCAACAGAAAGCATGGAACCGTAAACGATGTCGATTATTCTCTCCCTTTCAGAATATGAAGGCAGTATATGGGCTGCGGGCCCGTACGGCCTGTTTGACGTTGGCGAGGCGGAGTTGACCCCCACACCGCAGCCTCAGGAAAGGCTGACCGCGGCCTGTAGCCTGGGGGACCGGATCTTTACCGGCGGCGCGCCTTTTGGTGTGGCCTATCTTCTGGATACAGCGGAGCAGTGGCAGGCGGCCTGGCAGGAAGGTGCGGAATCGGCTGTGCTGACATTTGCTTCGGCGCCGGACTACGACGATTCGGGCGTGATCCTGGCCGGCAGCGAGGGTGACGGTGTGCTGCGCAGCCGCGATCGGGGCCTGCGCTGGATGCCGAGC
Organism: Caldilineaceae bacterium SB0662_bin_25; assembly: GCA_009840225.1. Taxonomy (GTDB): domain Bacteria; phylum Chloroflexota; class Anaerolineae; order Caldilineales; family Caldilineaceae; genus Bin5. The sequence continues at coordinate 8,610 of VXOE01000144.1, read as the reverse complement.
AATTTCGGATTGCGAAATCTGACCGTATTGACGCTGGCGTGGGCGCCGCCGATGAAGGAGAACGCGTGGCCGCGCTGGCAGGTGGTATTTGCGGGGACGGAGGAGGGCATCTACCGTTCGCCGAATGCGGGGCTGGGATGGAAGCGCAGCGAATCGGCTGACGCGGCCTACCAGACGGTTGCGGTGGCGCCTGACGTGCATTGCAGCGGGGTGGTGCTGGCGGGAACGGAGGAAGGGGGACTCTGGCGGTCGACGGACGGGGGGCGTACCTTTGCCGGCGTGAAAGACGCGCCGGAGCAGGTGAACGCGCTGCTTGCCCTGTCAAACGGGTCGGGGGGCGGCGGTTCGGCCAACTGGCTGTTGAGCGACGACACGCAGCTGTGGAGCTCGCAAGACGGTTCGGCCTGGTCCCAGGTTGAAGGCAGCACACCAGCGCTTTGCATGCTGGAGGTGGGCGGCAGCGTCTACGTCGGCGGCGAGAATGGTGTCACGGTGCTTGACAGCGCCAGTTTGCAGGTTGAACGGCAGTTGCAGATTCCGCCGATGTAACGGATTTTTGGCGCAGTTTGTACGTCCCGCCGACCTGAAATGCCGCCCCAACTGAGGGGTACTGGCGTATAAGGCGGCGGGATTTTTGCACCCGGGCGTTTTCGTTCACGTTGCTGCCTAGCGATGGCAGCGGCACGGCGGGTTGCTAGACGTCTGCATGCAGGTCACGCAGCCATGGGCACGTAAAGCGCTCCTTTTCTGAATCCACTGCAGCAGTCCAATCAATCGCACTCTGCGGAGAACGCCATGCTTATCATTGACGCTCACCTCGATCTGGCTATGAACGCGTTGCAGGGCAACCGGGACCTGACGCGTTCGGTCTATACGATACGCACGACTGAGCAGAAGGTCAGCGGCAAGGGCAAGGGTTACGGCACTGTTGCCTTTCCGGAGATGCGCCAAGGTCGTGTCGCGCTCAGTTTCGCGACCGCGATCGCGCGTTCGACGGGACGACCGGCCCCGAATATCGACTACGATCATCCCACGCAGGCCAGCGCGATGGCGCAGGGTCATCTGGCGTACTACCGGGGGCTGGAGGAGTTGGGAATCGTGCGGATCATCAGCAGCCGGGGGGAACTGGACGAGCACTGGGGTGAATGGACGGACTGGGAGGACGCGGGAGGTGACGAACCTCCGCTTGGTTTTGTGCTGTCGATGGAGGGGGCGGACCCGATTCTGACACCGGAGCACGTTGAATTCTGGTACGAGGCGGGGCTGCGGGCGATTGGGCCGTCTCACTACGGCCCCAACCGCTATGCGGGCGGAACGGGGACTGAACTGGGACTGGGTGAGGACGGACCGGCGCTGCTGCGGGAGATGGAGCGCCTGGGGATCATTCTGGACCTGACGCACCTGTCGGATGAGTCGTTCTGGGAGGCGCTGGAGATCTACAATGGCCCAGTGCTGGCCAGCCACAACAACTGCCGGGCGATCGTCCCGCACCAGCGACAGTTCAGCGACGAGCAGCTGCGGGCGATCATCGAGCGGGGCGGGGTCGTGGGCATGGCGATGGACGTGTGGATGATGTCGACGAAGTGGCGGGCGGGCCAAGAGTGGAACTACGATATCATGCTGGAAGATCTCGGGCCCCACGTCGATCATATCTGCGAGCTGGCGGGCAATGCGAGTAACATCGCCATCGGGACCGATCTTGACGGCGGCTTCGGGCGCGAGCAGTCGCCTGCCGACCTGGATACGATTGCCGATCTGCAGCGGATCCCGGAGCTGTTGCGGGGTAACGGTTACGCGGAGGATGATATTGCGGCGATCTGTCATGGGAACTGGCTGCGGCTCTTGCGGGAGGCGTTAAAGGACTAGGGGATGAAACGCGGGAACTTGCCGCTCTTGATCGTGGCGGCGGCGTTACTCCTTGTGGCGTGCGGGCCGTCCGGGGGTGCAGGGAGCGGACGGGCGTCACAGAGCGAAGCCGCGACCGTGGAGGTCACAGCGACGCCGACAGAGGTCAGTCTTCCGCAGGTCGAGGGGCCGGTGGAGGGGGCGGACGTTTCCAACACGCAGTTGGTGGCCTTGGGTGAGATTGTCTATGAGCAGTACTGCGCCTCCTGTCACGGTGCGGAGCTTGAGGGGGAGGCAAACTGGAAGGTGCGGGATGAGAACGGATTTCTACCTGCGCCACCGCACGACGAGACCGGTCACACCTGGCATCACCCTGATGAGCAGCTGTTTGAGATCACGAAGATTGGGACTGAGGCCTTCGTAGGCAGGGGATACCGAAGCAATATGATCGGTTTCGGGGATCAGCTTGACGACACTGAGATCTGGGCGGTGCTGGCTTACATCAAGAGTGAGTGGCCGGCGAGGATTCAGAGGGCGCAGCCCAAATAGGTTGGTCTGATTCTGTAACGCAGAAACGTTGGTGGGCTAATGTAACCAATGAATTACCAAAGAGCAGCAGTGGAATGCCTGAATTCGGAGGCGGGAACATGACTACCAGAACAGTTCAGGAACTTCAGGTCGCCGTCTCTCAACTCTCGGCGCACGAACTGGCTCGTTTCAGGGCATGGTTTGAGGAATTTGAAGCGAAGATATGGGATGAGCAATTTGAAGAGGATGTCAAGAGTGGGAAACTTGACCATCTCGCCGAACAAGCCATCGCCGATTTGCGAGCAGGGAATTGCAGAGAGCTGTAAGACATTTCGCAAACCCCAGTTTCTGGCAACGATATCGAAGATTGCCAAGAGACATTCAGCAGGTTGCTGACAGAAACTTCGAGTTGCTAAAGCGAAACTCCAGACATCCCTCATTGAGCTTGAAGAAAGTCGGCAGGTACTGGTCGGTAAGAGTAGGCCGAAAGTATCGCGCGGTTGCAATCGATAGTGACGAAGGTTTGGTCTGGTTTTGGATTGGAACTCATGCCGAGTATGACAAGCTAATTCGATAGACGTTTTTGAAGGCAGTCTGGCTGACAACTATGTAGCACTCACTCTCCATACCATTTCATAAGAGGCAACGGGAGACAGGAGTTATGCGCAAGGAAGTTTACACTGAGAAGGGCGCGCCGCCGGCGGGCATTTATTCACAGGGGATTGTGGCCGACGGGCCGGTCGCGTACATTGCCGGTCAGGGGCCGCTGGACCCGGCCACAGGTCAAATGGTCGAGGGCGGGTTTCGGGAGCAGGCGACGCGTGTATTCGACAATCTGACGATCCTGCTGGAAGAGGCGGGAACGTCGTGGGAGCACGTGACGAAGGTCGGTGTCTTTTTGGCCGACCTGAGCGACTTCGCGGAGATGAATGAGGTCTACGAGCAGTATGTCACGAAGCCATATCCGGCGCGTACAACGGTGGGCTGCCAGTTGCCGAACATCATGCTCGAAGTCGATTGCATCGCGGTCGTGCCGGAATAGGGCGCGTGTACATTTTTGAGCAGCCAAGAGAACAAGGAGTGAACTATGACTTTTGACGAATTCAAGGCCAGCCTTTCGGACGACGCCCCGCCGGAAGGGGTGGGAGCGCCGCTGCGCGCGCTGTGGCTGGATGCTGCCAACGATTGGGACGGCGCTCACGACGCGCTGCAAGGGCAACCGGATTTGAACGGTTCGGCCTGGGTGCATGCCTACCTGCACCGGGTTGAGGGCGATCTGCCAAATGCCAACGGCTGGTATCGACGGGCGCAGAAGCCGGCCAGCAGCGCGTCTTTGCCAGAGGAGTGGGAGGAGATAGCGCGGGCCTTGTTGGAGGACTGATCAGTTCAGAGGAAGCTGGCGCGGTTCCACCGGGAAACATTTATTCATCGGTTGCTGAAAGGACTTTCCCTCCCCATATGCATTCTCCTACATTCGCGCCCTCTGCCGAGCGCGTCCCAGTATCCCGCATACGAGCTCTTGCGGACGTGGCCTTCGGCATGGCGGACGTGCTTTCCCTGCAGTTCGGCGAGTCAACCTTGCCGACGCCGCCCTACGTGATCGAGGCGGTGAACCGGGCAGCGCAGGAGGGTTGGACCTATTATTCCCCAAACCAGGGGCTGCCGTCGTTGCGCGATGCGATCGCCAACCTGATTGCGAGGCTGCACGCGGTCGAGATCGATCCCTCGGAGATACAGGTCAATTCCGGGGGCGTGCAGGCGCTGAACCTGGCGATCAAGTGTGTGGTCGATCCGGGTGATGAGGCGATTGTATTGAGCCCGAACTGGCCCAACGGCTCTGCAATGGTGGAGATGTTCGGCGCACGCGCGGTGGAGGTGCCGATGGCGCGTGCGGGGCAGCGTTTTATGCCGGACGTGGAGGCGATGGAGAGTGCAGTGACGGCGCGTACGCGCCTGTTGCTGTACGCTTCGCCGTCGAATCCGCTGGGCTGGACGGCGACGGTGGCGGAGCAGCAGATGCTGCTGGACTTTGCGCGTCAGCACGGGCTGTGGCTGCTGACAGATGAGGTCTACGAGCGCATATATTACGGCGGTCAGGGTAGGGCCGAGGGCGGGTTGGGACAGGCTGGATCCGGGCAGATTGCGCCCTCGATTCTGAAGCTGAGTTCGCGTGAAGACGCGGTGATCGTCGTCAACTCGTTTTCCAAGACCTATTGCATGACGGGCTGGCGGCTGGGTTGGATGGTGAGCCGGGCGGATTTCGTGCAGAAGGCGGCGCAGCTGAACGAGTTTATCGTTTCGCACGCGCCGACGATGATTCAGCGGGGCGGTGAAGCGGCGATCGCGCAGGGTGAGGACGATATCGCGGCGATGGTTGAGGAGTTTCAGGAGCGGCGGGACTTCTGCGCCGGGATGCTGCGAGAGGTTTCGGGGGTCAACCTGCCGGAGCCGGAGGGGGCATTCTATCTCTTTCCGCAGCTGGAAGGCATCGACGATTCGTACCAATTTTCGCTTGATCTATTGCGCAAGACGCACGTTGCCGTGGCGCCGGGGAGCGCGTTCGGCAACGGTGGAGAAGGGTCGATCCGGATCTGTTACGCGCCGGGCATGGATGTGTTGAAGCCGGCGATGGAGCGGATTTGCGAGTTTATAGCGTCCTACGGTGGCGTGAAGCAGTAGCCTTTTGTAAACGGAGCCCAGACCAACATCATTAAGGAAGGCAGAATGAATCCGCAAGCGATCCTGGAAGAGCTGAGGACGGTGGATACGCCGTCGATCACCAACGTTGTGGCCACCTACCCTGAAGATCCGCTGTGCCTGGGCCTTTACAACCCGTGGACGGAAAACTGGTATACGGATGAGACGATCCGCTGCATGTACCCTGAGCTCGGTGCGCTGGCGGGATACGCGGTGACGTGCGTCTATGGACTGCCGGACCCGAACTTTTCGCGGGTGGGCTTCTCGGACGTGCTGGAGGCGCTGGACGCGTCGCCGAAGCCGACGATCCTGGTCCTGGAGCAGAAGTTTCCGCGCGAGATTGCGGGGAAGGTGGGGCTGGCCGGCGGCAACATGACGGCGGCGATGCAGGCGGTGGGCTGTGTGGGCTGCATTTCGAACGGGCCGTCGAGAGATATTGACGAGATCCGGCCGATGGGCTTCCAGTATCTGCTGAGCGGCGTTACGCCGGGGCACGGGGCGATGGCGGTGCAGGCGGTGAATGTGCCGGTGCACGTGCGGGGGATGGACGTGTCGCCGGGCGAGATCGTGCATATGGATGAGAACGGCGCGTGCAAGTTCCCGGCTGACAAGATGGAGGATGTTCTGCGCAACGTCAAGCAGTTGCTGGCGCATGAAGAGGAACGGATCGGGCAGATGCAGAAGGCTTCGAGCGCGGCGGAGGTGCGGGCGATTTTGGCGGGTCATAGCTACGGGGAAGACGAAGAGTAAAGAGCACGGAGTGAGAGAATAGAAGAGAGGAGTGAGTGTTGCTCTCACTCCTCTCTTTTTGATTGGGCAATGTCCGATCTCAGGGCAGGGAGTCTTCGGTTTGGGTGACGTCGATGTGGACGGCGACCCAGCCGTCGTTGTCGCTGAGGATGTCGTCATTGATGCGCAGGTAGAGGATGCCGTGTTGGGTTGCCTGCATGTTCAGGCGTTCGCCGACGACGAAGCGGCCGCCGGTTTCGCCGATGCGGCCGATGAGCGCGCCGCCGGACCCGCTGGCCAGAGGGTAGAAATTTGGCGCGGGATATCTTGGGTGTCCTGCGGGACCGTGATACTCATCGGGTGTATAGAGCCATTCACCTTTCGCTTCGATTTGGACCCGGTCCCCTTGATCGATACGTACGCCAGTGCTCTGCCAGTCGCGGTAGGCGTAGATTTGTTTGGCGATCAGGTCGCCGTGGCGCTGGGAGACGGTCAGGGCGCGCGGGGCGGCTTGGACCAGCGTCACCAGGACAGCGACAGCACCCGCCAGAAGCAGTAGTTTTCGCATGCGTTACTCCTCTGCCGAGGGCCGCAGTTCGAGGATTGGCTCGGCGCCGGTTCCCAGGATCCACTTGCTGTTCTCCTTCAATTCGACTGCGATGAGATAGTCGATGTACTTTTCGGCGAGCGCGCCTTTGCCCTCCAGTTCGCTGAGGATGGCGCGGACGGCAAGCTGCTGGGCTTCGGTTGTAAGCTGGATCTGTTCGGCTTGGGCGGCGGCGGTGGTAGAGATGCGGTAGGCGTCGGCTTCGGCCTCCTTTTGGGCGGCGTAGAACTGGGCATCGGCGACGGTGCGCTGCTGTGCGGCTTCGGCTTCGGCCTGCTCCTGGCGCTGCGCGGCGACCATACGGTCCTTGATGGCGGAGAGCACCTCGGCGGGCGGCGACGCGCTCTGGATCTGCACGGTCATGAATTCGACACCGTACTGATTTTCCTTCTCCTTCAACTCCTGCATAATCTCAAGGTTCATCTCAGTGCGCTGGTTCATAACGCCGGTCATCGTCTTGGTGTTGATTACGTCGCGCAGCCTTCCCTGCACGAACTCGAAGACGATGCGCTCCGGGTCGTCGACGGCGAGGGCGAAGCGCTCGGGATTGGTGACGCGGTAGGTGAACTGGAGTGAGACGTCCATGGTGACATTATCGGAGGTCATGGCGGGGATGCGCTCGACGTAGCCCAGGCGCTCGATGACCTTGACGATGATGACGGTGTCGACCAGGGGGACCTGGACGTGCCAGCCGGGATTTTGAACGCCAAGGAAGCGTCCGCCGCGCAGGTGGAGGCCGCGCTCGAACTCGTGGATTTTGTAGACGGCGGCGCGGCCGACGTAGAGGGCGACGAGGAGTATAGCCAGCGCGGCGAGGAGTACGATGGATAGTTTGTAGAGGTGTTCCAGGTCCGATCCGACAGGTCTCCGTGTTTCGGGTATGGCAGTCACTACTGTTTCTTCGCTCATGTTTTCTTCTCCTTGGGGGGAATCGCGTCCTGGCATGTCAGATTGTTGCAGGACGGGTGGGTCAGTGGTCGTTTCTGGCACCTTGGTCGATAGGGGCAAGGCCCGTGCGATCTCATTCTTAAACGCTGCCAAATTTTTGTCGATTCCAAGAATACGGAGCAACCATTGGACGAGGGCCGGAAGCAGCAAGGGCCCGCTTAGAATCAGCCAGGCGAGTCCGGCGAGCGGGATCAGAGTCATGAACATGCTCAGAACTCCTCTCAAGTTCTCTGGGTAGCCGTAACCGAGGAGAAAGAGCATGTTGGTGATAATCACGCCGCCGAAAAGAAGCGCCACCCGCGGCCAGCTCTTTTGGCTGTAAAGACGTGTTAAAGAGGGAAGCCAGAACAGTGAAGCGATGGCAGCCGCCCCCACAGCTGACAGGAGCACAAATCGCAAGTCACCGCCAATTGAATCTGTTTGAACGAGCAGCACGAGCGGGAGGATGAGTGCTGCGTGTGGAAATACCGTGTATGCGGCAAGCAGACGTTTGGACTTGTGCCAGCCAGCCCAGAGAACGGTCACGAAGTAGGGTGAGAATGCGAAGAGAATGAGGAGGAAGCCCAGGACTACCGGGAAGACACCGCTTTCCCATTTCATCACTGAAAGGGCGAACTGGAGGAGAGTTGCGACTGCCGCGTACACTGCGAATCCCAGCCAGGTGTGGAACCAGTGTGGAAGTCCAGTGCGCCATGCGATGAGCGCGCCGCTGACATATATGATGCGCAGAGACCAGATTACGGTTGGCCGCCACAGATCAGGGGAGAGGGAGTCTGGTACGTTGATTCCCAGCCAAAAGGCGGCGGGCAGCAACAGGAAGGGCAGGGCGATGAGGGCTGCGGTGAGAAAGGTGAAGATGCGATGCATGGTCCTGGCACAGGAATTGATCGTTTCTGGTCTTCAGTCTACCTCCAGGAGTGGCGTTTTTTCAGCTTCGTGTCAGTCCATTTCTAGACGACTGTAGTACGAGACCGACGAAAAGACACGTTCAGCAGTTGGCCCTACCGTAAGCCCTTACAGTTTTCGAAGTGGGCAGATGCGGAACTCTAAACAAAGTTTCATCGTAACTACCAAGCCATGTTCCGTATGTGCGTGCTTTGTGCGGTCTGCCTGGGGGGAATTTACCGTCAGTGTTTCTGTAGCGGGCTCGCGATGGTCATTGCGGTGAACGTTGGGCCTGATTGGGCGTTGCCTCTCCTACCTTGCCTGCGCTGGCACATACTGGGAATCTGCCAAGGCGCGGGGTGGGGTGGGGG
>VXOE01000282.1 GCA_009840225.1 Caldilineaceae bacterium SB0662_bin_25 | reverse complement strand
CTCCCCAACCCCCATACCCGCCACGGACCCCGCATTGGGAAGGGAAAACGCGATCCGCAGGCTTTCCGGCGAGCTGAATGGAATGACCTCTTCACCGCCCATCGGGCGGTCATCGACCCCGCTCCAACGCGGCAAAATCGAGCCATCCGCAACGAAAGCAATCAGACCCCGCTGCGCAAGCATCGAACGCAAAGCGTCGGCGTCCTCGTTCGCGGCTGCATGCCGCCACAACTCTTCCTCCGCATGACTGCGGGCCATGAGGCTGCTTTCTATGATCCTGGGTACCTCCTCCAAAAGCAGTTGGCACGCCTGCCTCCCCAGCACCCTCCTGCCCTGTGCAGGCAATCCGACCGTAAATCTCGCCTCGACAGCTCCGTCGCCACGGACCTGCACCGCCGTGTTGGCCAGCACCTGCTGGCCCGGCGCCTCGATTCGAATCTCGCCGCTCTTGCCGCTCCCTCGCCGCGCCGACCTCCTGTGCGTCTCCGCCGCAAACGCCTTGGCGAGAAAGCAGCTTAGCCCGATCGCGCGACTTCCATTCGCGTAGAGCCGATCGGAAAAACCGGCCACCGCAGACGGGATCAACGCCCGCAACCGGCTGGGCGCAGCGAATGGGTCCCCCTGAACGTAGTCCACCGCGAGCGTGAAATCTGTGAACTGGTACGTGCCGGCTATATCCTTATACGCCTTGTATCCTCTGCCGTCGATGCGGTTCAGAATCTGGCGCAATGTTTCTGATGTGGCCACTTCCGAGATTTCCCCTTCTTGCCTCTGATCTCCTGTTCGCCGCGATTCACGCCGCCCCTGCGACAACCTCCCACCGCGAAGGAGCCGCCCCAGCCAGTTCAAGTCTCTCCAAAACTGGCGCCCACCACAAATGGCTCCCGGAGAAAATTTTACATCGCTTCAATTCACTTGTACACTGTGGGCGCAGCGCGTCCGGCTAAAATACGCCACCGGACACATCGACTTCCCACGATTCCAAGACCGAGGAGCCCAATGGAGTACCGTGATTTTGGTCGGACCGGCATGAAAGTCAGCCCCCTTTGCCTGGGGTGCATGAACTTCGGCAGAAGAACCACGCCGGAAGACGCATATGACATTATCGACCGGGCGCTGGACGCCGGTCTCAACTTCCTGGACACCGCAAACGTCTACAGTCGCGGCCGCAGCGAAGAGATTACCGGCGAGGCCCTGAAACGCAACGGCAGCCGTAGCCGCATCGTCCTCGCGACCAAGGTACACGGCAGAATGGACGACGACGACCCCAACGCCGCCGGCAGCAGCCGCCGCCACATCATCGAACAGTGCGAAGCCAGCCTCAAACGCCTGCAGACCGACTACATCGACATCTATCAGATTCACCGGCCCCGCCCGGAAATAGCTATCGACGAGACCTTGCGTGCCCTCGACGATCTCGTCCGATCCGGCAAAGTTCGCTATCTCGGCACCAGCACCTTCGCCGCATGGCAGGTCGTGGAGTCGCTCTGGGTTGCAAAGGAGCTCGGCCTCAACCGCTTCGTATCCGAACAACCGCCCTACCACATTCTTGACCGCCGCATCGAGCGCGAACTGATCCCCATGGCCCAGACATTTGGCATCGGCCTGATCCCCTGGAGCCCGCTGGCCGGTGGCCTCCTTACAGGCAAGTACACACGTGATGGTGCCGCGCCGGAGGGTGCCCGCTACGCCAACCCAAGCAGCGAGCAGCGCCTCGCCCGCCGCTATACCCAAGGCGTCTTTGACGTGACCGAGGGCCTCATGCCTTTGGCAGAAGCCAAGAACTGCACCCTCTCCCAGCTCGCGCTGGCCTGGTGTGCCGGGCAGCCGGGCGTCACCAGTCCAATAATCGGCCCCCGCACGATGGACCAGCTGGAAGACAATCTCGGCGCCCTGCATGTTGACGTCACCGCGGAGGACCGACAGCGCATCGACGAACTGGTCCCGCCCGGCCGCATGGTCAGCCCCTTCTACGAGGCCGACTTTGGCCCCAACCAACACCGTGCGACTGTTTAGCCTCGATTGACCGTACTGAGATTGGACTTAACAACGACCCTAACTGCCTATACACTGTAGACTGCATCGGATTTCGCAATCTGCAAGCCAAGGTGTTGAAAAACATTCTCTACCTGCAAAGGATGTGTTGATGGAGTACCGAAACTTCGGCCGCACTGGAATGAAGGTCAGCCCGCTATGCCTGGGCTGTTGGAACTTTGGCGAGCGTACCTCCCCGGAAGACTCCTACGCAATCGTAGACCGTGCCCTGGACGCCGGCCTCAACTTCCTCGATACCGCCAACGTCTACGGCTGGGGCCGCAGCGAGGAAATCACCGGCGAGGCGCTGAAGAGAAACGGCAGCCGCAGCCGCATCGTACTTGCCACTAAATTCCACGGTAGAATGAATGACGACGACCCCAACGCCGCAGGGAGTAGCCGCCGCCACATTATCGAACAGTGCGAAGCCAGCCTCAAACGACTGCAGACAGATTACATCGACATCTACCAGACACACAGACCCCGCCCCGACACCGCCATCGACGAGACTTTACGCGCCCTTGATGACCTGGTGCGGTCGGGCAAAGTCCGCTATCTCGGCAGCAGTACCTACGCAGCCTGGCAATTCGTCGAGTCACTCTGGGTCGCCAAGGAGCTGGGCCTTAACCGCTTCGTTTCCGAACAACCCCCCTACCATATCCTCGACCGCCGCATCGAAAGAGGACTGGTCCCGATGGCCTTGACCTACGGCGTCGGTCTCATTCCCTGGAGCCCGCTCGCCGGCGGCCTTCTCACCGGCAAGTACACTCGCGGCGGCGCCGCGCCGGAAGGATCGCGCTACGCCAGAGCAGAGGAGGGCCCGCCCAGTTCCCACCGCCTCAATGACGATGTCTATCGTGTCAATGAAGGCCTGCTCCCCCTGGCGCAAGCCAAGAATTGTACCATTTCCCAGCTGGCCCTCGCCTGGTGCGTCCACCAGCCGGGAATCACCAGTCCTATCCTGGGCCCGCGTACGATGGAACAGTTGGAAGACAACCTCGGCGCACTCGACGTCACCGTCACCGACGAGGATCGCCAGCGTATCGACGAACTGGTCCCGCCGGGCCGCATGGTCAGCCCCTTCTACGAGGCCGACTTCGGTCCCAGTCAACATCGCTCCTTGGTCTGATTGACTTTTCTCGGGCTGGCGAGTAATTCAGGCGCTAGTATATGATATTTATTGCCAGATCGCGGTCAGGCAAGACAATCGCAACTGTTGATGCCTGGCTGAAGCGTTTCCAGGCTGATGGTCGAACTCTGATTCTCGCCTGATTCCATGAATGAATCGCAGTTGGAAGCTCTGCTATCCGAAGTTGCCGGCGGATCTATGACCATAGATGCTGCCCTCAACCGGCTGCGTGCATTGCCCTTCGAGACCCTCGAAGGCGTGGCGACCTTGGACCATCACCGCCTGCTCCGTACCGGCTTCCCGGAAGTCATCTACTGCGAGGGCAAGACCGCCGAGCAGGTCGCCTTGATCGCCGAACGCCTGGCAGCCCAGTCTCTCCGGCTACTCGGAACACGGGCAACGGAGGCGCAGTTTGAAGCAGCCTCCCTTCGGGTGCCCGATCTGGCTTGGCATGAACAGGCGCGCTGTCTCTGGTTGGATCGCGAACCCGCTTCCGAGCTGAAGCCCGGTGTCATGGTTGTCTGCGCTGGCACGAGCGACCTGCCAGTTCTTGAAGAGGCCTCCCTGACGCTGCGCCTGATGGGACATGACCCCCACAAGGTCACCGATGTGGGCGTCGCCGGTCTCCACCGCCTTTTCCCCCACATCCCGGCCCTGCAACAGGCAAACGTCGTCATCGTTATCGCCGGCATGGAAGGCGCACTCGCATCGGTCGTGGCCGGGCTGACCCAGGCGCCGGTCATCGCGGTACCGACCAGCGTCGGCTATGGCGTCAACTTCGGCGGCGTCGCCGCCCTTCTTGCCATGCTCAACGGTTGTGCATCTGGAATGGCCGTGGTAAACATCGACAACGGCTACGGCGCAGCCCACATGGCCGCACTGATCAACGATAAGATAAAGAACAGCTCTCGCACCTCGCATAACGGATATACGCCGGCTGGACACAGCGCTCGTACAGCAGCCGGACCCCAGTCAGGGCCAGGATGAGACCATGAAAGACTCCGCCAGCCAAACAGTTCCGTCAGCCCTCAGTGCGCAAACAGCCGCCAAACTGGATTCGATGCGCGCAGCCCTGCGCGCCTACGGGTCGGTCATCGTCGCATACTCCGGTGGCGTCGACAGCGCCGTCGTGATGGCAGTCGCCTACCAGGAGCTGGGCGGAAGGTCCCTCACGGCAGGCGACGGCAGCGGCGCACTCGCCTGCATCGGCGTCTCGCCCAGCTACCCTGCCCGCGAAATGCGCGACGCCGTTGCACTCGCCGACGACATCGGTGTGCCCTATCGACTTGTCGAGACCGAGGAGTATCTCGACCCTAACTACGCCGCCAACCCCAACAACCGCTGCTACTTCTGCAAGTCGGAGCTTCACAATCGGCTCCATGAAATCCTCCAGAATGAGGACTGGGGCATCGTCTGCGACGGCACCAACGCCAGCGACGTGGGCGACGACCGTCCCGGCATGGTCGCCGCACGCGAGCGCGGCGTGCGCTCCCCTCTGCTGGAGGCCGGCATCACCAAGGCGGAAGTTCGCGACATCGCCAGGCACCTGGGCCTCCCGGTCTGGGACAAGCCGGCCATGGCCTGTCTCTCCTCCCGCGTGCCCCACGGCACTCCGATCGACCCGCAACTGCTCCGCCAGATCGAAGCCGCCGAAGACGTCCTCGTCGCCCTCGGTCTGCGCCAGTTTCGCGTCCGCCACCACGGTGAGATCGCCCGCCTCGAACTGCCGCCCGAAGACTTTCCAACCGTCCTCGCTCACTTCGAAGAAATCAACGCCGGCATCCAATCCGCCGGCTATCGCTATGTCACTCTCGACCTGGCCGGTTTCCGCAGCGGCGGCCTCAACGCAACCGCCAACGGCCATGCCGATACCACCCTCATATCCGTCGACGAACTGATGTCTTTCCGCCAGTAAACTGTATTACCCCACTAACCACTGACGTTCGACTACTCCCCGCAATGCCTGTCGCCTACCTCGACACCCCATCAGGAGTCTCCGGAGATATCTTCCTCGGCTGCCTTGTAGACGCCGGCTGGCCGCTCGACTCACTCCACAAAACCGTCGACAGCCTGAACCTTCCCTCTGGCAGTTGGAGCATCAAAACCCAATCGGCAATGCAAAGAGGAATCCGCGCCACGCGCGTCGAAGTCGACGTAAGTGACGAGACCACCGAACGCCATCTGGCCGACGTGCTGAAGATTATCGACGCTGCAACTCTGCCTGCCGAGGTCAAGCGCCGCGCCGGCGCCGTCTTCACTCGTTTGGCCGCGGCCGAAGCGCACATCCACGGCACGACAACCGACGCAGTCCACTTTCACGAGGTAGGCGCCCTCGACGCCATCATCGACATCGTCGGCGTCTGCGCCGGACTGCATGAGCTCACCGTCAATACTCTGTACGCGTCCCCGCTCCCCCTCGGCCCCGGATGGGCGAACTCGATGCACGGCCGCATACCCCTGCCTGCGCCGGCCACTCTCGAACTGCTGGCCGCCGTCAACGCGCCTACAGTTCCCGCGCCTGGCCCCGGCGAGCTGGTGACCCCTACCGGCGCCGCACTGCTGGCAGAGCTGGCGCTTTTCCGTCAACCGGAAATTCGTCTGCGCAATATCGGCTACGGCGCCGGCCAGAAGCAGTTCGACTGGCCCAACGTCGCAAGAATCTGGCTGGGAGACGAACTGGCCGAAGCGCCGAATCTGAACACCCGCGAACCCACCGAGTCACTTCTCGTGCTCGAAACCAACATCGATGACATGAATCCGGAGCTCTACGAGCCTGTGCAGCGCCGCCTCTTCGACGCCGGCGCTCTCGACGTCTGGATTACAGCCATCGGAATGAAGAAGGCCCGGCCCGGAACGCTCCTCGGCGTCCTCGCCGCGCCTGCCGATGAATCAAATCTCGCCTCGCTTCTCCTGCGCGAAACAACCACGCTCGGCGTCCGTGTATATCCAGTACGCCGCCACGTAGCCGAACGCACTATGAAGACAGTCGCGACCTCCTTTGGCCCTGTGCGAGTCAAGGTGAAACGCGTCGAAGGCAAGGTCGTCGGCGCCAAACCCGAGTTCGAGGACTGTCAAGCCCTGGCCGAAGCCACCGGCACGCCCCTGCCGGCAGTGTATGCGGCCGCGCTCGCAGCCGCATCGCCCCTGGTCGACTCCCCCACCGATCCCGACGGCTGAGGGGAAGGAAGCGAAAATGCCTGGTATGGAAAAGTTCGTGCCGAAGGTGGCGCCAGTCGTCCTGCGGCGGCGAGAAGAGCTGGAAATCCTCGCATTCCGCCATCCCCGCGCCGGTACGCAACTGGTAAAGGGTACGTGGGAATACGGCGAAAGTGGGGAAGATGCCTCGCTGCGCGAACTGGCCGAGGAATCCGGCATCGAGAACGCTAGCGTTGTCAAAGCCCTCGGCCAGCTCTCCTTCAGAGGCATCAGACAGCACTGGCACTTTTATCTGTGCCAAGTTCCCGGTGACCTGCCTGATAGCTGGACCTTCTTTACCCAGGATGGCGGCGGGCACCTCTTCGACTTCTTCTGGCACGGGCTCAATGAGCCGCCCGGCCGCGGCTGGCACGCCGACTTTCAACGTGCCCTGTTCTTCCTCCGCCGCCGGTTGCAGGAAGATGAACAGCTATAATGGCAACATCAGACCCTTCAAGGAGATTACTTCATGATTCAGCAACGACCCTTCGGCCGCACTGGCCACAACAGCACCGTAACCCTCTTCGGCGCCGCCGCCATCGGCCGTGTTACCCAAGCCGACGCCGACCGCACCATGGAACTGCTGCTCGACTACGGCGTCAATCACATCGACACCGCCGCCAGCTACGGCGATGCCGAGCTCCTTCTCGGTCCCTGGCTCGAAAAGCACCGCGACCGTTTCTTCCTGGCCACCAAGACCAACGAACGCGAATATGACACAGCCAAGGCTCAAATCCAACTTTCTCTGGAACGGATGAGAGTCGACCACATCGACCTGATCCAATTCCACAACCTGGGCCATCCCGACGACTGGGACACCGCAATGGGCGAAAACGGCGCCCTCGAAGCCGCCAAAGAGGCCCGTGACCAGGGGCTCGTAAAACACATCGGCGTCACCGGCCACGGCCTCAAAATCGCGGCCTTCCACAACCGCAGCCTGCAGGCCTTCGACTTCGACTCCATCCTGCTACCTTGGAATATCCAGATGAAGCAGAATCCTCAGTACGCCTCAGACTTTGACCGCGTCGTCGGTCTTGCCCGCGAGAGGGGCATCGCCGTGCAGGTCATCAAGTCGCTTCTGCGCGGCCCCTGGGGAACTACGCCCAAGAACCGTACAACTTGGTACCAACCCCTGGAGAACCAACCGGACATCGACCGCGCCGTTCACTGGATTCTAGCCCAGGGCGATCTGTTTCTAAACACGCCAGGTGATATCAACCTGCTGCCCCATGTCCTTGACGCCGCCAGCCGCTTCAACGGCCAAGGCCCCAGTGACGAAGAGATGGCCGCCATGGTCGCCGAACAGAGTATGACGCCGTTGTTCGCCTGACCACGACGGCGAAGCAATGCTCTTGCCCGCCGAATCCGCGGCCCGATGCGTCAGACCTACCTGCTACTCTACCGGCTCCTTTACAATGAGCTGGCTTGGGCCTACGACGCCGTGAGCTGGGCCGTCAGCCTCGGCCGCTGGGATGACTGGCGCCGCGCCGCTCTCCCCTATGTCCGTGGCAACCGTATCCTCGAAGTTGGTTTCGGGACCGGCGCGCTGCTGCCCCTCCTTTCGAGCGGGCAGCGCCGCGTCGTCGGCATCGAACCCTCCGCCGCCATGCAGCGATTGACAGCGGCAAAGCTCACCAGCCGGGAATTGCAGCTCCCCCGCGTCCAGGGCGCCGCGCAAAAACTGCCCTTCGCCTGCGCCGTCTTCGACACGATCATCTGCGCCTTCCCGGCATCCTACATCCTCGACCCCCGAACGCACCGCGAATTCGCCCGCTGTCTCCGTCCCGGAGGACGGACCATCATTGTCGAAGTCACCCTAGCCGACCCGGGTCCCCTGCTCAACCTCCTGTTCCACCTGGTGTTCCCCGCCACCCCAGAAACCTTCCAGAGCGTTAGCGAAGCCGTCCGCGGCGCCGGGTTCCGCAGAAAGGAGCATGTCGTAGGAGACGGGAGAGTCCGTCCCCTCGTCATCGTCGCCGAAAAGCTGGCAGCAGAATGACCCGCCCCCGCGTCCATGCCCGCTTTCCGGACGGGTTGTCCCCATATTGGCGCCGAACAACGAGCGGCTCCGCGTTTCTGCAAATTCGGGCCTCCGGTCTTCTCCTCGGCAACCATCGGGCATCGAGTCAGGACTACACAAACGCTCAGATCGACGACTACCAAGCGCTCCTCCGGCAAGACTTTCCCTGGCGCCCACCCTTGCGCCTGTCTATCCGGGCCCGCTTTTCCCACAACAGTGGTCACCTCACCGGAACCACCGGTTTCGGATTCTGGAACCACCCGCTTCGCCTGGCCCGCCCTCGCAGTCTCGCGCTCCCCCAGGCCCTCTGGTTCTTCTATGCCGGCCCGGACTCCGACATGCCACTGGCGATGAACCAACCGGGTTGGGGATGGAAAGCCTCTACGATCGACACTCGTACCGGCCGATTCCTGGCCCACGCGCCGCTCTTCGCCCTTACCTCGCCCCTCCTGCGCGTTCCCCGCCTCTGTCGCAGCCTGTGGCCCTCCGTCCAGAAGGCAGCCGCGATCGCCGAGAAGCTCGTTCCCGCGTCCATGGCAGAATGGCACGTCTACACCATCGACTGGCAGCGCGCTCGCGTCTGTTTCTATCTGGATGGAAGACTGCTCTTGGAATCAGACCACGCACCGGCCGGACCGCTGGGACTGGTCATCTGGATCGATAACCAGTTCCTGCAGTTTGCCCCCTGGGGTCGCATCCGATGGGGTCTGGTGCAAAAAAAAGAAGCCCAGTGGCTGGAAATCGACTGGCTGGCCGTCGAGTAAGTCGCTAAGTCGCCCTGAACCGAGTTTATCAAGCGGCTAACAACTTGAACCATTCACCATCTGCGCAAACTCGCCCGTTAGCCAAACTGAACTTTCGATGAGTCCGCAATGCTTGCGCCCGTCACCCGGTGCGTCTCCACCGTCTGCAGATTCAGCCGGTGACCCGTCCCCGGCTCCTGCGACAGGATCAGATAACCCTCCTCGATCCGCTCCGCAGGCGAGAGCAGCTCAGAACGCCAGTCAACTTCGCCCCAGGCATATTCCAGAATATAGAAGTTGGACCAAGTCGAAGCCGCCTGCGCCGTTGCCGCCGTCGAGAGCGGTCCCGCCGGGTTATGCGGAGCCACCAGAACCTGCCGCATACGCGCCGCCGCCGCAATTTCGTTCAGCTCCAGGATTCCCCCGCAATGTTTCACGTCCGGCATGATGACGTCCACACATCGCTCCGCCGTAAAGGGCAAAAAGCCTTCAATGCCGTAGACACTCTCCGCCGATGCAATCGGCTGTGGAACGCTGCCCCCCACCGCAGCAAGTCCCTTCGGATCCTTATACGTCACCGGCTCCTCATACCAGAACAGGTTGAGCTCCGCTAGCTCCTGCCCCACCACAACCGCCTCCGATACCTCCATTCGGCTGTGACAGTCAACCGCCAACTCCACCCCGTCTCCGATCGCCTTGCGAACCGCCCGGACCCGCTCCACTCCCGCCCGCCAGTCCGCATTCGGGCCCGTCCGATACCGATACGGATGCCGCAACTCGTCAAACGGCGCCATCTTTATGGCCGTAAAGCCTTCGTCCGCAGCCTGCCGCGCCGCACGCGCAAACCCGTCCGGCGAGCGGTCCATCACATGCCGGTTGATATTGGCGTACAGCCGCAGACGGTCGCGAACCGCCCCCCCAAACAATACCTGTATCGGCACGCCCAACGACTGCGCCAGCACGTCCCACAGCGCCTGCTCCAGTCCGCTGAGCGCCGTATTGAAGGCGCGCCCGCCATCCTTGCGCCGCAACGCCTGGCGTATGCGCGCAATCTCCCTGGGGTCGTCACCCTCCAGGATCCCGTCAAACTGCGCCACCACCGCCGCACACAGCGCGTCGTTGCCGCTGTGACTCGCCTCGCCCACACCGGTGATCCCCGCGTCGGTATCAACCACAACATGCAGCCAGTCGCCTCTGTGATTGACATGTACGATCAATGTGGAAATAGAAACGATCTTCACGGCTCGCTATCCCTTCCAATCTGTTAACCGAGCCAGGTGGCTGGCCCATACCGAGACCCAACCACTGGCCCTCCCTTTTCCGGCTTCCCGCTGCGCCTGCCCGGAACTAGTGCGCTGTCCATCCCCCGTCAACCGTCATCCCGGCCCCAGTCACAAAGCTGGACGCGTCGCTGGCCAGAAAAACCGCCAACCCGCCGATCTCGTCCAGGTCGCCCCAGCGACCCAACGGGATCCGCGCGATGAACTCCCTGTACTTCTCAGGGTCCTGCTCCAGAGCCACGTTCATTTCCGTCGAAAACGGGCCCGGCAGCATCGCGTTTACCGTAATGCCGTACTGCGCCCACTCCAGCGCCAGCACCTTCGTCAGCTGCCACACTGCCCCTTTGCTGGCCGCGTAGGGCGTACGCTCCGGCAGAGCGATGATCGACAGCGTCGACCCTACGTTGATCACCCGCCCGTACCTCTGCGCCTTCAAATGACCGGCCGCCGCCCGGCACATATTCCACACACCGGTCAGATTGGTGTCGATGACCTGCTTGAACTCTTCCGGCGCAAGCTCGTCAATGGGGCCGCGAATATTGATGCCCGCGTTATTCACCACTATGTGCAGACCCCCAAAATCCGCGATCACCTGCTCGACCACCCGCGCAGTCTGCGCATAGTCACTCACTTCGCACGCGTAACCCCGTACCGCTGCGCTGGTCGTTGGCGACCCCGCAATCTCCCGCGCCGCCTCGTCCGCCCGCTCCTGATCCCTGCTCGTGAGCGCGACCGCAGCCCCCGCCTCTGCCAGCGCCAAGGCCATCTCCCTGCCCAATCCCCGGTTGCCGCCTGTAACCAGTGCAACCCTATCGTCTAGTCTGAACTTATCGAGAATCGACATCCCTTTCCTCCGCACTTGAAGTGGCCGCATGGCCCGCCCTTCAACTTTTCGCCATCCGCCCGAAAGAAGCTATCATACCCTGTAATTCTTTCCACCAATTGTCCATGCAGTCAATCCCACCCTTACCCAACGATACTATACTGTAACAGCAGGTGATCTTCCATGCCCAAATCCATCCTGTCCCCCTCAGAACACAGCGCCCTCATCGAATTCATTCGGCTTCTGGCTGACGAGAGCGGGGCCATCATCCGCCGTTACTTCCGCAGCGGCTACACCGTGGACAGCAAGTCCGACGAGACGCCCGTGACCATCGCCGACCGCCAGGCCGAGGAAAGAATGCGCGAGCTCATCTGCCAGCGCTACCCCGAACACGGCATCCTCGGAGAGGAGTACGGCCACCATCAGCCCGACGCCCCCTTCCAGTGGGTGCTCGACCCCATCGACGGCACCAAGAACTTCATCTGCCACGGCTATCTGTTCGGCACCCTCATCGCCCTCGTCCACGATCAGAAGGCCCTGCTCGGCGCCATCCACCAGCCCATCCTCCAGGACCTGCTCATCGGCGACGGCGAAACAGCCTGGCTCAACCGCGACCCCGTACACGTTCGCGACTGCCCCAGCATCGACGACGCCGTCTTCCTCACCACCGACCACTACAACGTCGCCAATTTCCACAACGGACCCGCATTCGAGCAGGTTGCCCAGCGCGCCGCCCTCTACCGCACCTGGGCCGACTGCCACGGCTACTACCTCGTCGCTGTCGGCGGCGCCGACGTCATGACCGACCCCGTAATGAACTTCTGGGACCGCGCCGCCCTCGTCCCAATCATCGAAGGCGCCGGCGGCCGCATTACCGACTGGCAAGGCGGCGACCCCCTCTACGGCAACGGCGTCATCGCCAGCGGCGGCAGCATCCACGACGAACTGATCCAGCTGCTCAACCCCTGATCCCATTACTGCCTGTGATCATTTGGGCGGTCGGGCCTATTCGGCCCTCCCTTGTGCGGGGG
>VXOE01000190.1 GCA_009840225.1 Caldilineaceae bacterium SB0662_bin_25 | reverse complement strand
GAGCCCCCGCACAAGGGAGGGCCGACTAGGCCCGACCGCCCAGAACTGCAGCAGTTAGTAGTCAGTAGTCAGTGATGGCGCTTAGTCTGGCGGAAACTGGAATGGGAGCAGACCGCGGCTTGGTTTCTTCCAGAGGTATGCGACTGTTCGCCACCATTTTGGGATGCAGCCCTGCTGGATTCGGGTGTTGACAAGACTGCCCCAGCCTGATACACTCGACTCGGCGATTAAAGAGATTGACCGCTTAGGTTCAGCATTCCAAGAGGGCAAAGGGGAGGTCACTATGAGAGCCGTCGTGTACCAGGGTCCGTTCAAAGTTGCCGTAGAGGAAGTTCCCGATCCCGAGATAAAGCATCCGAATGACGTAATCGTCAAGATTACTTCGAGTTGCATCTGCGGCTCCGACCTGCACATGTATGAGGGTCGGACTGCGGCCGAACCGGGCATAGTCTTCGGACACGAGAACATGGGTGTAATCGAAGATGTCGGGTCAGCTGTGAAAACATTGTCCGTAGGCGACAGGGTCGTGATGCCGTTCAACGTGGGCTGCGGCTTCTGCAAGAACTGCCAGCGGGGTTTTACGGGTTTCTGCCTCACGGTCAATCCTGGATTTGCCGGCGGCGCGTATGGATACGTGGCAATGGGACCATGGGTCGGCGGGCAAGCCGAGTACATTCAGGTGCCTTATGCGGACTTCAACTGTCTGCCACTTCCGTCCGGGGATGCGTTCGAGTGGGATTTTTCTCTTTTGGCGGACATATTCCCCACGGGTTATCACGGCGCTGAGCTTGCCGACGTGAGTCCCGGCGAGAGCGTCGCTGTGTGGGGCGCGGGACCGGTCGGTCTGATGGCCACCTATAGCTGCATCATCAGAGGGGCGGCGGAGGTCTATACGATCGATCACGTGCAGGAGCGGCTGGACATGGCCAGCGAGATTGGCGGTATTCCGATCAATTTCGATGTCGGCGATCCGGTGGAGCAGATCAGGGACATGCGCGGGGGCGACGGTGTGGACAAGACGATCGACGCCGTGGGCTATCAGGCCGCTGCGCAAGGATCGTCTGCCGCCGGAGGCGAGCAGGTCGAGATTCCCAACGTGGTCCTGAATCAGATGATCGACTTGATCAATCCCACGGGGATCATGGGCATTCCGGGCCTGTATGTGCCATCGGACCCCGGTGGAGTGGACGAGGGCGCCAAGAGGGGCTCTCTGGCCATCAACTTCGGGAAGCTCTTTGAGAAGGGTCTGAAGCTGGGTACGGGTCAATGCAACGTGAAGCAGTACAACGCCTACTTGCGCGACCTCATCATATCGGGTAAGGCCACTCCCAGCTTCGTTGTGTCCCACGAGGTGCCGCTGGACGACGCCGTCGACGCCTATGACAAGTTTGACAAGCGCATCGAGGGGTACACCAAGGTCATCCTGAAACCTTAAACGGAACGCGCCGAATCGTTCCCGGGCAGCACGCACTTAGATAATCAGGGGACGGCGTGGGTGCGGCATTACACTCACGCCGTCCCCCGGTCCGCGTGTGATCACTCGTGCTGCAAAGCTTCTCCCTGTATGTTCGGGAAGGGCAGGCGGGCTTCAAGCGCAGGCAGACGCTAAAACAGCTGCCCTTGGACTTCATCAACGAGATTGACAGGCACAGGAGGTTGTGTCATGCGGGTAGGCAGCGAAGGGCATTCATACGACTGGATCGACAATTGGGCCAAGCTTCCCGAAAGTGAAAGCTCACGCAAAGGATGGGCGCATCCGGGCATCGTTGTCACGGAATCGGGAAACGTTATGACCAGCCACCCCGGCGATCCTGAAGTGATGACCTTCGACGGGGACGGCAACCTGATTTCCTCGTGGCGCGGCGACTTTGCCGAGGCGCATGGGATCACCCTCGTCAACGAGGGCGGAGTCGAGTATCTGTGGATTGTGGACCACGGATCCAAGAATCACTATCTTCACGGCTACACGAACCCTCCGGGCGTGGGCGAAGATCCCGGTCAGGTATTCAAGACGACATTGGACGGTGAAGTGGTCATGAGGCTGGAGACGCCTGCACTTCCCATTTATAAAGACACACGCTATGCCCCCACAGCCGTCGCGGTGAACGAGGAGCGCTTTGGCGGCAACGGCGACATCTGGGTGGGCGACGGGTACGGCGCGTACCAGGTCCACAGGTTCACGAAGGATGGCGAGTACGTCAGCAGCATCAACGGCGAGGAAGGGGCCGGGGCTTACAACTGCCCGCACGGCATCTTCTTTGATTATCGCAAGTCCGAGCCGGAGCTCTACGTGGCGGACAGGGCCAATGACCGCGTACAGGTCTACGACATGGAGGGTGGATTCAGGCGGATGTTTGGTGACGGTTTTCTGAACACGCCGAGTTGTTTCGCGACACATGGCGATCTGATGATCATTGCCGAGCTTCGCGCCCGCCTCGTGGTCACCGATATAAACGATGAACTGCTCACGTACCTCGGCGGCAACAAGCAGGTGTGCGACGTTGCGGGCTGGCCTAACAATTTGAACGAATCGGGGCAGTCAGTACGCACGAGCCACCTGGAGACGGGCAAGTTCAACAGCCCTCACGGTTTGGCTGCGGACGCCAGCGGTAACCTGTATGTGGCCGAATGGCTGATTGGGGGCAGGGTAACCAGACTGAACAGGGTCTAAGCGCACTGGGGACGGTTTGCGCCGCCGCCTGACAAACGAGAGTAAGCCACACGTTCTGCCGGAATTCCAGCACGGTGGCAAGGGGGACTGCACGGTTGTGGCGGTCCCCTTTCTGTTTTTCTGTGGTTACGCGCCAAGTTAGCGCGGCTTTTCCCCTCTTTCCAATCCCTGCTATAGTATCCCGGACAGCGCAGACCGCTCAGCGCGGCGGCGCGACCACTCTGAAGACCCTGTCATACCATGCACCAGGAAACAGACGGAATGTCCTCTCACTCGATGCTCGGCGCTTACGGCTCGTGGGCGGCTGCCCTTGCCGGCGAAGGCCCCAGTTTTCTCTCTTTCCGGCACACGCACTGGATCGAGCCGGCAGCCTGGCGGCCGGCGGCGCGGCAGCGATTTCGCGAGCGGGTGGCGATGCCGGAGACTGAGGGTGCGGAGGACTGCCGGATCGAGCGTCGGTACGAGTATGACGGGTTACAGGTGGAGGAGCTCTCGTGGCAGTTGCCGTACGGCCCGCGCACGGAGGCGGTGCTGTTGAAGCCGGCAGGTGCGAGCGGTCGGCTGCCGGGCGTACTGGCCCTGCACGATCACGGCGGCCATAAGTTCCACGGCTGGCAGAAGATCACGCGAACGGACGATGCGCAGAATGCGGTCAACGTCGACCATCAGGCACGCGCGTACGGCGGCGCGCCGTGGGCGAACCGCCTGGCCAAGCGGGGGTATGCGGTGCTGGTGCCGGATGCTTTCGCTTTCGGCAGCCGCCGCGTCCGGATCGCGGACCTGCCTCCGGCGATTCGGGACGGTATGGAGGAGCAGGAGTCGGAGGACCCGAAATACATCGCGGCGTACAATCGCTGGGCCGGCGGTCACGAGTCGACGCTGGCGAAGTCTCTGCTCAGTGCGGGGACGACGTGGGCGGGCGTGTGGCTGGCCGAGGATGTGCATGCGCTGGGCGTGTTGTGCGGGCGTGATGACGTGGACGCTGAGCGGGTGGGCATCGGCGGGCTATCGGGCGGGGGACTGCGCACAGTGTTCCTGGGCGGGCTGGATGACCGGGTACGCTGCGCGGTCTGTGTGGGCATGATGACGACGTGGCGGGACTTTCTGCTGAACAAGAGTCATACGCACACGTGGATGATCTACGTGCCGCATTTGCCGACGGAGATGGACTACCCGGACATACTGGGGATGCGGGCGCCGCTGCCGACGATGGTACAGAACAATACGGAGGACCCGCTGTTCACGCTGGCGGAGATGAGGCGGGCCGACGTTATGCTGAGGCAGGTGTACGAGAAGGCGGAGGCAGGAGACCGCTACAGTTGCTCATTTTATGGCGGCGAGCACAAGTTCGATATTGCGATGCAGGAGGATGCGTTCGACTGGTTCGACCGCTGGTTGGCGGAGTCCTGACACACCTGGAGTTGGAAAGAGTATACAGACGAGACAGCTGCATCAACCGCCGCGAGGCGCGGCAGAAATGGAGATTCCCATGAATCCAGTCTCCCCACATTTTACGCCCGTTGATCTGTCGAAATCCTTCAATGTTGGACGCGCCGAGCTTCCTGAATCGGTGCGCGTGCCCTCCTTGATTGAGGACAGGACGGGGTCGACCGACTTCAACGGCGTTCCGTTCCTGCTCGGTGGATTCGAAGGCCCTGCCGTCATTTTGCTTGACAAGGAACCTGTGACGGTCGAGCTGGGAGGGGAGCGCGCCACCTACGCGGTTTTTCTGCATGCCGTAGCGGACCGCGTCACCAATTATTTGGACGGGTTTGCCGACTTCGCGCAGGACGGAAACGAACTGGGCGATCACGTGTCCTCCTATACATTTGAGTACGAGGACGGCAGCCGTCACGAAACGCCGGTACGGCGCCGATTTGCAATTCAGCAGAGCCGCGTCGTGTGGGGAGGCAGCCCATTCGAGACGGTGCCGGCGGCGAAGGCGACTGTCTTCAATTCTGCGACGGAGGAGATCCAACTGGGGCGGGTCCCAAGCACCGAATACGGCCGCGGCGAGACACGCACCAGTTCCGCCCGCGATCAGATGGAAGAGAAGATGTGGCTGTACGCGCTGGAGAACCCGCATCCGGACAGGCCGATTCGCCGTCTGGTTCTGCAGCCGCGCGACGAGGGGTCGACCGTTTACGCGATCAGCCTCACGAATCTGGCGGAGCACCCGCTGCGCCCCGGTGTGCGCCGCAAGCTGCGGCTGACGCTACCGGAAGGCGTCGAGTTCAACGCCATCGGCGAATACGAGGACCTGGCAATCGACCTGGGCTATGTGATGTCGGCCCGAGCTGCATTCGACTACGACCGCGGCCGCTGGATGGGTGATGAGGCAAACGTGCAGCCCGCGGTATCGCAACGGGACTTGATCATCGAGTACAGCGCGCATCCGCAGGCGTGGCTGCACGTGGGCGTGGACAGTGACGAGCCGATCGTCTATGACCTTTCGCAACTTGAAAACGGCCAAGCATCAGACACCATCGTCGGGGTTGCGCCGGCCCACCGGCTGGTCGACGTGCGCGTGGTGCAGAAGGGGACGAACAACCTGATGCCGGTGCGGATACATTTCCACGGGGAGCACGGCGAGTATCTGCCGCCGCGCGGGCGCCATCGCAAGGTAAACCCGCACTGGTTTGAGGACAATTACGGCGAATTCGTCAACGGGCGCAACCAGTACAGCTATATCGACGGCCACTGCGAGGTGGATATGCCCTTGGGCGAGGTCTTCGTGGAGATCACGAAGGGCTATGAGACGGCGCCGGTGCGGAAGCAGGTTACAATCGGGCCCGACACGGATGAGCTGGTGTTCGAGCTGGAACGGGTGCTGCCGTGGCGGGAAAAGGGCTGGGTGACAGCGGATACGCATGTTCACTTTCTGAGCCCGTCGACGGCACTGCTGGAGGGCCAGGCCGAGGACGTGCACGTGGTCAATCTGCTGGCGAGCCAGTGGGGCGAGATGTTCAGCAACGTCAGCGATTTTGACGGCAGGACCACGCTGGGCGCGCGCGAGTTCGGAGGCGACGGCGAGTTTCTGGTGCGGGTAGGGACGGAGAACCGCATGCAGATCCTGGGTCACATTTCGCTGCTGGGCTACAACGGCAAGATGATCCACCCGCTGTGCAGCGGCGGCCCGTCGGAGTCGGCCCTGGGTGATCCGCAGGAGGTGGTGATGGCCGAATGGGCGCAGAAGTGTATCGACCAGGGCGGGCTGGTGGTGATGCCGCACGCGCCGAACCCGCAACTGGAGCGGGCGGCGGATATCGTCCTCGGATTGATCCATGCGATCGAGATGATGACTTTCAACCCCTGTGAGCGGGAGCTCAACCCCTACGGCATCGCGGACTGGTACCGTTATCTGAACCTGGGTTATCAGCTGCCGATCGTGGGCGGCTCGGATAAGATGGCGGCCTCGTCGCAGCTGGGGGGCGTGCGCACCTACGCGCATCTGGGTGAGCGGGAGTTCACATACGAGAACTGGATGGCGGCGGTGCAGGCGGGCAATACGTTCATGACGATCGGTCCGCTGGCGGAGCTGACGGTTGAGGGCGTTGCGCCGGGCGGGCAGGTGCAGCTGCCGGCCGGCGGCGGGAGCGTGGGCGTCGAATGGCGTGTCGAGTCGGTGCAGGTGCCGATCGAGCAGGTGGAGGTCGTACAGGGCGGGCTGGTGGTCGACCAGGTCGACGTACAAGGCGAATACAGTGCGTCGGGCAGCTTGCAGGTTACGGTAACGGATTCATCGTGGATAGCGTTGCGCGTGCGCGGAAGTTATATTGGCGAGGCGGGCGAGATCGCGGCGCATACGAGCGCGGTGCAGACGTTGGTGGAGGACAGCCCGCTGTTCAACGAGCCGGACGCGTCGGCGGTGTTGGAGCAGATCGAGGGCGCGATTGCGTATGTGGACACGATCGCTCCGCGGCCGAACGCGCAGCGATTCAGGGAGATGCGGGCGGTGCTGGAGGCGGCGCACAACCGGCTGCACCAGCGGATGCACGCGCACGGGATTTACCACAACCATACGCCAGTGCACGGGCACGAGGGCGACAGTGGTTAGAGGTCAGTGGTCAGTGGCCAGTGACGGCTCTTAGGGGTGATGTTGGGTACGAATTGGGCAATTAACGGTGAGCCGGGTGGGGGACGGAGAGATGGCAAAGATTCGGTGGGGGATCGTCGGTTGCGGGGACGTGTGCGAGGTGAAGAGCGGGCCGGGGCTGTACAAGGCTGAGGGCTCGGCGCTGACGGCGGTGATGCGGCGCAACGGGGAACTGGCGGCGGACTTTGCGCGGCGCCATGAAGTGGCCCGCTGGTACGATGACGGCGACAGGCTGATCAACGACCCGGAGGTGGACGCGGTCTATGTGGCGACGCCGCCGGACACGCACATGGAATACACGTGCAAGGCGGCGGAGGCGGGCAAGCCGGTCTACGTGGAGAAGCCGATGGCGCGCACATACGAAGAGTGCCAGACGATGATCCGGGCCTGCGAAGATGCCGGCGTTCCGCTGTGGGTCGGCTATTACCGGCGGCGGCTACCGAAATTTCTCAAGGTACAGGAGTTGATTGAGCAGGGCGCGATAGGGGATGTGCGGTCGGCCCTGATTCGCTACTACCAGCCGGCCAAGCCGGCGGACGCGTTCCCGGACCAGAGAGGCTGGCGAGTTGATCCTGAGATTGCGGGGGCCGGTCTATTCCTGGATTTGGGCTCGCACATGCTGGACCTTCTCGACTATCTGCTGGGGCCGATCAGCCGAGTGCAGGGGTTTGCGGGGAACCAGGCGGGGCTTTACGACGCCGAGGACGTCGTGTGCGGCAGCTTCACGTTTGAATCGGGCGTGCAGGGGACGGGGACGTGGATGTTCTCCGGCTTTGAAAACTTGGACTGGACGGAGATCGAAGGCACGAAGGGGCGCATCGGTTATGTCTGTTTTGATGCCAGCCCGATCGCGCTGACGACTAGCGCGGGGACCGAGGAGATCCCGGTTACGCAGCCGGACCACGTACACCAACCGCTGATTCAGACGATCGTGGATGAGTTGAACGGGCACGGACAGTGCCCGAGCACGGGCGTCAGCGGCGCGCGTACGTCGTGGGTGATGGACCAGATGCTGGCGGAGTACCGGCAGAAAAACTATGGATAACGAGGAATGAGACTAAGCAGCCAGGCATTCGGCAGGACGGGGAGGGGGCACGGGGTCAGGCAGTATTCGCTGGCCAACAACAGGGGCGTAGAGGTCGATGTACTCGACTACGGGGGGCTGATCCGCACGTTGACGACGCCGGACCGCGACGGCGAGGCGGGGGACGTGGTGCTGGGATTCGATACGCTTGAGGAGTACCTGGCCGGGCACCCCTATTACGGCGTGCTGGTGGGCCGCTGCGCGAACCGCATCCGCGGGGGGAGGTTCGAGCTGGATGGTGTGACTTACCAGCTGGCGCGCAACGTCAACGACGACCATCTTCACGGCGGGGAGGTCGGCTTTGGCAATGTAGTGTGGCATGCGCAGCCTTTTCAGAACGAGCGGGAGGTCGGGCTGCTGCTCTCACACGACAGCCCGGACGGAGAAGACCTGTATCCGGGGACGCTGGAGACGACGGTGAGGCTGAGCCTGAACGATGACAACGAGGTGCGTCTCGACTACCATGCGACCTGCGACGCGCCGACGATCGTGAACCTGACCAATCACAGCTACTTCAACCTGGCCGGGGAGGGCAACATCCACGACCACGTCGCCATGATCGATGCCGACGCGTTCACGCCGATGGACGACGCGCTGATCGTGACAGGTGAGCTGCGGGACGTGACCGGCACACCGTTCGATTTCCGCGAGCCCACTGTCATCGGCGCGCGCATCGACGCGGACGACGAGCAGCTCCGGTTTGGCGGCGGCTACGATCATAACTTCGTTCTCAACGGGGAGCCGGGCACGCTGCGGCTGGCGGCGCGGGTTACGGAGCCGGTCAGCGGACGGGTGCTGGAGGTGCTGACAACGGAGCCGGGCGTGCAGTTCTATACGGGCAACCAGATGGAGGCGGCGAACCCGGGCAAAGGCGGGCAGGTTTATCCGCACCGCGGCGGATTCTGCCTGGAGACGCAGCATTTTCCGGATGCGCCGAACCAACCGCACTTTCCGTCGATTGTTCTGCGGCCCGGCGAAGAATATACGCAGACTACTATTTTCCGCTTTTCGACCGAATAGGAGATCCGGCCCAGGGGCGAACTTCCCAGGACAGGACCGGTTTTCCGTGTTCGGCTGGCGAAAGGGCTGAAGATGGAAGCGAACACAACCGAACTGACCGCGGCGGCGACCTTTGACGCGAAGCGGGCGATTCTGAGCAAGCGGGACATGTTCCGGCCGCTGGCTGTGGGGCGCACGGAGAGGCTGGCCGACGCGTTGGGCGGCAAGAAGGTGCGCGGGGAGACGCCGGTGCTGGTGCTGGAGCGGGAGGGCGAGGCGCTGTCTCTGCTCACCAGCGAGATGATCTTTCACCACGTGGCGCAGGGGGAGTGGAACGGGACACCGTTTCTGGCCACGTTCTGAGCACCGTGCAACAGCGGCGTCGGTCTGACGCCGGTCATAGACGGGGAGACATACAGTTTTGCGACGCGGGGCCTGTATAACGGCATGTCGTTGATGGGGGACCACCAGACGGGGTCGTACTGGGACCACGTCACGGGTGAGTGCCTGCACGGTCCGCTCAAGGGTAGGCGTCTCGAGTTGGAGCCGCTGCGACATATGCGGGCGGACCAGGCGCTGGCGCAGTTCCCGGATGCGCGTATTGGACGGTCACGGCTGCCGCTGCCTTTTGGTCTGGCGGCGGGCCTGATGAAGGTCCTGGTGCGACTGACCAACGGACGATTTTTGCCGCCGAGGTTTGCGGGTTCAATGGGTGAGGAAGACCCGCGGCGGCCGCGCCTGGAGATGGGGCTGGGGGTGTGGACGGAGAGGGTCAGCCGTTACTATCCGCTGGAGGTTCTCAAGGCGGAGGACGGCGTGTTGTTCGACGTCATCGACAACAGAAATGTGCTGATCTACCTGGATCCGGTATCGGGCACGCCGACGCCGCTCTTCGTCGATGGGCAGGATGCCGAGTGGGATGGGAGCGACCTGCGCCTGGAAGACGGCGCGATCGTGCGCAACGGCAGGCTTTTCGATCCATCGGGAGACGAGTTGCCAGCCGATCAGCCGCTGCACCTCTTTGCGCGCTGGTACGGCTTCTCGCTTACTTTTCCGAACTGCGAGATCTATGGGGACGCGGGGGAAGGAAGCGGGTGAGCGCAGTCCCGCTGTCAACCGAAGTTTGCAGCCGCAGGCCTTGAAGGACCACATTTTTGAAGGAGAAGTGCTACTTTGCAGCTCAATCTTTCCGGCAAGACGGCCATTGTCACAGGCGGCAGCGCGGGCATCGGACTGGCCTGTGCGCAGGCCCTGTACGCGGAGGGAGTCAGCGTGCTGATCGCGGCGCGCGACGAAGACCGGTTGGCGCAGGGGCTGGCCGCGATCGCGGACCATGCGCCAGAGAGCAGCGCCAGTGCGCTCTCTGTGAGCGCGGACGTGAGCACGGCAGGAGGGGTCGAACGGGCGGTCGAACGGGCCCTTTCGACATGGGGTCAGGTGGACATTCTCATCAACAACGCCGGGTCGGCGCCGAGCGGTGACTTCTACAGCCTGAGCGACGACGCTTATCAGGGTGCGTGGGAACTGAAACTTCTCGGATATATACGGATGGTGCGAGCGCTGGCGCCGCAGATGAAGGCGCGGCGGGAAGGACGCATCGTCAACATTGTAGGCGCTGCGGCCCACAATCCCACGCCGTCATTTGTCGCCGGCGGCACGGCCAATGCTGCGATTATCAACTTTACGAAGGGGATCTCCCAGGACCTTGCCCCCTACGGCGTGCGCATCAACGCCATCTCTCCCGGCCCCGTGAACACGGAACGGGCAAGGCAACTCGCCCGCCAGGAGGCGGAAGCGCAGGGGATTTCGGTGGAGGAGGCAAAAGCCCGCCGCATCGCGTCGGTGCCGCTGAGCCGCATGGCGGAGGCGGACGAGATTGCGGACATGGCGCTGTTCCTGGTCTCGGACCGGGCGGCGAGCATCACGGGCGCAGAGGTCCTCATCGACGGGGGAGCGACGGCGAGTGTCTGATCCGCTGCGCGTTGCGGCCCCGCCAACCGCGGATCCCGCTTCTGCCGAAGGCGCGTACCGCTGGTACGTTCTGGTGCTGGCCGCATTGACCCACACGCTGGTCGTGGGCATGCCTATGATGTCGCTGCCGGTCCTGTTCGATGAGATCGGCACTGAGCTTTCGCTGAACCTGGTGCAGATCGGATATGTGTGGGGGGCGTCCTCGCTGTTGGGCGTTGCGATGAGCCTGACCGGCGGCGTAGTTGGCGACCGCATTGGCGCGAGGCGGATGCTGGTGATCGCCTGTCTGCTTGCCGGCGTTACGGGGGCGACGCGGGCGTTTGCCAGCGACTACGGCAGCCTGACTGCCACGGTGCTGGTGGCAGGGCTCTTTCCGATGGCGGCGCCGATGAATGTGCACAAGACGTGCGGCGTCTGGTTTTCGGGAAAGCGGCTGGGGATGGCGAACGGGGTGGTGTCGGCGGGCATGGCGTTGGGCTTTCTGCTTGGCTCGCTGATCAGCGCGACGTTCCTTTCGCCGCTTCTGGGGGGCTGGCGCAACGTTCTCCTATTCTACGGCGTGCTGGCGGTCATCGTCGGTATATTGTGGGCGTTTACAAGGCCTGGGCCGGACGGCGATGGAAGGGCCACAGCACAAGGGGACCGGCTTTCGCTGCGAGACTCGATGCTGCAGGTGGTCCGTCTGCGCAACGTGTGGCTGCTGGCGGTGGCGATGTTTGGCATCGGCGGGGCGATACAGGGATCGCTTGGCTACCTGCCGCTCTATCTACGCAATGCGGGTTGGGAGCCGAGCACGGCGGACAGCGCTCTGGCCAGCTTCCATTTCGCCAGCCTGCTGTTCACGGTTCCTTTTACGCTGCTGTCGGACCGGATGGGGGTGCGCCGTCCGCTGCTGCTGGCGTCGGCGCTGATGTTAGTGGTAGGGTTCGGTCTCCTCTCGTTCGTGCAGGGGATCATTGTGTGGCTGGCGGTTCTTTTCGCGGGTATTACGCGGGACGGCTACATGGCGACGATGATGACGCTGATCATCGAATTGCGGGGGGTTGGTCCTGCTCTTGCCGGGACGGCCACCGGTCTGATCATGGCTATATCTCGGATTGGATCTGTCGTCGCGCCTCCGCTTGGAAACGGACTGGAATCAGTTGGTCCTGGGGCGCCCTTTCTGTTCTGGACGGCGCTGGCGGTGGTAGGCTTTGCTGCGCTGACGGCCGTGCGCGAGGAGAAGGGGCGAACTGCAGTGGTCAGTGGTCAGTAGTCAGTGGTCAGTAGCGGCGCAGGCTGGTCGTGAGCGGTCGCGAGTCTAAAACGGTTCAAAGGCGGGGGGCGCGGGCCGACGCGGGACGCCAACTTCGTATTGCCCACACACTCGCTGCGACGCGAGGTTGTAGGAGAGGGGGCGTGGGGGGGGGGGGGCGCCCCCCCACCCCACCGCCGGGGGGGGGGCCCCCCCCCCCCCCCACCAACAAAAAAAAAAAAAAAAAAGAGAAAAAAAAGAAAATGTATTGTAGCGGACAAA
>VXOE01000379.1 GCA_009840225.1 Caldilineaceae bacterium SB0662_bin_25 | reverse complement strand
GGGCCGAATAGGCCCGACCGCCCGGAACTGCAGTGGTCAGTAGTCAGTGGTCAGTAGTCAGAGGATTGAGGAAGCTCACCCCTATTTTCGGGATGCACCCATGGACGGTCCGCTGTTGGAGGGGAAGGATATTTCGGTTACGTTCGGGCGGGGCGCGGAGGCTTTCGAGGCGGTGCGCGGGGCCAGCGTTACGGTCCATGGCGGCGAGGCGGTGGGCATTGTGGGCGAGAGCGGGAGCGGGAAGACGACGCTGGCGCGGACGCTGGTGGGTCTGCAGAGGCCGAGCGCGGGGGAAGTGCGGCTGGAGGGGGAGCCGATCTTCAGCGCTGGGAGCGAGCAGGGCATGCCGAGAAGCGAGCGCTGGAAGACGCAGATGATCTTCCAGGACCCCTATTCGTCGCTCAACCCGCGGATGAGGGTCTGGCAGGCGGTGGCGGAGGCGGTGCAGGTGTGGAAGAGTCTGCCGGGCGCGGAGGCGAGGGTGCAGGCGCTGCGGCTGCTGAATGCGATGGGCATCAGCGACGACCAGGCGCGGCAGTTTCCCAAATCGCTGTCGGGCGGGCAGCGGCAACGGGTGAGTGTGGCGCGGGCGCTGGCGCCAGACCCGAAGGTGCTGATCGCGGACGAGCCGACTTCGTCGATCGACCAGTCGGCGCAGGCGCAGCTGCTGAATCTGCTGCGCCGGCTGCAATTGGAACGGGGGCTGGCGATCATCTTCATTTCGCACGACCTAGGGCTGGTGCGCTATCTGACCTCACGCGTCTACGTGATGCAGAAGGGCGATATCGTGGAGACGGGGAAGACCCAAGCCGTTATGGAGCAGCCGCAACATTCTTACACTCAACTGCTTATCGACTCGATTCCGGGACGTTGAAACGGTAGTGCCCGCGGCAGATGCAAGCGCTTGCCACAGCGTGGTAAGGAGGATCCATGGTTATGAACAGCGTTTCGTCGCTTGATCAACTTTTGATCTCGCCCGACATACTCAGCGATCCGTACCCCATCTACCATCAGCTGCGCGAAGAGGATCCGGTCCACTGGAGCGATGCCTGGGGGTGCTGGGTGCTGACGCGTTACGCGGACGTCGTTGCGGTCCTGCGCGACTATCGCCGCTTTACCAACGTGGGGCGCATCGCCGCGTTTCTGGACCAGTTGCCGGAAGGCGTGCGCGAGCAGATTCGTCCGCTCTACGACAACTTCACGGTGGGGATGCCGAACACCGACCCGCCTGAGCATACGCGGGTGCGCGGGCTGGTGAACACGGCCTTTAGCGCACGCGTGGTAGAGGGTATGCGGCCGCGGGTGCAGGAGATCGTGGATAGCCTGCTCGATCAGGCTGCAAGAGGCGACGCCATGGAGGTGATCGGCAGTTTCGCGTACCCGCTGCCGGCGATCGTGATCGCTGAAACGCTGGGCGTACCGGCGGAGGACCGTGACCAGTTCAAGGCGTGGTCGGACGACATCGTCGCCTTTCATGGCACAGGGCGCCCACATATCGAGACGATCATGAAGAGCACGGCCGCGCTGCTTGAGACCAAGACGTGGCTGCTGGCGTTGATCGAGGCGCGGCGGAAAGAGCCGGAGGATGACCTGATCAGCGCGCTGGTGGCGGCGGAGGAACGGGGCGACATGCTGAGCGAGACCGAGCTGGTCGCGACCTGCATCACGCTGCTGACAGCCGGTCATGAGACGACCACCGGCCTGATCGGGAACGGGTTGCTGGCGCTGCTGCGCAATCCGGAACAGTTGCGCATGTTGCGGGAGAACCCGGACTTGATCGGAACGGCGGTAGAGGAGTTTCTGCGCTACGACACCTCGTTCCTGCGGGCGTGGCGTTTGACCGCGGAAGATGTCGAGATCGGTGGTAAGCGGATTCCCAAGGGGCAGACGCTTTCGCTGATGCTGGGGGCGGCCAACCGGGACCCGGCCCAATTCGAGCATCCCGACCGGCTGGACATCACGCGTGACCCGAACCTGCACACATCTTTCGGCTGGGGCATCCACTTCTGCGCGGGCGCACCGCTGGCGCGCCGCGAGGCCGAGATCGCGTTCACCACGCTACTACGCCGGTTTCCAGATATGAAACTGGACGAGGCGGGTGTCGAATGGCAGCAGAATAACACCTTTCATAATCTGAAGAGCTTGCCGGTCATTTTGCAGTAGTTTTTGCGCCGATCGCGGAGGAGGGCAGAGGAGGAGGGCCCATGAAATGCTATGGCCTGACCATCAATTTGAAGGATGATCCGGAGGTCATCGCACAGTACAAGGCGTACCACCGGGATGTCTGGCCGGAGGTGCTGGAACAGGCCCGCAACCTGGGCATCCTCAAGACGAGGATATTCCTGATTGGCCGGCGTCTGTTCATGTACATCGAGACGGAGGACGGGTTCGATTTTGGCCGGGCCTTTTCTGCGCCCGGGGGCGGGGCGGCGCGGCTGCGGGCGTGGGACGACCTGATGCGCGGCTTCCAAGAACCGGCGCCGGAAGCACAGGCGGGCGAATGGTGGGCGCAGATGGAGCTTGTGCATTCGGCCTGAGACGCGGGCGCGCGGCCAGTTGCAGCGCATTGAACAGTTTCGAATCGCCGGTGATGCTGCAGTTGGGCGCGCCGGTCTGTCAATAAACGAGTGTCCTTGAGGAGGAAACGATGTTCAATATCATAGACAACCATGTTTCAGTGGATGTCGCTGATCTGGAGGCAACAAGGAGCTACCTGGAAGAACATTGCGGTCTGACCAAGCTGAGAGAGGTCAACCGGCCGGGGCTTACCATTGCCTGGTATCCGGGCCTGGAGCTGTGGCAGGCGACCGATGACGCGGCGCCGGGCATTGTGAAGCACGTCGCCTGGCAGGTCGACGACATCGACGCCGCGGTCGCCGATCTGAAGGCAACGGGGGTCACTTTTGAAACGGAGGAGATCCAGCAGATTGACGTAGAGGTGGTGGACACGGGCGAGATTGTGCGCTACATATTTTTTTCAACGCCGGTCGGATTGCAGGGCGAACTGTATGAAGTCAAACCGCCGTCCGACTGAGCCTCAACGGCCGCCAACCGGCGGCCAGACACTCATCACTGGCCGCTGGCCACAAAGGAAATGACATGATAACAAAAACCGCGGATGAACTTCATTCCCTGGTGAAACGGATCCTGCTGGCCGCCGGCGCGGATGAGCAGAATGCCGAGGAGGTGGCCCATCACCTGGTGCTGTCCAATCTGAGCGGTGTGGACACGCACGGCATCTGGCCCGTGCCGATCTACGTGGCCGGCATACAGGCCGACGAAATCTTTCCGGCGGCCAAGCCTTCGATCCTGCAGGAGACCGCCAACAGCGCGCTGGTGACGGGCAACTGGACTTTCGGCCACGTCGGCGCCAAGTACGCGATGGAACTGGCGATCAGCAAGGCCAAGACGCAGAACGTGGCGGTGGTGGGCATGGTGCAGCTGCACCACATCGGCCGGCTGGGCCACTACGTGGAGATGGCGGCCGCCGAGAATATGGTCGGCATGGTGTGGGCCGGGGGCTACGGTGAAGTCACACCCGCAACCGTCCCCTACGGCGGCAGGAGGCGCGTACTGCACACCAATCCGATCTCGGTCGGGCTGCCGGCGGGCGAAGAGTCGACGATGATGTTCGACTGGGCCACGACCGCCCTCTCGGGCGTTAAAGTCGACAATGCCTACAACCGCGGCGAACAGCTTCCCCCGAACAGCATCGTTGACAAGGACGGCGTCCCGACCACGAATCCGGACGACTTTTTCAACGGCGGCGGGCACCTGCCGTTTGGCGCGCACAAAGGCTATACGCTGATGATGGCGGCCGAGTACCTGGGGCGGATCTTCACCGGTGCGGACAGCTACGTGGAAGCGGGGCGGGCCGGCGCCATCATGCTGCATCAGGGCGTCACGATGATGGCGATCAAGGCGGACCTGTTCCAACCCTTTGCCGAATATGCCGAACGGGCGGACGAGATGGAGCGGCGCGTGCGTGCGGTGCCGCCGGCGCCGGGATTCGATGAGGTGCTGGCGCCGGGCGATTTGGAGGCGCGCACGCGGGAACAGAGACGGCGTGAGGGCATTCCGATCGCCGAAGATATCTGGCAGTCCTTCACCGAGGCAGGTGCATCGGTCGGAGTGGAAATCGCGTAGATTCAGACGGTCACAACCAAACAGCCGGCGGCGTACAGTTCAAGGAGAACACAATGACGAACCCGCAAATCTCTGCCGAAACCATCGAGGCGCTGCGCCGGATCGACAGCGCCACGGTCGCCAATGCCATCGAACATTTCGAGGTACGCGATCCGGTCAGCGGCTATGCCTCCCTGGAGCTGCGATGCCAGTTTCCCGAGGCGGAGCCGATGGTCGGATTCGCGGTGACGGCGACGCAAGACACCACCAGCGCCGGCGACGACAGGCCCAATCGGTTGCACGACGTCCTGGACATGGTGGCGGCCGCGCCCAAGCCGGTGGTCCTGGCCGTGCAGTACACGGGCGGGGACCGGATGCGCAGCTGTCTGGCGGGCGACATGTTCTGCTCGGCGCTGCAGAAACTGGGCGGGGTCGGCATCGTGACCGATCTGGGGAGCCGTGACTTCCAAGGCATAGCGCAGCGGGCACCGGGGTTCCAGCTCTTCTGCGCAGGCGCTGTGGTCTCGCACGGATACGGCGCGTATACCAATACGGGCACGACAATCTCGATCTACGGGCTGACAATTCAGCCGGGCGACCTGTTGCACGGGGATGCCAACGGTGTCGTTTCGATCCCTCTCGCTATCGCCGACGAGGTCGCCGAGCAGGCGCAACGTGTGCTGGAGGTGGAGCGGTCCTACTTTGATTTCCTTGCCAGCGACGAGTACAGCTACGCGGGGTTGAAGAAGCGGATGGGGCGCGAGGAGTAGGGGCCCACCCGCCCGCGTCTGCGGTTACATTTGAGCAGGATCCAGAGGAGAGTCCAGATGACGGCGAATCAGACGCCGACCACACGGGTGGAATCGGCGCGCGCCCGCGTCCGGGAAATGATGGCGCACCGCGAGTCCGGCGTATTCCTGGCCCTGATGCTCTTCTTTGTGGTCATGTACACGGTTTCGCCGATATTTCGGAGGCCGTTCAACCTGACCACGATTCTGAGGCAGATTTCGGTCACATCGATCGTGGCGATGGGGCAGACGCTGGTGATCGTATCGGGCGCGTTCGATCTGTCGCAGGGGTCGATAGCCGGGCTGGCGGCGATGGTCACGGCCAAGCTGTGGAAAAACGCAGGGCTTGATCCGCCCATCGCCATAATCGGGGGGTTGGGGGTCGGCGTGGTGTGCGGTTTTCTGAACGGCGTTCTGGCGGCTCGCTTTCGGCTTCATCCGATTGTGATGACGCTTGCCACGGGCGCGGTCTTTCTGGGCGTCAATTTCTATATCACGCGCGGGGAGTCGATCATCGGCCTGCCCGACGGTCTGACCTGGCTGGGGAAAGGGCTTATCGGTCCGGTGCCGGCTCTGATCGTCCTGATGTTTATCGTCGCCTTTCTCATGCACATACTGCTGACGCGGACGCTTTTCGGGCTGCGGGTGCGCATGATCGGCGGCAACTTGAAGGCCAGCCAGGATGTGGGCATGAATGTCGAACGCATTCGCGTCGGCATCTTCACCCTGAGCGGCTTTCTGTCGGCGTTGGGCGGGATCGTGCTGCTGGGCCGGGTGGGCAATGCGCTGCCGCAGATCGGCCAGGGGCTGCTCTTCCCGGTGGTCACGGCTGCGATCGTGGGAGGCACGCTGCTGACCGGCGGCGTTGGCTCGATGGCGGGCACGTTGATCGGCGCGGCCATCATGGGGATTGCGCGCAATTCTCTGGTCGTCTTGCAGCTGAACATCTATCTGCAGGATATCGTGCAGGGCATGTTGGTGGTGGTGGCCCTGTTGATCGACCAGTTCCGGCGGGGAGAGTTAAACTGGCGTATTATTCTGGGCCGCGATCGTTGAACGGGGCCATCCTAGTGTCCGGTTTCCGGTGGATGATGCTGTCTACGATCAGCGTCCACCGGTCACCGGCGTAAGGAGGTGGCGATAGAAAGAGAGGGCAATGCGTACCGAGTCGCACCGCAGGAGAGGATAAATGTCTTTCAGACGAAGGGGGAAAGAGTCATGAAGCGATTGTTATTCGGTATAGCCTTGATGGTGCTGCTGGTTGTCGGGTTGGCTGCCTGCACCATGCCGGAAACGGTGGTTGTTGAGAGGGAGCCGGATTGCGGCGACACAGAGCGGTACATTGTCAGCGCGCCGCTGGTGCATCCTTACATTACGGCGTGGCAGGGCGGCGCGGAGGCCGCTGCGGAGGAGCTGGGCGTGGAGATCGTCTTCCTGGCGCCGGCTGAGTACAGCCCTGAGAAACAGTTGGATATGACGGAGTCCGCCCTCTCTCTGCCCTGCATCGCCGGACTGAGCGTGATGACGGGCGTGCCGGATATCATGGAAGGTATCCTGGCCCAAGCCAAGGAGAGAGGACTTGGTACCACGCAGAATGCCTCCTGCTCCGAGGCGGTCAATGCCGACGTCTGCATGGCGACGGACTTCTACACGGCCGGCGCGACGGTAGCCGAACGGCTGGTGGAGTTGATGGGCGGCGAAGGCAATGTGGTGGTTGCGTTTGGCGAGCCTGGCAATGTGGTGGATAAGGACCGCCAGGCCGGGCTTGAGGACTACTTCGCCGAACATGCGCCGGACATCAAGGTGATCGGCGTGCTGATCGACTGCGACAACCCGGAGGGCACGGTCCGCTGTGCGGAAGAGGCCCTGGTCACCTATCCTGAAATGGATGCCTACTACTCGCTGGGCAACCTGAACTCGGTGGGCGCGACGGTGGCCTTCCCGGACGCCGGCCGCGACGATGTTATCGTTACGGGCGTGGACGATGCTCCGGAGATCGTCGAAGGCATCCGCAATGGAACGGTCTCCTTCACCTACGTTCAGCAGCCTTACGGTCAGGGTTACCTGGCGGTCTACATTCCGTGGATGATAAAGCACCAGGGCGTGCAGGCTACATACCAGTATCTTGACACCCGCATCACGCTTGTCGACCAGTCCAACATCGACAGCTACCAGGATACGATGAAGCAGAATTTTCTGGAGATCAAGGAGATCGTCGAAACAGAGGTTATGCAGTAAGAGAAGCGGAGAATCTGGAGGAGTGGGAAGAGAGATCTTCTCACTCCTCACA
The DNA here is from genome assembly GCA_009840225.1 of Caldilineaceae bacterium SB0662_bin_25. GTDB lineage: Bacteria > Chloroflexota > Anaerolineae > Caldilineales > Caldilineaceae > Bin5. The sequence continues at coordinate 5,209 of VXOE01000379.1, read as the reverse complement.
GCAATTGTGAGTATATCCATGAGCATTGAGCACGCGGTTGAGATGCGGGGAATCTCGAAGAGATTTGGCACCGTACAGGCGCTCAACGGCGTCGATCTGGAGCTGCGGCGCGGGGAGCTGTTGGGCCTGGTGGGCGACAATGCGGCTGGAAAGTCGACGCTGATGAAGACGCTCTACGGGTCGGTGATTCCGGACGCAGGCGAGATTTTCGTCGAAGGGCAGAAGGCGGCGCTGCGCAATCCACGCGACGCGCAGGCGCTGGGGCTGGCGATGATATACCAGGACCTGGCGGTGTTCAACAATCTGGACGTTGCCGCCAATGTGTTCACCGGGCGGGAGTACACCAAGCGGGTCCTCGGCATCACTTTTCTGGACAAGAAGAGGATGTACGCCGAGTCGGAGGCGCTGCTGTCGCGGCTGCGGATCAACATCAGTTCGCCCAAGCTGCTGGTCGAGAGGATGTCGGGGGGTCAGCGCCAGATGGTGGCGGTGGCGCGGGCGATCGGCTTCGATGCCACGATTCTGATCATGGATGAGCCGACAGCCGCTCTGGGGGTGAAGGAGGCCAACACGTTGCTGGACCTTATGTCTGAGCTGCGCGATCAAGGAATTTCGATCATCCTGATCACGCATCGCATCAGCGACGTGCTGTCGATTGGGGACCGGGTGATGGTGCTGAAGGGCGGGGAGAGGCAAGGGGTCCTCGACGTTGAAGATTCAACGCTGGAGGACGTGGAGTACCTGATCGTGCGCGGGCGGCCTGACGGCAGCGGCTAGCGGTTTGCGCCGCGCCCTACCCACTAGGGACCACTCACGAACCAGTACAGCAACAAGGGGCTGATGCGATGGCAGAGAAGAGGACTCCTTTTGCCGCTGGATTTGACAGAGCCACCCTGATCACGGGCGGCAGCAAGGGCATCGGCTCAGGCTGTGCTCGGGTATTTGTGCGGGCAGGGGCGCGCGTGGTGATCTGCGACATTGACGGGGAGACCGGGCGCGCCCTAGCTGAGGAGTTGACCGCGACCGGGCCGGGGGATTGCCACTTTGAGCCGTGCGATGTGCGTCAGCCGGCCCAGGTCGAAGGGGTAATCGAGCGGACAGTGGCGCGCTTTGGACGGTTGGACTGCCTCATCAACAACGCCGGCCAGCACCCTGCACATGAGCCGATCGACAGTTTCTCAATCGAGGATTTCAAAGAACTGCTGCAGTTGAATCTCGTCAGCGTATTTGCCGCCAGCAAGTACGCGCTGCCCCATCTGCGACAGACGCGGGGAAGCATCGTCAACCTGGGCAGCATTGTGGGTGCGATGGGGCAGTGGCAGGCGAGCACCTACTGCGCTTCCAAGGGCGGCGTTCACGGCCTTACGAAGGCGCTGGCGATCGACGAAGCCACGCACGGTGTGCGGGTGAATGCCATCATGCCCGGCAATATCCTCACCCAGAGCCGCCTGGACCTTGAGGCCACGATGGAATACGGTGAGGCGTTTCACAACTTTGTGGAGACATGGCAGTGGACCGGGCGCAGCGGGACGATAGAGGAGGCGGGCAACCTCTGCCTGTTTCTGGCAAGCGATGCGGCCAGCTTCATCACCGGCGCGGAAATACCTCTCACCGGCGGCATCGGGCTCGGCCAGGGCCCTAAGGTGACGGTCAGCGAACGTGAAGTGAGACCTGCAGCGGATAGTGGATAGGACACACCACCACCCGCTCGCAGATGTTTTTCGCTCTCTCCTCGGAATCCTATCTCTCTATTCGAATTAACTGTAATTGTCCGGGGTGACCTGATAGAGCGGCTCCAGGCCCTTGGAGACGCGCTCGACGTTGTCGGCGGCGGCCTGGCCGCGGCGCTGGGCGGTCTCCCGGGTTACGCCGGCGATGTGGGGCGTGCAGTACATGTTGTCCATCTGCAGGAGCGGGTGGGAGCTGGGCAGGGGCTCGGTGACGAAGGCGTCCATGCCGGCGGCGCGGATCTGCCCGCTCTGTAGTGCCTCGACCAGGGCATCCTCATCCACAAGCAGCCCGCGCGCGACGTTGATCAGCACGGCGGAGGGCTTCATCAGCTCGAACTGACGCGCCCCGATCATGTGCCGGGTCTGGGCGGTGCTGGGCGTGTGGAGCGAGAGATAGTCGGCCTCGGCGATCACATGATCCATGGCGCTGGGATCGCCGAAGAAGGAGACGTGACACTCGTCGCGCACCGACTGCGGGATGTCGGCGATGTCGATGGCCAGGATCTCCATGCCCATGGCGTGGCCGCGCCTGGCCAGCTCGCGTCCGCTGGCGCCGAGGCCGATGAGGCCGAGCTTCTTGCCGGCCAGTTCGTCGTTCAGGGGCAGGCTGAAGAGTTCGGCGCGCATGTTGGCCTGAGCAGCGCGATGGTTCTTAGCGATAAGCAGCATGAGGGTGAGCGCGTGCTCGGCGAGGGCGATGGCGCTGAAGGGGCCGGGTGTATGGGCGAACGGCATTTCCTTTCTGAAAAAATAGGGCATGTCCCAGTGGTCGACACCGACGGAGAGCACCTGCCACAGCTTGACGCCGGCCTCGACGGAGGCATCGACCATCTCATGGGTGCAGCCGGCGCAGGCCACCACGACGTCGATGCCCTCGAACTGCGGGGCGACGGGCTTGTCGGGGTCGTACATCGTGATTGGATAACGCCCGTCGACCGCTTCGACGAAGCCATCGTACCAGTAGTGCATGACGGGGTTGAAGGGAAGAAAGAGAACTTGCATTGTCTGAACCTCGGAAATCAGTGGTTAGTGGTCAGTGGTCAGTGGTCAGTGGTCAGTGAACTGCTTGCGGGTTGCGCCCTATGATGCCATGTAAGTGGTGGGGCATCAAACACGGAGGGGCGGGTCAGGCTTCAATGGAAACGCCGAGGGTTTCTGCGGTTTCGGTGATTTCGTGCCAGATGCTGTCTTCGACGGGGATGCCGTGGGCGCTGCGCTGCTGGGCGGTGCGGTATTCGGGTTCGCCGGGGAAGAGGACTTCGCTGACGCCGGGTTGGGGGCGCGCCGACTTTACCCAGGCGATCTGCTCCTGGACGGTGTGGATGAAGTCGTCGTAGGGGAGCAGGGCGTCGATGTTGATGGCCTGGAAGTAGACGCCGTTGCCGGTTTCGTCCCTCTCCTTGCCGGTGACGCCGGCGCCGGAGAGGGCACCGGCGAGAAGCTCGGCGACGATGCCGAGGGCAAAGCCCTTGTGGCCGACGATCCCGCCCAAGGGCAGGAGGGCACCCGGCGGGGATGCATAGAAGGCGGCCGGGTCGGTGGTGGGGTTGCCGCCGGCGTCGACGATTACGCCTTCGGGCAGCTGTTTGCCGGCGTAGCGGGTGACGCGGATTTTGCCTTCAGGGAATACCGAGGTGGTGATGTCGACCATGACGGGCCAGGGCCCGCCGCTGGGCATGGCGAAGGCGATGGGGTTGGGGGAGAGCCGCCGTTCGGCGCCGCCAAAGGGGGCGACCGAGCCGGTGGTGCCGTAGGAGTTGACGACGGCCATGCCGATCATACCTTCCTCGGCGGCCATGGTGGGGTATTCGCCCACGCGGCCGACGTGCTGGCTGCCGCGCACGACGACGGTGCCGACGGCGACCTGGCGCGCCTTTTCGATGGCGAGGCGCATGGCCTGACGTGCGATGACCATGCCCCAGCCCTGATGGGCCTGGATGACGGCGGAGGCGGGTGTCTCGCGTTCGATCTCGATGGGGGTTCCGGGACGGATGGCGCCGCTGCGAATCTGGCCGACGTATTGCGGTATGCGCATGACGCCGTGTGAATCGTGTCCAAACAGGTTGGCGCGCACGAGTACCTCGCAGACGGCTTCCGACTCGGCGTGAGGGGAGCCGGCGGCGTCGAGGATGCGGGTACAGATGTCTTGCAGCTGGTCGGCGGTCAGATATTTCATGTAAATGGCTCCAGGTGGGTGTGCTGGGGAATCCGGTGGCCGCGGCTCAGGTCAGAACCTTCACGCTATTGTCGTCGAGGGGGCTGAGGGGCGTGAAGTCGCGGTTGTTCTGATACCAGGGGCGCTCGGTGCCGGTGCAGGCGTTGCTGACGGCGTTGTAGATCAGGTACATGATGGCGCGGCGCCAGGGGGAGACGTTGTTGGCCGAACCGTGGAGGACGTTGCAGTGGACGAAGGCGACGGACCCTGCCTGCCCGACCAGCGCTTCGATCCCGTTCTCGGCCGCGAGGCGTTCGAAGGTGGCATGGTCGATATGGTGCAGGGCGTAGCCTCTGCCGGCGGCGTCCTTGTGGAGACGGGCGTCGAGGAGCCCGTGGCGCTGCGAGCCGGGCACGATCAGGAGGGGAGAGGTGACTGCGGTGCAGTCGTCGATGAAGACGGATACCATGATGCAGTTGGGTTCGGGCATGCCGTCGATGGAATGCCAGGGCGGGTAGTCCTGATGCCAGTCCCAGGAGGCGCCGCCGCCGAAGCCCTGTTTGGGGTTGAGGCGGCTCTGATGGAGGTAAACATCGTCGCGCAGGAGCTGGCGGACGGGGTTCAAGAGACGGGGGAGGCGTGTCAGGCAGCGGAAGGGTTCGGAGTAGGTATGGGCGCCGAAGGCAAGCCTGATTGAGGCGGGGTCGTCCTTTTCGGGGATGATCTCCGGGCCTGGGCGGCTGAGGATGTCCGGGACGGCCTGCTGGAGGACGGCGACTTCATCGCTGTCGAGGAGATCGGGGAAGAACAGGTAGCCCTGCTGGTCGAACTGTGTAATTTGGGCGGTGGTGAGGTTCATGGTTTGATCTCCACTAATAGAACAGGTGCGCGTTTTGGCGGGTTTTGGAGAACTGATCGATCCGCGAAATCACGCGAAGGGGCGCGAAGAATACCTTTTTTCCACGAAGGGCCACGAAGGACCGCGAAGAACATTTTTCTTTGATCCGCGAAGGCTCGCGAAGGGGCGCGAAGGGGCGCGAAGAACACCTTGCTTTGATCCGCGAAGGCACGCGAAGGGGCGGGAAGAACGGCAGGGGCGTATTGGGGTTTTCGCTACTACTATGCCATGTTCTGTATGCGTGTGCCATGTGCGGTCTGCCTGGATAGGGGATAACGGAGTGTCGTGTCAGGATTTCTGTGGCGGGCTCTTGATGGTCATCGCTGTGGAGGTTGGGCCGATTGGGCGTTGGCCGGCCTGCGCCGGCTTACGCCTGGGGACGAGCCGCGCCGCGGGGTGGGGGGGAGTTCGGTCGCAGCGGGTCGT
>VXOE01000265.1 GCA_009840225.1 Caldilineaceae bacterium SB0662_bin_25 | reverse complement strand
TTTTTTTTTTTTTTTTTTGTGTTTTGTGGTGGGGGGGGGGGGGTGGGGGGGGGGGTGGTGGTGGGGGTGGGGGGGGGGGGGGGGGGGGGGCGCGGGCCCCCCCCCCCCCCCCCCCCCCACTTTGGGGGGCCCCCACTCGCCCCCACCGCCCAAATGCGAAGAGAGAGTGAAGAGGAGAGAGGAGTAAGTAACACCACTTCGTTCGCCGGAAATGGAATTGTGAACTGACCGCGGCCTGGCTTCCTCCAGAGTTATGCGAATATTCGCCCTCCTTTTGGGATGCACGCTTTTTGGGCAACCGTTTGCTCACGTCCCCCGATTGTGTTAGCATGAGCCAGGCCAATTTCGACCCGATTGACACGGGGAAGCCGTATGTCCGACTGCACCGAATGCGGAACCTGGAATCCCGATGATAAGGAAGTTTGCTGGCGCTGCCAGGCCGTATTGCCGCGTCCGGTGGAGAACAAGCCGAAGCGCCGCCTGATGATACTCGGCATGCCGGTCTGGGTGTGGATTGTGGTTGGGTTGATTTTTGTCCTTCCTCTCTTTGGCCAGTGCGCGCAGCTTGGAGTCCCCGCCGGATAGTGAACAGCGACGACAAGTCTTCGGAATCGGACAGCTTTTCTCTGTTAAAGGAGTTGAGCGAGACGCCTGGCGTAAGCGGCCAGGAAGACCGGATTCGCGCGCGTGTCAGCGACCACCTGGCCCCGCTGGTTGATGAACTGCACACAGACATTCTCGGTAATCTGACAGGTCTTAAGCGCGGTAGCAGTTCGTCCGGCAGGCGGGTGATGGTGGCGGCGCACATGGATGAGATCGGCCTGATCGTTACCCGCTTGGAGAAGGGCTTTGTGCGCTTTGCGCCGGTTGGTGGCGTAGACCTGGGGGCCCTGCCGGCGCAGGAGGTAACGGTTCACGGCCGCTCTGATCTGCCGGGGCTGGTCGCCAGCCGGCCGCCCCACGTTCTCTCCCAGGAGGAGCGGGGGAAGCCTTTTGCCCAGGCTGATCTTTTCATTGACGTCGGTCTGGCCGCGGACAGGCTGGCAGAGCTCGTCTCGGTTGGGGACTTCATTTCCGTCCGCCAAAGTGCAGACAGGTTGGGTAACGGGCAGGCTACCGGCAAAGCCTTCGACAATCGCGTGTCGGTTGTCGTTCTGCTGCAGGCGCTGCGTATTCTGCAGGGCCGCAGCCACGGATGGGATGTTTTCGCCGTGGTCACGGTGCAGGAGGAGATCGGCCTGCGCGGGGCCAAGACGGCCGCTTTTCGGGTGGAGCCGGATGTGGGGATCGCTCTCGACGTGACCTACGCGGAGCAGCCGGGCGCGACCCCTGAAGAGTCGCTTGCGATGGGAAGCGGACCGGCTATTGGGCTGGGGCCGAACCTGCATCCCGTTCTAAGAAAGCTGCTCGTCGACACGGCCGAGCGCGACGAGATTCCCTATACGAACGAGGTTCTGCCTGGAAATTCAGGAACCGACGCCTGGGCGATGCAGGTCTCGCAGTCAGGCATCCCGACTGCGCTGATTTCGGTACCGATCCGCAACATGCACACGCCGGCTGAAACGGTCGCGCTCAAGGACATTGAACGGAGCGCGCGGCTGCTGGCCGGGACTATCTGCGAACTACCGGACGACCTGACCGCGCTGGCGCTCGACGGCGAAGCGTAGCCACCGAGGGCATCGGACGCCGGCGCGTATTGCCGCACGCAAGATTTTTTGCCATGAATGAACTGCTCGAGAAACTGTCCAGGGCCCGCGGGGTGGCGGGACATGAGGGCGAGGTACGGGCCATTCTGCGGGAGGCGCTTGCCCCGTACGTGGAGGCGTTGACGGTCGACTCGATCGGCAACCTGATTGTCCGCAAGGGAGGATCGGGCGACAGGGGGCAACAGCGGGTGATGCTCGCCGCGCATATGGACGAAGTGGGCGGGATGGTGATGCGCGCCAATGCGGACGGCACGGTGAAGTTTCGCAGCGTCGGCGGCCTGGATCCGCGCATTCTGCCGGGTAAAAGGGTTCGGATTGGGGCGCAGTCGGTGCCCGGGGTGATCATGCGTGCGCCACATGCGGCGCGTTCGGGGAAGCGCGTGGCGCCGATTTCCGATCTACTGATCGACACGGGCGGCGCCGGGGGTATCCTGCCGGGCGACATGATTACGTTCGAGAGCGAGTATGAGGAGTACGGCCGACTCTTGAAGGGCAAGGCATTTGACGACCGGGTAGGCTGCTATGTGCTGGCCGAGCTGATGAAGGGCGATTACGAATGCGAGTTGGTCGGGGTCTTCACCGTCCAGGAAGAGATTGGATTGCGCGGCGCGGGTGTGGCGGCCTATGCGGTCGAGCCGGACGTGGCGGTGGCGCTTGAAGGCACTGTAGCGGACGACCTGCCCAAGCAGCATGACGTCAGTCCGACGACCGGACTGGGGAAGGGTCCATCGATTTCGGTTATGGACCGGAGCGCACATGCGGACCGGCGGCTTGTCCGCATCCTGACGGAGACCGCGACCGCCCACGACATTCCGTGGCAGTTCAAGCAGCCCGGCGTCGGGGGAACGGACGTGGGTACCATTCACCTGGCGCGCGAAGGCGTGCCCGCGGTAGCCGTTGCCGTGCCCTGCCGCTACATACACACTCCTGCAGCGCTGATGGACCCGGCGGACGTGAAGAATGCGATAGAACTGATGAGCAGGGCGCTATCCGGACCCTTGGGGCGGCCTTTGGAGGCCGAGCGGAGTGAAGCATGAGAGCTTTGATTGAGGAACTGTGCGGTGTCTTCGGCCCAAGCGGGCAGGAGGAACGGATCCGGGAGGTGATCAGCGGCCAACTGGACGGGCTGGTCGATGAGATGCGGACGGACAGGCTCGGCAACCTGATCGGGGTGAAACGTCCGACAGTCAGCAGTGAAGGCGGCAAGCGGATCATGCTGGCTGCACACATGGACGAGATCGGTGTGATGGTGACGCACGTTGACGCGCAGGGGTTCTGCCGCTTCACCACCATCGGAGGCGTGCTGATGAACTCCCTTATCGGCAGCCGCGTCCATTTTGCCAATGGCGTGGAAGGCGCGTTCGGGATGGAGGGTTCGCCGCTGGCGCGCGAACGGCCGACGCCGCAGAAGTTATTCCTGGACGTGGGTGCAGACTCGAAGGAAGATGCGCAGGTCCAGGTTGGCGATACGGCCGTCTTTCGCAGCAGTTTCGGCGAGGTAGGAGACAGGTTGTTCGCTGCCAATCTTGATGACCGGATCGGGTGCGCGGTGCTGATCCAGACGTTGCGGGAGCTTGAGAGTTCCCCGCACGAAATCCTGGCCGTCTTCACGGTCCAGGAGGAAGTGGGTGTGCGCGGGGCCACGACCGCGGGCTACGGACTGGAGCCGGAGATCATTCTTGCCATCGACGTTACGGCCACCGGCGACTTTCCGCAGGCGACGCCAATGGAGGTGGCGCTGGGGAAAGGCGCGGCGATCAAGGTCATGGACCGGCGCATGATAGCCCATCCAAAGGTACGCGGCTGGCTGGAAGACACAGCGCAGGCATTCGACATCCCTTACCAGTTGGAGGTGCTGGAGTTCGGTTCGACCGACGCCGCGGCAGTACAGGTCAGCCGTGCGGGCGTCCCCGCGGGGACGGTTTCCATTCCCTGCCGTTACGTTCATTCCCCCTCGCAAGTAGCCGACTACAATGACGCGCTCGGCGCGGTACGTCTGCTAGTGAACGCGCTTAGTGGAGAGTATCCCTCGTAGTCAGCATTTCAGTAGCGCAAATCGAAAATCGCAGGGCGAGCCACAGATTCGGGCAGCTATGCACAAACAGATTGCAGACCGTCTGACTGTCTGGCAGGCTCATCAGTTGCGGGAGCTGCCATGGCGCAGGGACCCTGCCGGCGCGCGTGATTCGTACGCAGTATGGGTCAGCGAGGTCATGGCTCAGCAGACGCGTCTGTCCGTTGTCGCGGCCTATTTCAACCGCTGGATGGAGCAGTTTCCAACTCTGGAGGCGCTGGCCAGTGCAGACCAGCAGGAGGTCCTGAAACTGTGGGAGGGGTTGGGCTACTACAGCCGGGCAAGGAATCTACACAGAGCGGCGCGGGTTGTTGCCGCTGAGTTTGGCGGTCAGTTGCCGCGGACACGGGCCGAACTGCTGTCGCTGCCCGGAATAGGCGAATACACGGCGGGCGCGATACTCAGTTTGGCCTTCGGACAGCACGAACCGGTTCTCGACGGCAACGCCAAACGGGTGATCAGCCGCTTGTGGGATGTTGACGCGAGGATCGATCTCCGTACGACCGAGAGTCAGCTTTGGGGACTTTCACGGAGGATGGTTGAGGCCGCGTCTGCGCCCGGCGCCATGAACGAAGGGTTGATGGAGTTGGGGGCAATTGTGTGCAGACGCCGCAATCCCCTCTGCGACAGGTGTCCTGTACAGTCCTTGTGTCTGGCTCACGGGCGCGGCGTTCAGGAGGAAAGGCCGGTGCGTGCACCGGTTCAGAAAGTCCCCCATGTTGAGTTCGCGGCCGCGATAATCTGGGAAGATGCGCCTGGTCAGTCACGGATGTTGATCAGTCAGAGGCCAGAACAGGGCCTTCTCGGCGGGCTCTGGTCTTTTCCCAACGGGGCAAGAGAGGCTGACGACGAGGACCTTCAGGCGTGTTTGAGGCGTGCTGTAGGCGAAAGTCTGGGCGTGGCGGTAAGGGTTGGGGAGCGGGCGGCTACGGTGGAGCACGCGTTTACCCACTTTCGTATGACTCTTACGGCCTTCCATGCGCGAATCACTGGGGGAGAGCCCCAGGCTGTTGGCGTAGCCGACTGGTGCTGGACTTCGCTGGACGAGATTGAGAAGTTTCCCTGTCCGGTTCCGGATCGCAAGATTATCGCCGCCTTGCGCGACTTTGCTGAAAGTGCCTGAGGGCACACAAAAGCAAGGGAGTTCCTCTTTCATTGGTTTCTCAGGGTGAAAAGGCAGGTACTTTTGCGGACGGCTTTGCCGTGGACGGGATCCAGCTGGCGCTCACACTCGTTCCAGAGCCGGCCGCATCTTCGCTCTAGGCAGCAGGCGGAATGAAGGCGGTTTCTGACGCCTCGTAGCTGCAAGAGGAGGTGCGGTTAGACGTCTTTGAACGACGTCAGGTTGACTCTTGCCAGTTGGTGAACAGGATGGAAGCAGGGTTCATGACGCACAGGCAGCGTCAGGCCCTGATTGCGGGCGTGATTCTCAGCGATGAAGCCGCTGCTTGCCGAAGACCGGGTGTGTGATCAAGCGGCTGCATCCAGTTCCTGATCGTTGGAGAGGCGGACCTGTTGACCCTGGGCGTCGTAAAGCCGGGGCAGTTCGCCGTCTTCGAAGACAGCGCGGCTCACCACGCAGCGGGCGATCTCTTCGCGGCCGGGTATCTCGTACATGACGTCCAGCAGGGCTTCCTCGACAATCGAGCGCAGTCCCCTGGCCCCGGTGCGACGCATATATGCTTGCGTTGCGGCCGCCATGAGGGACTCCGGTTCAAACTCCAACTCCACTTCATCCATTGCGAAGAGTTGCTGGAACTGACGGACGATGCTGTTCTTGGGACGCGTGAGAATCTCGACCAGGACCTCACGATCGAGTGCATCCAGACTGACTACAACCGGAACGCGACCGACAAATTCAGGGATCAGGCCGTATTGAAGCAGGTCGTCAGGCATCGCTTGCTGTAGCAAGCGGCTCTCATCCCGTCCCTCCTTTTCGAGGCGGCGGATCTTCAGTTCACGTTGACGCTCTGTCAGGCCTTCGGGAAGAGGCAACTCGTCGATACTGTCTTCTTCCGGGGGCCGGCCAATCGGGTCCAGCTCCGATTCGTCGTCGACGAATCCCAGGCCGGCGCGGCGGCGCATCCTTCTGCGCACCATCTCCGCCAGCCCGACGAATGCGCCTCCCAGAATGAAGAGGATATTGCGGGTGTCCAGCGGGATGAACTCCTGTTGGGGATGTTTGCGTCCGGTACTGGGCGGCACGTTGACAGTGGTGCCCTCGACAATTTTGAGCAGGGCCTGCTGAACGCCCTCGCCGCTCACGTCGCGGGTGATGCTTGGGTTGTCGCCTGCCTTGCGGGCGATCTTGTCGATCTCGTCGATGTAGACGATGCCACATGCGGCCCGGTCTGCATCCCAGTCGGCAGCCTGGAGCAGACCGACGAGCAGGCTTTCGACGTCTTCGCCCACGTATCCGGCTTCGGTCAGGCTGGTGGCATCGGCGATGGTGAAGGGAACGTCGAGGAGTCTGGCCAGAATCTGCGCCATGAGGGTCTTGCCGCTGCCCGTAGGGCCGATCAGGAGCACGTTGCTTTTGGCAAGCTCGACCAGCTCCTCTTTGGGGTCCTGAACGTCGCGCGCGGGGCGTGTTTCCTCTTCGGCGCTGGGAAGAGAGACCTTATTCTCTTGCACCTGCGCAGGTTGGTTCTCGCGCCAGTTTTGCCCTGCCGCGCGGCTGCTGCCGAATATCCGTTTATAGTGGTTGTAGACAGCGACTGACAGTACCTTCTTCGCCCGATTCTGACCTATGACATATTGATTCAGGCTCCGGACGATCTCGCGTGGGCTAGGGACGCGTTTGACGGCAAGTTGCGCGGACCTGTTCGGGACTCCGCTCTTGCCAACCCCTTCCTCATCGAGAATTTCTACACTGAGGCGGACACATTCATCACAGATGTGGACTTCATCGTCACCAGCGATCAGGCGCTGGGCTTCCGATTCCTCTTTGCCGCAAAAGGAGCATGCATTCATCGCGCTACAGGTTACTTTCTCGTCGTCTGTCAGGGCACCGTTGGGTTGGCTAGCTGCGAAAGTTGCGGCCAGCGGCTTCCAGGATGAGCAGCCGATCAAGGTAGAGAAGCGGCCGCCCAATCGTACAGTCTACGCTATTGGTCGTTCTCGCCGGCTGCCTCTTCAGGAGCAGGCTCAGTGCCGTTTTCGCTAGGCACGTTGACCTGGCCGTCTACGACGGAGACGATGTCACTGCTGTCGCCGAGGACCTCGTCCACGATGCCGAAGTCACGAGCTTCGATGGCGTTCATCCAGCGGTCGCGCTGAAAGATTTCTTCGATTTCCTGCCAAGGGTGGCCGGTCTGTTGACCCACGATATGGAAAAGCTGGGTTTGAAGGCGTTCCTGCTCTCTCAAGGCGATGCGCACGTCCTCGGTGTAGCCCTGTGCGCCGCCGCCGGCGGGATGCATATGGATGGTGGCGTGGGGGAGAGCGTAGCGTTTGCCCTTGGTGCCGGAGCAGAGCAGGACAGTGCCCATGCTGGCGGTAACGCCGACGGCGAAGGTATGAATGGGGGTCTGAATCATCTTCATCGTGTCATAAATGGCCAGGCCGGCGTAAATGAGGCCACCCGGGCAGTGAATGAACATCTGGATCGGTTGATTCGGGTCTTCCGAATTCAGATAGAGCAGCTGGGCAACGATCAGATTGGCAACTTGATCGGAAAGGGGCATACCGAGAAAGATGATGCGCTCCTTCAGAAGGAGGCTGTAAATATCGTAGGCGCGTTCACCGCGGCCCGTACTCTCTATCACCATCGGGACTATGTTTGTCGGTGAAAGGCTGCCGGGCAGACCCGGCCAGTCGTTCGATTGGGCTTGATTGTGTGGCTGCGACCCGTGGGCCGAGATCTTGTCTTCAAAAGGATTGAACATCGGGAGCTCCCCTCTTCGGCTGATGGTTGCGACGTGGACGGATCCTTAGTTCAGCCGGCGGTGTTGCCTACCGACCGTTCGGAACAGTGCGCATTGTAATGGTTGCATGCGACGAGAAATGTAGTGTCCGCTCTATTCTGCATTAGACTTTTGTTTGCGCGGCGCTCAGGCGTCGGCGGACTCCTCCGTTGCCGCCTCAGCTGCGGCCGCCTCTTCGCCTGGCTCGGATTCAGCTGCGGTCTCCGTTTGCGCGGCGTCTTCGGCGGTGGACTCCTCCACCTCCTCGGAATCGCTTTCGTCCTCTTCGGGTTCGGGGATATCTTCGCCACGGGCGATTGCCAGGAGCAAATTGAGCGACTTTTCTCTGAGGATTTCGCTTTCAATGAGTGGGCGGCTGTGATCGGCCCGCATCATTTCAAGCATGTCATCGCGTGCCTTTACCGCTTCCTCGTCGGCGTCTTCCGGTAGCGGGGCGGCCACATCGTCGATGTGTGCTTCGAACTCTTCTTCGCTGACAGCCAGCTTTTCGCAGGATGAGAGCTCTATCAAGGCCAACTCGATCTGCAGTGACTTTTCGGCGTCCTCGCGCAACGATTCGCGATAGTCTTCAATCGTCTGGCCGGACATCTCGAGGTACTGCTCCATTCCCTGCAAACCCATCTGGCGGATGCGCATATCGAAATTGCGCACGAGGCGGTCGATCTCGAGGTCCACAGCAATAGGTGGATAGGCGAGGTCGCTCATGTCGATCAGTTCCTGGAGTACTTTCTGGACATGTTCGGCTTCAGCCTGTTGCGCGGCCTCTTCCTTAGCGTTTTCGCGAAGATTGTCGAGCAGGTCGCCGGCGGTTTCAAAGTCGGGGCCGAAATTTTGGGCGATCTCATCAGTCAGTTCAGCCGGCGTCTCGAAAGCCTGCGTTTTGTGGACTTTCACTGAAAAGCGGACGGTACTGCCGGCGTACATGCTGGGACTGTCTTCGGGCCAGGCGATCTCAAAGCTCTTCTCTTCGCCGGGTGTAAGTCCCACCAGTTCCTCATCCAGACCGGCCGGTTCCATCGGGTTTTCCTGGTCCGGGGTTACATCCCAGTCTTCTTCATCGAAGACGACGGTATCGGTTTCGTTGCCATCGTCATCCAAGGCAACGCCTTTCAGGTCGATCGTCATCAGATCGCCGTACTGGCTGGGACGGTCGGCCTCAACGTAATCGGCATTCTGTTCGAGAATGGCCTGGACGCGTTCCTGGACCTGCTCTTCGTCAGCCTCGGCCTCCTCTTCTTCAACGCGCAAGCCGCGGTAGTCGCCCAGGTTTACCTCTGGGGGAAGAGGGATGGTGAGGTGGAAGCGGACCTCTTGCTCCATGTCAACGTTGTCAAGAGTTCCCATGAAGTAGGGTTCCAGGCCTTCCTGTTCGATGGCCTCCTTGTAGACCTCCTGCCCCAATTCGTCGACAAACTCGTTGACGATCGCCTCTCGACCCACGAATTGAAGCAAGATATGGAAGGGAACGCGTCCCTTGCGAAAGCCGGGAATGTGCACCTGTCGAGCGATTTTGCGAGCCGCCTTTCGCATTTCCTGGTCGATGCGCTCCTCAGCGACCTCGATTGTCATTGCGAGCTGGCGGCTGTCCATTGGTTCTGTGGTAACGGTCAAAGTCATCGTACCTTGCCTCTCATTGAATCTTGATAGCAGAAGCTTAAAGGGCGTCGCCGCCCAGTGTAAGAATGGTCATAAGCGGTCCGGCGGCGTAATGTTCCTTCTTCGCCCATACGCCGTACGTGTATAGTGCTGCGAGGGTGGCGGTGTAGGCGAGCACGCCGGCAGGCCCGTGTTCAGGGAAGAAGGAGACTGAAATGATCACGCACAGAAAGAGATTGGAGAACAGCAAAAAGGTGGAGACCGATCTTGTACAGCGTCCCAACTTCGGCACGTCTACCAAGGCGAAGCCGCGCCACTTTCCGGGAAAGAGATCGAATGCCAAGTGAAGCGCCACACCTGCCGCAAAGCCGGTGACGAGCCAGCCAGTCCATTCAACGGATGTCAAGGCCCACCCGGCCCATAGCAGGGCGGGCATCAGGAAGCTGTGGGTGACGATAGACCTGTGGCGAAGGTGGAAGATGCTGAACCTGTCGATGTCCGGGAAAAGGGTTCCTAGCCACGCTCCGAGAGCGAAGCATACCAAGCCAATCGCAACTGTCAGCAAATCAGGGCCGGCGAAGTCGAGCACGTGGAACGTCCGTTGTTATCAATGGGCGTCCGATATCCAACTGCGCGGGGAGACATGCTAGACCCGCGCGGGATGCTACTGAATTCTGGATCGCCACCTTTCAGTATAGCACACGAAAGAGTCGACGACACAAAACGAGCAGGTTTTTTATGTGTTAACGTAGGAGAAAGTCACGGGGGTTGAACAGAGCGGTGAGGCAGGTCTGAGTCAAGTCCGTTTGAAGGCCCGCTCCAGTTCACCGGCGCTCAGCTTCAGCATTGTGGGCCGCCCGTGAGGGCAGGTGCGGGGGGCCCTGCATCTTTCCAATTGGCGCACCAGCTCCTTCATCTCGATGTCGCTCAGGATCTGGCCCGCCTTGATCGACGCTCGCTTGCACACCATTTTCACCAGACGCGCCTCCAGTTCCTCCCCCACCAGGTCCCGGCTCTCTGCCAGGCCCTGCACAATCTCATCGAGGGCGCGTTCAGAATCCTGGTTTGAAAGGATACCGGGTACGGAGCGCACGAGGAAGGTATCGCCGCCGAAATGTTCGGCGTCAAAGCCGATGGCGTTGAGGGCGTGCAGGTGTTGCGCCACCAGACCGGCGCGTGAATCGCCCACATGGAGAGTGATTGGAGTCAACAGGCCCTGGCGAGCCAGGCCGCCCGCTGTGCCGCGATTTTGGCGCTGGGCCATGAATTTCTCGTACAGAATCCGTTCATGGGCGGCGTGCTGATCGATCAGATAAAGCCCCTCCGGACCTTCGGCGACAACGTAGGTTGCGCCAGCCTGGCCTACTACGCGAAGGGGCGGGAGCGCTTGCTCATCGGGATGCGGGGACGTGTCCGGCCCGGCGGCAGTCTGAGGGGGTGAATCGGCAGGCGGCGTGTTCGGCGCGTCCAGAGGTGGGTCCACGGCAGGATGGTCAACGGAAGGAGGCTCGAAAGGCATTTCCGGCTGCCTGCCGACGCCGGCGTTGAGAATCGCGTGGCGACGGGCAGACCAGCCGGTCTGTTGGAGGTGGACCTGCTCTTGTGGTGCACTGTCTGCGGAATGCCAGCTTGCATGTGACTCG
The DNA here is from genome assembly GCA_009840225.1 of Caldilineaceae bacterium SB0662_bin_25. Classification (GTDB taxonomy): domain Bacteria; phylum Chloroflexota; class Anaerolineae; order Caldilineales; family Caldilineaceae; genus Bin5. The sequence continues at coordinate 1,474 of VXOE01000265.1, read as the reverse complement.
GCCGGTCGAACACTCTCTTCGCCCAGTCCCACGGTTGGCACACCGGCGCTGTCTATAACCGCGCGGCGCACGGTGCGTTGGACAGCGCTGAAGACTTTATTGGGATCGACGAAACGCACCTCTGTCTTGCGCGGGTGCACGTTGACGTCGACCTCTGAAGGATCCAGGTCGACAAAGAGAACCGCCATCGGAAAACGCCCGACAGGTAGCAAGGTATGATACGCCTGTACGACGGCGTGGGTGAGGCTGCGATCTTCGACGTAGCGCCGGTTGATGAACAGGTTGATCTGGGCGCGAGTGGGGCGGGTGAGGGTCAGGGAACTGACGTAGCCACTTACGAGCACCGCGCCGGAATGGGCAGATGTTGCACGGCCTGTTTGGCGAGGCAGTGTATGGCCGACGACCGGTGGAGAGGCTGGAGCAGGGCCACCGGCCGCGTCAGGCATGAAATTGATTTCGTCCTCCTGCGGCTGCCGTTCCGGCTGGGAAAGGGTGTCAGCCTCATCTGAGACGGCGGCACCCGCATGGCGGGCACCAGATTCTGGGCGCGAACGGCCAACGCCTATCATCAGTTGGGCATTCTCGCGCCCGTAGATCTTTGCCAATACCTCGTCAGTGCGACCGGCGCCCTCGGTGAAGAAGGAGAGCTTACCATCGCTGACAAATTTGAAGCGGCAGTCCGGATAGGCTAATGCATAACGCTGGACGATGGCGGCGATGTTGCCCGCCTCGGTTGCGGGACGCCGCAGGAATTTGCGCCTGGCCGGTGTGTTGAAAAAGATGTTTTCAACGGTGACAACTGTGCCGACCGGCAGTCCGGCGGGCTGGTCGCGGGTGACCTTTCCGCCTTCGATGCGCAGTTCCGCGCCTGACTCGTCGCCGGAGCGGCGGCTCTTGAGGGTCATTTGGCTGACTGCGGCGATGCTGTAGAGGGCTTCGCCGCGAAAGCCGAACGAGGTGATGCGGTCGAGGTCTGCGGCGCTATCCAACTTGCTGGTCGCGTGCCGTTGCGCGGCTAACGGCAGTTCGGCTGCGGGGATGCCATGCCCGTCGTCGGTCACCTGCAGGAGGCGCCGGCCCCCTTCTCTGATTTCGACCTGAACTTCGGTTGCACCGGCGTCGAGGCTGTTCTCGATCAGCTCTTTGGCGACATTGGCAGGGCGTTCTACCACTTCACCGGCGGCGATTTTGGCGGCGACATCCTGGGAAAGGAGTTGAATGGCCATAGTGGGGTAAGTATACCATTTATGCGCGCGATCGTTCCCGCGCAGGGCCTCCCGATGGCGCCGGAGAGACTCTAATCTGATAATGAATTTCTGGTAACTACCAATTCAAGTTCTGTGTACGGTCTGCGTGGGGGGAATGTACCGTCAGCATTTCTGTAGCGGGCTCTCGATGGTCATCGCGGTGAACGATGGACATATATGGGAGTTGCCTCGCCTGTCTTGCCTGCGCTGGCACATACTTGGAATCT
>VXOE01000031.1 GCA_009840225.1 Caldilineaceae bacterium SB0662_bin_25 | reverse complement strand
TTCCCCCCAGGCAGACCGCACACAGAACACACACAGAACATGGCTTAGTAGTTACGGAAAAAGCAATAACGCCCGCACTGACACAACTCTTCCCGACCCGGAGTGTCCATACGCGTCGCCCTGCTCTCCCGGCTGCCTGCAAACCGGCGCGTGTCTGGCGTCTGCGAGAATCGCGTAGCAGTCGCCAGTGCCGGAAATCGACTCTTGGAACGAAAAAACTGATGCAAGAGCGAAACGGCAACAAGAGCCAGAAAAAAAATCGCCCGCTTTTGCCCGACTTTTCCGCCATTCCCGCTATTCCCGCCATTTCCGCCATATTGACGCCCAGACTCGTCCCGCCATGTAAGAATTTGTACAACTCTCGTTCAACGCACAGAAGCACTCGTAAGGGCCCGTCAGCGCCGGCCAAGCCCTTACGACAGCCAATCACGCAAATCCCGTGAACTGGTCTTCAGACAACCCGTAAACGCACGTAAACGCACGTAAACGCTCGTAAACTCTCGTCCAACGCTCACACGAGACTACCTGACATGCAATGCCTCCGTCTAAGCCAATCATGCAAATCCCGTGAACTGGTTTTCAGATAACCCTATAGCGCTCGTAAACGCTCTTATACTCTCGTCCAACACGCAAACAAGAGCCTGCGCCTGAAGGTCAAGATGAATCTGATGCAAAAAAGCCGGTTGGAGAACTGACCATCTCCCCAAAGTTCTTTCCAAAGAAGAGGCGAATGCACTGTCCCAATCGTAGGGGGACGCGATTCCCCAGACGTAGTCATTTTTTTCGCCATAGAGTCGCCATCTGATATAATCCCTTGCACTTGGCATCGCCTGGCTATTGGGCGTATCTCAGACCCGGCTTCAGAGGTGCACGGCCTGTCTGGGAATCGCTCTGAATGACCTGTCCTTTTGTGTGACCCCCTGCACACACCATCCAGCAGGTGCCAAGGACGCGCTTCTGCGAACCAGAGAACCTGCAGCAGAATAGCTACACCCTTGGGACAGAGTGTTGGCTCCGACCCGGCAAAGAGAGCGTCCTTAACTGATTGGTCAAAGCATTCCGGCCCTTGCAAATATCAAAGAACATATTCTCAGCAATCCAACTCAGGGAGGAAAATTGCATGACAAGACGAACCATTAGCCGCCGAGACTTTCTGCGAACCTCCGGCCTGGTCGCCGGCTCCGCCGCCCTGGCAGCCTGCGCCGCACCTGGCGCTGCCCCAGCCGCCTCAGAAGGCGATGACTCCATGGCCGCCGAACCCCAGACCATCTCCTGGTGGTATGCCTGGGGCAATCTTGACCCCGCTGTGGAGTCAATCTCCCAGCTCGAAAGCTTTAAGGCGCATATCGGCGAAAACACAACCTTGGACTATCGCGGCAGTACCAACAATGAGGCCGTTCTGACCGCGCTGGCAGCCGGAGATCCTCCGGATGGCGGCTCCAACATGGACTATCCCGGCCTCTGGTCCCGCGGCGTTTGTCTACCGGTCAACGATATGGTGGACTCCAGTGAAATCATCGACCCGAACGAAGTGGTCGACGCCGTCTGGCAGGGAGGATTCTACGGTGCCGATCTCATCGGCGTACCTTCTATCGAGTCATTCCTCTGGTATGGGTTGAACTACAATGCCCAGCACGTTGAAGAGGCCGGCCTCGACCCCGACAACCCGCCGTTGACATGGGAAGGCGTCATGGAATGGCACAAGGAGCTCTCACAGTTTGACGACGGTGGTAACGTCCTCCGCATCGGTCTTGACCCCATTGACGCCATGGCCGGTGAACCCGACTTCATCGCAACCTCTTATGGTCACACCTGGTGGAATGACGAAGAACAGACCTTCCACCTTGACCACGAGTTGATGGCCCAGGGCATCGAAACGCAGGCCGAATTCTTCCGCTTCATTGGCCCCGACAACTTCGCCGGCCTCCGCTCTGTCGAAGGGCAAGGCACTTGGGGGGCAGCCTTCAACGCCGAAGTCCAATCCATGATTATTGAAGGGTATTGGCACGCTGGCGAGACTACAATCCAGAAGCCGGAGGTGGCTGTCCACAATCGGGCCACCTGGGCGCCCGTACCCGCCTTCCGCGAGGGCGCAAAGATCATGGCTACCGGTCCCCATATGGTACAGATCTACCGCGACGGCAAAAACCCGGATGGAATATTCAAAGTTGCCGAATTCCTCCACACCGAAGAGCCGCTCAATATCATTTTCCACGAAGTCGGCTGGATTATGGGCATCCAGTCATGGTTGCCCACGATCGACGTAGACACCTTCCCCGGACTGCGTTTCTACATTGACAACATCGAGGAAGTGACCGACTGGATCGTGGGTCGTCGTTCGCCGATCCACTGGTTCGTTAATACACAACTTTGGGATCTGCGCGAGCAAGTCTACCGTGACTTGATTACCCCCCAAGAGGCAGTGGCCGAGCTGCAGAAGCGCGCCGAAGACGAGTGGGAAGCCCAAGGGCTCTAACTGTTACCGTTTAGCGGCCAGACCAGAGAGGTCTGGCCGCTAACTGCCTGGAAAAGAGAAGGAATCCCGTATGGCAGCCACCACAGAAAAGGTCAGTCGTTACACGCCGCAGGAGTGGCGCAACCTGCGTCTGGGACTGCTGTTCATCTCACCTTGGGCTCTGGGTTTTCTTCTCTTTACGATCTATCCTCTTTTGTCTTCCCTCTATTACAGCCTCACCCGCTACGACCTGCTGAGACCCCCTGTCTTTCTCGGGGCCAAAAACTATTTGACCCTCTTCTTTGACGATCCGCATTTCTGGAACGTGATGTACAACACGCTCTTCTACGTGGGGCTCAGCGTTCCATTCGGTGTCGGCGCGGCTTTTATCATTGCAAATATGTTGAACTCCAGAATCGTCGCCCGCTCCTTCTTCCGCAGCGTGATCTACGTTCCGTCGATTGTTCCCGCAGTGGCATCGGCGATGGTGTGGCAGTTCCTGATGAACGTCCAATACGGCGCCATCAACGGTGTCCTTCGATATTTCGGCTTGCCCATCATCCCTTTTCTCTCCAACCCGGGCTGGGCCAAGCCCTCACTGATCCTTGTCGCGATTTGGGCACAGGGGGCTGCAGTTGTCATTTTCCTGGCAGCGCTCCAGGATGTTCCCCGTTCCCTCTACGAGGCAGCGACGGTCGACGGTGCCAACCTGTGGCACAGATTTCGCAATGTCACAGTTCCATTGACCTCCCCCATCATCCTTTTCAATCTGATAATGGGGCTGATTGTCGCATTCCAGGAGTTTACCGTCCCTTGGCTTCTTACCGAGGGCGGCCCCATGAACTCGACAGAATTCTATCTGATCCATCTCTATCGTAATGCCTTCGAATACCTGAGAATGGGTAAAGCGTCCGCCTTGGCCTGGATTCTGTTCCTGATTATTGTAGCTTTCTCACTCATCATCTTTAAGTCATCGGCCCGCTGGGTCTATTACGGCGGTGAGAAATGACCACTATCGCATCGGAAAGCACAACGAGGCCTGTTCCGCGCCATTACCGTGACACAGGCAATCGCTGGCAGACAATCCTGCTTGAAGTCGTTAAGTACGCGGTGCTGGTCCCTCTCACACTCAGCTTCGCCTTCCCTCTTTACTGGATGATCAGCTCGGCCCTGAAAGTAGACTCGCAAGTTTACACGATGCCGCCGATCCTGTTGCCCTTTCCTATCCATCCGGAAAACTTCATCAACGGTTGGCAAATCCTTCCTTTTACCCAGTACGCCGTCAACTCGGTTGTCTTCTATACGGTGCCTGCCGTTGCCTTCACGGTGCTCTCCTCTACAATCGTTGCCTACGGCTTCTCTCGCATCCGCTGGCCGGGGCGGGATACAATCTTCTGGCTCGTGGTAATGACCATGATGCTGCCCTGGGCCGTGACCATGGTCCCCCTCTTTATCACCTTCAAATGGCTTGGCTGGCTGGACACCTACCGCCCGCTGGTTGTGCCCGCCCTGTTCAGCCATCCCTACATCGTGTTCCTCCTGCGCCAGTTCTTCATGACCCTTCCCGAGGAACTCTCCGACGCCGCCCGCATCGATGGCGCCAGCGAATTCGGCATCCTCTTCCGTATCATCCTCCCTCTCACCAAGCCGGCCCTTGCCGTCGTCGCCCTGTTTCGGTTCCTCTGGGCCTGGAACGACTATCTGGGGCCGCTGATCTACCTGCGGGACGAGAATCGCTACCCTCTCGCACTGGGAATCGAACAACTGTCACGACGCGCCAACGACGTCGGAAACTTCAGCAACGGCATCCCCTACCTGATGGCCGTGAGTACGCTTGTCGCCCTTCCAATCATCGTCACTTTCTTCTTCGCCCAGCGTACCTTTATCGAAGGAATCTCGCTGACGGGAATGAAGGGCTAAGAGGCGAGATCGGCCAGAAATGCGTACTTTTCTTCCTGCCATTCTTGTCTCAGCGCTACTCCTCTGCGCCTGTTCTGCCGGCTTCGACTTTCTACCCGGTTCGACTTCCTTCGGTGCCCTCTCAGACACGACTAGCATCTCAGTACAACCATTGAACTCCCGCACCGCCTCTGCAGCGCAGTCGCGTCCCTGTACCGGCGCCTTCGTCGCACACGAACTTCCCCACGTAACCGGCACAGCCTTCGAACGCGTCACCTATTTCACCAGCAACGGCGCCGGCCTCGCCGTCGGCGATCTCGACAACGACGGCGACGAAGACTTCGTCCTCGCCAACCTCCTTGGCCACAACCAGATCTTCTGGAACGAAGGCAACTGGAACTTCCGCCCCCAACTCCTCCTCGACGGTAGCCTGCGCGGCCTCGCGCTTGTTGACGTAGACGGCGACGGCTGGCTGGACATCACTGCAACCAGCCGCTCCGGCATTCTCCTCTACTGGCGCAACAGTGGCGGCGAGGAAGGGTCCCCCCCGTTCACAAGCCAACAGGAGCCGGCGCGCCTGCAGGGAGTCGATGGCTTCGCCTATTCGCTGCAATGGGGCGACCTGGACGCCGACGGTGACCTCGATCTGGTTACCGCTTCCTATGACGCCTCCCTGGAGAAGCAGATCGGCAGGCGCGCGCTGGATGCAACCGACCAGAACGGCGTGTTTGTCTACAAGAATGAGAACGGTCGCTTCTGGCCCAAGCGCCTTGCCTCCCGTTCACAGGGCCTGGCGCTGCAACTGCAGGACCTGAACGGCGACCGCCGCCTCGACATCCTCGTAGGCAACGATTTCGACTTACACGACGCCGTTTTCCTTGGCCGGCGCGACGGCAGCTGGCTCTCAGCCGACCCGTTCGCCACTACAACCTTTAGCACAATGAGCTTCGACAGCGGCGACATCGACAACGACGGCCGGCCGGAGCTCTTCGCCGCCGACATGCACCCATACTCCGAAGAACCCGAAATCATGCGCCAGTGGCTGCCGGTAATGGAGACTATGCCTCCCCCCAGCCCCGACGACGCCCCTCAGGTGATGGCCAACGTCCTCCAGGAACGGCACGGCGATGCCTGGTCTGACCAGGCCGAGGCCTGGCGCATCCCCTACAGCGGCTGGAGCTGGTCCGCCCAGTTTGGCGACATCGACCAGGACGGCCTGCTTGATCTGTACGTCGTCAACGGCATGACAGCCATGGAAATCTTCCGCCACCTTCCTGGCGACGAACTGGTCGAGGAAAACCAGGCCTTTCGCAACGACGGCGGCAAACGCTTCACGCCCGCCCCCGAATGGATGCTGAATAGCACGGCCGGCGGCCGCGGCATGAGCATGACCGACTTCGACGGCGACGGCGACCTGGATGTGCTGATCAACAACCTGCGTTCCCCGTCCCAAATCTTCGAAAACCAGTTGTGCAGCGGCCAGTCCCTGCTCGTCGATCTGCGCCATCCCGGAAGCGGCAACACACGCGCGTTGGGTGCCGAGCTTCTCCTGCATACCTCCACCGGCATCTATCGCCGCAGCGTGCACGCTGCCGGAGGCTACCTCTCCGGCCGCAGTGCCCGCCAACACTTTGGAATCCCCCTCGAAAGTAGAATCATCGCCTTGGAAGTGCGCTGGCCGGACCGCATCCTCTCGCTGATAGACGTACCAGTCATACAACCGGGCAATTTAGTGACAATCACCCGCCGCGCTACGCAAGCGGATTAGCCCGGCCCAGGTGAGGCCTCCCAGCCCTGAGCGGCCTGGACCATCCCCTCTCTCAAGAACTGAGGTACCGTCCTTGGACACGACTTCGAACGAGCACAAATGGAGGATTCTGGCCGCGCTGGCCGGCGTCATCTTTATGGCTTCGCTTATTTTCAATTCCGCAGCCGTCGTTCTACCCGATATCGTGCGCGAATTCAGAATCAACTTTGCCACCGGTCAGTGGGTGCTCCTGTCCTACACCCTCGTCCAAGTCTCGGTTATGCCCATAGTGGGTCGATTGGGCGATATGCTCGGCAAGCGACCTGTCTTCCTCGGCGGCACTATCGCATTTATGGTCACTTCGATCCTCCCCGGTCTCGCGCCAACAATCGAACTGCTGATTTTCTTTCGCGTGCTGCAGGCAGTAGGCGCAGCATTCGCAATCGCTTTGAACTATGGCATCGTGATCGAGACCTTCCCCCCTGCAGAGCGGGGCAAAGCGTTGGGCGTATTCGGTGCCATCTTCGCGGCTGGCAGTATCCTCGGACCCATGATGGGGGGCATCATCTTTGGCGCCCTGTCGTGGCGCTGGATCTTTTTCGTAGCTCAACCATTCAGCCTGATAAGCCTCATACTGGCTTGGCGCTATCTGCCTGCGTCTCGCCCAACCGGCCGGCAGAGATTTGACTGGGAAGGCTCTTTCTTGCTGTTTACAGGTCTCCTGACACTCATGCTATACCTGACCTTCGGCAGCCGCCTTGGATTCCGTTCTCCTACCATGCTGGCGTTGTTCGCCGTCTCAATCTACGCATTCTGGCAGTTTGTCCGCAATGAGGCGCGCGTAAAGGAACCACTTCTCGACCTGTCCCTGTTCAGGAGCCAGCAATTCAATGTAAACCTGTCGATACGGATCCTCACCAACATCACGATTGGTGGTCTGTGGTTTCTTTTTCCCTTCTATCTGGTGGACATCCTGTTGATCGAGCCCTTGCTTGCTGGCCTGCTTCTGACAGCCTTCTGGATCTATTTCGGCGTGGCCGTGCTGGTTTCCGGCGCGCTTACAGATCGGTTCGGGTTCCGCCCCGTTGCCGGCGTGGGCTTGATTGTCCTCGCCCTCGGCACCTACTCTGTTGGCACACTCAATGCCTCAAGTTCGGCTCTGGATTTCGTTCTGCGCGTCGCGCCTGTAGCCCTGGGCTTTGGAATCTCGCATTCTCCCACAAACAGCGGGGTCATGGGCTCGGTGCCGCTCGAACGGCTCGGCATCGCCAGCGGCACCAACACGATTGGACGTTTTTTGGGACGCTCCGCCGGCGTAGCCGTACTGGGTTCGCTTTGGGCCCACCGCGTGCAGGTAAACGCCGGGCCGGAATTCAGCGGCGTAGTCACCGAGGCCGCACCTGCTGCCCAGATCGCGGCGCTTCAGAGCGTCTCCTACGCCGCTTTAGTCCTGGTCGGCGTCACCTTGGCGTTGATCGCATGGGAAACGCTGCATTCCCGTACGGTGTCTCGCCCAGTACGGGCTTCACCGTAGGCGGCTCAATTGCATTCGATCGCGTTTGCGCAGCCCGGCCCCCTCTGACCGGGATACAGTGCCGCCGCTGACCGACGCATGAGCCTGCGTTCACTCTCTGATTCATGACTAATCTTGCTGACACTCTTACCCCTAGGCACAGGTGGCTCATCTTCGGCGCGCTCGGCACCGGCGTCTTCGTGGACTCCTTGGAAATCAGCATCGTTGCCGTCATTCTTCCCACCCTGGTGACCGAACTTCAAGTCAGCTTTACTCTCGTTCAATGGGTTGTCCTCGCATTTACGCTTACAAAAACAGCAATTGTACTGAGTGTGGGACGGCTGGGAGATATGATTGGCAAGAGGCCGGTGTTTCTCGGTGGAACAGTAGCCTTTGTGGTCGGTTCCGTCCTGGCCGGGCTGGCGCCGAATATCGAGCTCCTCCTCCTCTTTCGAGTGCTCCAGGCCGTCGGCGGTGCCTTTGCAACCGCCCTCAGCATGGGTATCTTGACAGAAATATTCCCCGCTTCCGAACGCGGCAAAGCGCTCGGCGTGTTCAGCGCCAGTGTCTCACTTGGCGGCATCGCCGGACCCTTCTTGGGCGGGTTACTGCTGGACTTCCTGTCGTGGCGCTGGATCTTTTTCGTTGGTATTCCCATAAGTTGTGTCAGCTTCTACCTTGCGTGGCGCTACATGCCGGTTTCCGCCCCCAGCGGCCGCCAGCGCTTCGACTGGACCGGCTCGTCTTCTCTGGCTGCCTGTCTGTTGACACTCATGCTTTTCTTGACTTTCGGTCAAGGCGCCGGATACCGCTCTCCTGCCATGTTGGCACTGTTTGCCCTATCACTCTTGACATTCGCACTGTTTATGCGAACAGAACGACGTACGAAAGATCCGCTCCTCAACCTGGCCATCTTCAGGAATGCACAGTTCAGCCTCAACCTTTCCATGCGCCTCATCAGCTTCATTGTTCTCGGGGGCGTTTACCTGCTTCTACCCTTCTACCTTACAAATGTCCTACTGCTGGAACCCGTGGCCGTGGGCCTGCTTCTGACTACGTCGTGGATTTCGTTCGGGGTCGCCTCCCCAATCGCCGGCATACTTTCCGATCGCTTCGGATACAGGCGCATCGCCGGCGCAGGACTGATTCTGATGGCCTTCGGCTGCTACGCTGTCAGCACGCTCAGCGTTGACTCGTCAATTCTCGGCTACGTTCTGCGCGTGTCCACCTTGGGTCTGGGCATAGGACTGTTTCAGTCCCCCAACAACAGTGCCGTAATGGGCTCCGTCCCCAGCGAACGTCTCGGCGTCGCCAGCGGCATCAACGTCATCGCCCGTACACTGGGACGAACATCAGGCATCGCGGCCTTGGGTGCACTCTGGGCAAGCCGTGTTACTGCACATGCAGGTCCTGACTACATTGGTGGTGTCACCGAAGCCGCCGCCGCCTTTCAGATTGCCGGTCTGCGCGACGTCACCTACGCCGCGCTCGCAATTGTTGCAGTCGCACTCATTCTGAGCGCTTGGGGAATCCTGGAAGCCCGGGCCCCACTGCAAAGAGTCCAAAGTGGACTCTGACCAGGCCGCGGCGGCAAATATTCGGTCTTCCTGGCGGACCCGGAATCCCCGTTTGCGAAACACGCCCGCTGATCCGTTTCGCCTCGTTGATAGCCTGCTGAAGTCAGCAGGCAAACAGCAAATCAAGAGTATTCCCTTCAGACTGACCCACCTGGCAGCGGCCTTGGGTCCTTTCCGCTCATCCTACCGAAAAGGTCTGATTTCCCGCACGTGATGACAAAAACTACTGAGCATCTTCTCGTCGAGCGCAAATGGCACATCTTCGCCGCGCTCGGATCAGGTATCTTTCTCGCCTCTTTCGACGGCGGCGTCGTCAGGGTCGTGTTGCCGGCGCTCATAACCGAATTTGACGTTGACTTCGCACTCGTCCAGTGGGTTGTGCTCTCCTTTTCTCTCACGCAAACAGCGATCATGCTTGGCGTGGGAAGGCTGGGAGACATAGTGGGCAAAAAGCCCATCTTCCTCGGTGGTACCATCGCTTTTGCCGTCAGCTCCATTCTTGCTGGGCTTGCTCCCAATATTCAGTTCCTCCTGTTTTTCCGTGTCCTTCAGGCCATTGGCGGCGCATTTGCTACTGCCCTGAGTATGGGTATCGTGACCGAAACCTTCCCCGCCTCGGAGCGCGGCAAAGCTCTCGGTCTCTTCAGCGCCACCGTCTCAGTCGGTGGTATCGTCGGCCCGATATTGGGTGGCGCTCTCCTCGAATATCTCTCGTGGCGCTGGATCTTTTTCGTTGGCCCTCCCATCGGTTGCATTAGTTTCATTCTGGCGTGGCGCTATTTGCCGGATCCCCGCCCCGCCGGGCGCCAGGAATTTGACTGGATCGGCTTCCAGACCTTCTCTACTGGTCTGCTGGCGCTCATGCTGTTCCTTACCTTCGGCGAGCGGATAGGCTTTCAATCCCCTGCTATGCTGGGCCTCTTGGCTCTCTCTCTGCTGATGCTTTTTCTGTTCATCCGTACCGGGCTGAGCGCAAACCAGCCCCTCCTCGACCTTTCTCTATTTCGTAACTCCCTGTTCAACCTCAATCTGTCGATGCGATTGATCAGTTTCATCGTTACTGGCGGCATTACGCTGCTCTTCCCCTTCTATCTGACCAATCTTCTGGATCTGGACCCTACAGTTGTCGGGCTACTGCTGACAACTACGATGTTCTTTTTCGGCCTGGCCTCGCCCGTTTCTGGTATGCTTTCGGACCGCTTCGGCTATCGACTGATCGCCACAACAGGATTGGTAATCCTGGCATACGGCTGCTACACTGTCAGCACCTTAACCGCCGAAACGTCGATTCTGGGCTACGTCTTGAGAATCTTGCCTCTGGGCCTCGGAATGGGCATCTTTCAGTCACCCAACAACAGCGCGGTGATGGGCTCAGTGCCCAGAGAACGATTGGGAGTAGTCAGTGGCATCAACGTAATATGCCGGACATTGGGCAATACGTCTGGCGTTGCCGCTCTGGGAGCCCTCTGGGCAAGCAGAGTCCATGTCTATGCCGGGCCGGATCTCGCCGGAGACGTTACCGAGGCGGCCGCCGCAGCGCAAACTGCCGCGTTGCGGGATGTCGCATTCGCCGCAACTGCGCTTGTCGTCCTGGCCCTGGGGATGAGCATCTGGGGCTTGGTGCGGGGCCCCGCACTCCGGCATTTTCGCCAACGTGTCCGGTGACCATCTGTATCGGCAGAAACCTGCCCCGCTGCTTCAGAAAACCAGATCTTCGTGAACCGATCGGGATTGAAAAATGAAAATCCGCTTTGGCTATCGGGATATGCAGTACCCCAACGGTACCCTTGGCACGCTGCGAGAAAGCCAGCGCCTCTTGCCCGACATGCAGGCCCTGCACACACAATTTGCCGAAGACGGCTATCTCCTGCTGCGCGGACTGATTGACCGCGAAAAAGTGAAAATGGCACGGTCAACCATTCTGCACTACATGCACGATCAGCATGTTCTTACGCCTGACGCGCCTATCCTCGAAGGCGTGATGCCCAGAGGCGGGCGCGGCGCCAAGATGAGACGCATCGCCTACCACGAGGACGTTCTCGCCGTCATCCAAGCCGACGAACTCTTCAATTTCTTCGGCGCCTACTTTGGCGAACCTGCACTCACCTTCGACTACAAGTGGCTGCGTGCCGTCGGCAACGAACAGTACACCGGCGCCCACTACGACTTCGTCTACATGGGCCGGGGCTCCGGCAACCTGCACACGGTCTGGATTCCACTGGGCGACACGACCGTCGACCATGGCACGCTCGCGGTCTGCAAGGGCTCACATAGCCTGCCCAGCTTCGCCCGTATCCGGGACACCTATGGGCGTATGGACGTGGACCGCGACGGCATCGACGGCTGGTTCACGAAGGACCCAATGGAGATCGTCGAAAAATTCGGTGGCGAATGGCAGACAAGTGAGTTCTTCATGGGCGACGTCATCCTCTTTGGGATGCACACGATGCACGCCTCAACGACCAACCTGACCAATCGCTTCCGCCTGAGCTGCGACGTTCGCTTCCAACCCGCCAGCGACCCGGCCGACGAACGCTGGGTGGCGGGAGGACCGGGCCATACCGTTCACGGAATCAAGGACCTTATCCCCATGGAGAAGGCCCGAGCCGAATGGGGGTTGCCGGTCGACTGAATCGAAAAGGGCGATCATCAATTGCTCGCGCTCTGGATTTCGAGTACGATTACCTTCATATTTCTGAGAACAGGTCCAGCCCAGCATTCCGATGTCCGAACCGTCCCGAATCGACTGCGATATACATAACGAGATTCCGACGCTGGAGACTCTCTATCCTTACCTGCCGGATCACTGGCTCGACTACTGCCGCGAGTCGGCATTCAACGGTCCCGACGCGGCCGACTACCCCGAAACTGTTCCTACCTCTGCTCGCACCGACAGCAGCCCCAAACCAGACTTGGCCGAGGTCCAGTCCCGCGCCCTGGAAGGTGTCGAAATCGGCATCTTGAACTGCGCCTACCGCGTCCAGAGTGTGCGCAACGAGGACCTTGCCGCCTCTCTGGCCACCGCCGTAAACCAGTGGCAGGTGGAGCACTGGCTCGATAAAGAGCCACGCCTGCGCGCCTCCATCGTTGTGCCAAGCCACAATCCTCCCCTCGCCGCAAGGGAAATCGATAGATGGGGCGATAATCCCGGCTTCGTGCAGGTAATCTTGCCCGTGCGCGCCGAAGCCCCCTACGGCAATCGACGCTACGACCCAATCTACGCGGCCGCCGTCAAGCACGACCTCGCGCTTGGCATCCACTACGGCGGCGCCCCCGGCCATCCCCCCACCCCCACCGGCT
>VXOE01000083.1 GCA_009840225.1 Caldilineaceae bacterium SB0662_bin_25 | reverse complement strand
TTTTTTTCCCCCCTACAACCCCCCACCTCATATCCCCCTAGGGCGCGGTGGGAGGTTGATGTCTATTGCCGCGCGTACGAGGGCCCCCACAAGGGGTGCCCCTACGGGGGGGTGGCGGGGTGGAAGGAATTGTCAACGCCCCAGGGCCCCTGGCAGGAGTGGACCTGGACATTTTCGAAGCCAGTCCGGGCCTGGCGAGTCAGTTTGAAAGGAAAGGGATAGATGGCGGCAGACAGGTTGACTTCGGGTTCGGCGGGCGGGAGCGTACGGGGAGACAGGACACTTGGCTGGTGGGCCGGAAGCAGCTTGCGGCCTATCATCTATGGGATTCTGATTGTGGGTGCGCTGGTGCAGGTGTACCCGATCTTTTTTCTGCTGATGAACACGCTCAAGACGGATACGCAGATACTGAATACGCCTTTCAGTTTGCCGACGGGCTTTTCGATGGCGCCTTTTATTGATGTGTGGACGGGTGACCGCACAGGTATGTTCTTTGGGAGGTATTTTTTCAACAGCGCCATTGTACTGGCGGCGACGATTGTGCTGATGCTGGCAATTTCGTGTTTGTGCGGCTACGCGATGGCAAGGGGGCAGTTTCCCGGGAACGGGACCCTGCACCAGGCACTGTTGCTCAGCCTGGCTGTGCCGGCGCATGCACTTGCGATTCCATTGTACTTTTTTGTGGGCAGTCTGGGGCTGCGCAACAGCCTGTTTGGCCTGACTCTGGTCTATGCGGCACTGGGCGCGCCGTTTACGATAATCCTGATGCGTGCCTATTTCATGCACATGCCAGTGGAACTGGAAGAGGCGGCGCGTATTGACGGCTGCGGGCGGCTGGGGGTCTTTCTGCGGATTGTAATGCCCATCAGCCGCGGGCCGATTGCGGGCATGGCGATTATCAACATCAACTGGATCTGGAGCGAGCTTTTCTTCTCGCTGATTCTAATGAATAAGGCGGACGTACGAACGTTGCCGCTGGCGATCGCGTTGTACAAGCCGGCACCGATGACGGTGGAGACGGTGCTGGCGCTGCAGTACGCGGCGATGGCGCTGGCCACGATTCCGGTACTGATTTTGTTTTTCCTGTTTCAGCGGCAGATTGCGTCGGGCATGACGATGGGGGCGTTCAAGTAGCTGCTGAAACGTGTGCGGATTGTGATGGTAAAAACAATCTGTCCGCGAAGGACCGCGAAAAACACTTTTCTTTCCGCGAAGGCACGCGAAGGGACGCGAAGAACACCTTTCTATCCACGAAGGGACGCGAAGAACACCTTTCTGTCTGCGAAGGGTCGCGAAGAACACCTTTTTATCCGCGAAGGGACGCGAAGGGGCGCGAAGAACACCTTTCTGTCTGCGAAGGGTCGCGAAGAATAGCAGGCGCTACTGGGAATTGCCTGACGTGAATGCGCGGATCAGCGGCACATTGAGGCCGCAGATTGCTGTACTGACAGACGTCAACGTGACCTAGTCGCTTTTTCGCTGCAAGTGCTGTTCAAGGAGCTATCAGAATGGCTAACGTTTTTGCAGAGTCGGTAACGAGACTTGTGACGCCGGCTGCAAAGCAGGTTCTTCTGACTTGGGAACGGTTGGAATCGGGAATCAGTTTTGATTTGACCTCGAGCAAGGTCCGGGCGAACCCGTACGAGGTGTATGAGCGTCTGAGGAGCGAGGACCCGATTCACAGGATGAGGCTGATCAATGCGTGGGCGTTGACAGGGTATGACGACGCTCTGGCGATACTTCAGGACCACAGGCGATTTTCGTCCGGAGAGAACAAGCTGGAATACGCGCCCTACAGGACGATGCTGGACCTTGATCCTCCAGATCACACGAGGCTGAGGTCGCTTGTTTCGAAGGCTTTTACGCCGCGTGCGGTGGCGGCGCTCGGGCCGCGGATTCAGGAGATCGTGGATGAGCTTCTGGATGAGATGGCCGACAAAGACAGTTTCGACCTGATCAGCAGTTTTGCGTTTCCTTTACCTGTCATTGTCATTGCAGAAATGTTGGGGATTCCATCAGAAGACCGAGACAAGTTCAATGTGTGGTCCAACGATATTGCGCTGGCGGTGGAACCGATACTGAGCGGCGAGGAGATCGTGAGGGTGGAGCGGGCCTCAGACGAGATTATCGAATACTTCGAAGGCATTATCGAGCAGCGGCGAAGGGATCCGAGAGACGACATGCTCAGCGCTCTGCTGGCAGCCGAAGAGGAGGGTGACAGGCTCTCGCACGATGAACTGCTGGGAACACTGATGCTCCTGCTGGTGGCGGGAAACGAGACGACCCGCAGTCTGATTGGGAACGGAATGCTGGCGTTGCTCAAGAATCCTGAGCAGCTTCAGCGGCTGAGAGACAGTCCTGACCTTCTGGATTCCTCTATTGATGAGATGCTGCGGTACGACAGCCCGGTACAGTTCATTATTCGGGTTGTGATGGAGGACGTGGAGTTCAAGGGCAAACAGTTTCGTGCGGGTCAGAAGGCGGTAATTCTGGTCGGGGCGGCGAATCGAGACCCGACGGTTTTCGCTGACCCGGGGGCTCTGGATATCGGTCGTCAGGAGAAGAGCCACATTTCATTTGGGCGGGGTATTCACTATTGCCTAGGGTCGCCGCTGGCGCTGCTGGAGGCGCGGGTCGCGTTTGCGAATCTGATAGAGCGTTTTTCCTCAATCGAATTGGTGGAGGAACCCGAGTTCAGGGACCAGATAGTTTTGCGGGGTGTCGAGAGCCTGTGGATCCGTGTCGAACGGCAGTAGTCAATGGTCAGTGGTCGGTGGTCAGAGGCGGTGTTCGCTGTGCCAGGAATTGGGACCGGAACTAAGGGTTGTATGGTTGCTTTCGAAAGTTTACGAAGGTTCAGTGACACTTTGGGGTGGGGTCGGGGTTTGCGGATTCTTGACTCTGGAGGGTAGTTGAGATAGCCTTGCCTTCTATTGAGATACGACTTTACCAGGAAAAAGATTAGTGTTGAATTCGCTTCCAAGACCAGTAATTGAAGTAATAAAGCCGATTGCCAAGCAGGCCCTATTGACCTGGGAGAGGCTTGAGTCGGGTGTGGTTTTTGACCTGACCTCCGAGGAGGTTCTGGCCAATCCTTATCCGACGTATCAGAGGTTGCGGGAGCGGGACCCGGTGCACCGGATGCGGCTGGTCGACGCGTGGGTTCTGACCCGGTACGATGACGTACAGGCTGTGCTGCAGGACCATCGCCGTTTTTCCAACCAGGAGGCCGGAGCGGGCGACCGGGAGTACACGAAGGACCGCAGCATGCTGGATTTGGACCCGCCGGACCACACGCGCCTGCGGTCGCGTGTTTAGAAGGCGTTTACGCCGCGCTCGGTGGCGGCGCTTGGGCCTCGCATCGAAAAGATCGTGGAGGAGCTGCTGGACGAGGTTGAGGGAAAAGAACGGATCGACCTTATAGACAGTTTTGCATTTCCTCTGCCGATTATCGTCATCGCCGAGATGCTGGGCGTTCCGGCAGAAGACCTTGACAGGTTCAAGGATTGGTCAAACGACATCGTTCTCTCGCTGGAGCCGATACTCACCAGAGAGCAGAGGGACCGGTTCCGGCGGTCGGAACAGGAGCTTTACGAGTATTTTGAGGGAATCATTGCGGAGAGGAGACGGGACCCGCAGGACGACCTGGTGAGCGCGTTGATAGCTGCCGAGGAAGAAGGCGACAGGCTTTCTCACGGGGAACTTCTGGCCACTTTGCTGCTTCTACTGGTTGCGGGTAACGAGACGACACGCAATCTGATAGGCAACGGTATGCTGGCGCTGCTGCGCAATCCCGGGGAGTTGCAGCGGCTGAGGGAGCAGCCAGATTTGCTTGAACCGGCTATTGACGAGTTGCTGCGCTACGACAGCCCAGTGCAGCTGGATGGTCGCACGGCCCTGGAAGACGTGGAACTAGGGGGCAAGTTGATAGGCGCTGGGCAGCAGGTGGTAAGCGTGGTGGGCGGGGCGAATCGCGACCCGGCGGCATTTTCGGATCCGGACAGGCTGGATATTGGCCGCAAAGAGAAGAGCCATATCTCATTCGGACGGGGGATACATTATTGTTTGGGCGCTTCGCTGGCGACGCTGGAAGGGCGCATTGCCTTCGAGGGCCTGCTGGAGCGGTTTTCATCGATCCGGCTGGCCGCGGAGCCGCAGCAGAGAAAGCAGGTGGTTTTGCGAGGTGTAGAGGACCTGGTGGTCGACGTTGAACGTCCTTCACAGTTTGTTTCGTCAGGAATGGAGCCTCGTGCAACGGTTGAATCGGTAGCGTCGAGTTCTTGACTTTGCGGGACTGTTTTACTATAGTCTTGGGTGGTTGTCACTTTCCTCTGCGATGAGAGCATGAGTTGAGAATGATGTCTGCTAGTTTCAGTTTTGCGAGGAGGAGGCCCGCGGGAAGCGGGCACAAAGTCCGGCAGCAGCATTCCTGAGGGAATGTTGCTGGACTGCGCAGTACTCTTCGCTCGTTTCCCGTGTGCCGCTTCGGACCGCCCGAAGTGGCGCTTTTTGTTTATGGCGGGAAAAGGAAGGGGGCGGAGGCAAGGGGTCGGTTTTCGGGACCGGCCGCGGCGTAGTGCCTTGTGAAGGCATGAGACGAGTCACCCACACCATGAAGGAGCGCGTATGGCAGTCAAGGGATCTGTGAAAAAGGCGGTGCTCGCCTATTCAGGCGGGCTGGATACGAGCGTAATCGTCCCGTGGCTGAGGAATAACTACGATTGCGAGGTCGTGTGCTTCTGCGCCAATTTGGGTCAGGAGGAGGAGTTGGACGGGCTGGAAGAGAAGGCGATCGCCTCGGGGGCCACGCGATGCTACGTTGAGGATTTGAGGGCGGAGTTCCTGACCGACTACGTATTCCCGACGATGCAGGCGGGCGCAATCTATGAGCGGGACTATTTGCTGGGGACGTCGTTTGCACGGCCGCTGATCGCGAAGCGGCTGGTGGAGATCGCGCAGCTGGAAGGCGCGGACGCGGTGTCGCACGGGGCGACGGGCAAGGGGAACGACCAGGTGCGGTTTGAGCTGACGGTGATGGCGTTGAATCCGAAGCTGAAGATCATTGCGCCGTGGCGGGAGTGGGATATACGGGGGCGGTCGGACGCGTTGGACTATGCCGAGGAGCACAACGTGCCGGTGAAGGCGTCGGCGGACCGCATCTACAGCCAAGACCGGAATCTTTGGCATCTGAGCAACGAGGGCGGGCCGCTGGAAGATCCGTGGACGGAGCCACCGGCGGATATGTTCGAGTGGACGCGTTCGCCGGAGGAGGCGCCGGATGAGCCCGGGTATGTGGAAGTATATTTCCGGCGCGGTTTTCCGGAACGGGTAAACGGGGTGGCGATGGGGCCGGTCGAGCTGGTGCAACAGCTGAACGAGATCGGTTGTGAGCATGGCATCGGACGGGTGGACCTGGTGGAAAACAGGCTGGTTGGGATGAAGAGCCGCGGGGTCTATGAAACGCCGGGCGGTACGATTCTTTACAAGGCGCATGCGGCGCTGGAACAGCTTTGCCTGGACAAGGATACGCTGCACTGGAAGCAGCAGGTGGGACTGCGCTACGCCGACCTGGTGTACAACGGGCAGTGGTTCACGCCATTACGCAGTGCGCTGGACGCGTTCGTGCGGGAAACGGAGAAGTCGATCAGCGGGACGGTGCGCTTGAAGCTGTACAAGGGCAACGCTATGCTGGTCGGTCGCAGGTCGCCGCACAGTCTGTACCGGGAAGATTACGTTACTTTTGACGAGGATGACGTTTATAACCAGGCTGACGCGGAGGGCTTTATCCGGCTGTTTGGTCTGCCGTTGAAGGTGGAGGCGTTGCTGAGGGAGGAGCATCCGGCTGACTCGATGCCGCCCATGCCGGACGGGGCGACGGCGGAAGGTGACTGGATCAAGAGGGATTGAACTGCAGTAGTCAGTAGTCAGTGGTCAGTAGTTAGCGGTCAGTAGTCAGCGGTCAGTGGCTAGATGGAACTGGCATTGGGCGGAGTGGAGAGTCGAGCGGTTAACGGGGTAGGCAGTGCCTGATGCCTTCAGAATACCTGGAGAACAGATACTATGTCTGAGAAAGAGCATGCTTTTGCGGGTCCTGCGGCGGCGGCGATTCCGGTGAAGGGTTTTGATGCTGCGGGGATTCATTGTGGGGTTAAGCCGACCGGGGCGCTGGATTTGGCGCTGATTGCGAGTCCTACGGCGTGTCGCTCGGCGGCAGTGTTTACGCAGAATGCGTTCCCGGCGGCGCCGGTGTTGTATGACCGGGAGCTGCTGCGGATGAATCCGGAGGGGACGCATGGGGTGGTGATCAATAGTGGGAACGCGAATGCCTGCACGAGCGCTGAAGGTAACGCCAATGCGCGACGCATGGCGGAGGCGGCGGAGAAGAGCCTGGGGAGCACGGACAATACGGCTTTTGTGATGAGCACCGGCGTGATTGGCGTGCAGCTGCCGATTGGGGTGATTGAGGCCGGGATTCCGGAGGTGGCAGCCAAGCTGCGTCCTGATGGTTGGGAGGAGGCGGCGGAGGCGATTATGACGACGGACGTCTTTCCCAAGTGGGCATCGGGCCAGGCGGAGGTCGGGGGACAGACTGTAACTGTTACCGGCATCGGCAAAGGCGCGGGGATGATTCACCCGAATATGGCGACGATGCTGGCGACGCTGGCGACGGATGCGGCGATTGCGCAGCCGTTGCTGCAGGAGGCGCTGGCTGCGGCAGTGAGCCACAGCTTCAACCGTATCAGCATTGACGGCGATACGAGTACCAATGACACGGTGCTGGTGCTGGCGAATGGCGCCGCGGGGAACGTGGAGATCACTGAGAAGGGCGCGGACTACGACGCGTTTGTGGAGGCGCTGACTGCGGCTTCGATGGAGCTGGCAAAGCTTATCGTTCGCAACGGGGAAGGGGTGACGAAGTTTGTTACGATCCAGGTGGAGGGTGCGGTCGGCGACGAGGAGGCGCATACGGTTGCGAACTCGATCGCGAAGAGTCCGCTGGTGAAGACGGCGTTCTTCGGGCACGACGCCAACTGGGGGCGGATTCTGTGCGCGGTGGGGTATTCGGGCGCTACGGTCGACCCGACGAAGGCGCACCTGTTCATTGCGGCGGGTCAGCCTGAGGCGGGTAACGCGGAACTGCAGTTGGTGGACGCGGGTACGCCGACGGGGTACGAGGAGGCGGATGCGGCGGCGATTTTTGCGGAGAGCGAGATCAGTGTGCGCGTTTCGCTGGGGCTTGGTGAGGGTACGGCTACGGTGTGGACGTGCGATTTTAGCTATGAATATGTGTCGATCAATGCGGAGTACCGGACGTGACGGCAGTGGTTAGTGGTTTGGCTCCGTTGACATTTTGGGGTTGTGAGAAACAGAACCAATCGATCCGCGAAGGCACGCGAAGGGTCGCGAAGAACACCTTTTTATCCACTAAGGACCACGAAGAACACCTTTTCATCCGCGAAGGCACGCGAAGGATCGCGAATAACACCTTTTTGTCTTCGAAGAGCCATTAAGGATCACGATAAACACTGTCGGGAAACTGGATTTTCTCCTTGCGT
This sequence comes from Caldilineaceae bacterium SB0662_bin_25, assembly GCA_009840225.1. Lineage (GTDB taxonomy): Bacteria > Chloroflexota > Anaerolineae > Caldilineales > Caldilineaceae > Bin5. The sequence continues at coordinate 5,046 of VXOE01000083.1, read as the reverse complement.
GAATGCGCAGGTCAGCCGCACTTTGCTGCCGCAAAACGTGTTCAGACAAATGTCAACGAGCCCTAATGGTTAGTGGGCGGTTGTCAGTGGCCCAGAAATGACGGGGACGGCTAAGGAGAAGGATGATCAAGCCGCCCGGGAACTGTTTGTGGAGAGACAGACCCGGGTGGTTTTTGCGTTCAGACGCCCCAGCGCTGGCGGGCTTTTTCCATGGGGACGGTGTCGCCTTTCATCCAGGCGTAGTGGGCGATGGGGTTTTCGCCGATCCAACGTTCGTCGACGGGTTCGTCGGCGCGCTGGTAGCGGGTGTCGCAGCTGAGGCGGAAGCGGCCGGTGGTGTTGGAGAGTGAGCCGTGCATGGTGTACATGCCGAAGATGAGGGCGTCGCCCATTTCGAATTCGGCGCTGCGCCACTGGCCGCCGTAGGTGTCGACGAGTTCGACGGGGTCGTTGGAGAACCAACCGGTGACCTTGTCGCGGTCGACGTCCATTTCGCCGTAGGTCTCCTTGATGCGGTCGAAGCGGTGGGAGCCGGCGAGGATGGCTAGCGGGCCCATTTCGTAGGGCAGGTCGCCGAGGGGGGTCCAGACGGTGAAGACGTTGGTGGTGCCGCGGCCCATGTAGACGATGTCGTAGTGGGCGCCGGTGAAGGCGCCATTGGGCACGACGCGCAGCCACTTGAAGTCGTAGGTGAGGCTGGGGCCGTCGAGGTATTCGGCGAAGAACTGCATCAGCTCCGGGGCTTCGACGACGGCGAGAAACTCAGGCGTGTGGGTGATCGCCTTGCTGCCGCCGTAGAATTTACCGCGCTTGCCTTCAGCGATGACGCCGTCCATAAGGGGCGCGCCGGGGGCGAGCTGCTCGGCCTGTTGCAGGTTCTCGAGGATTACGCGGCGGGCTGATTTCACTTTGTTGCGGTCGTGGAGGCCGCGGATGAGCAGGTAGCCTTCGTCCTGCAGGCGGCGGCGCAGGGCTGGCATGTCGTGCCTGCCGGCAGTTGAGTCGCGCAGCTCGTCGAGGTAGCGTCCGCCTATTTCAAGGTCGTATTTCCCCATTGTCAGTTTCATAGGTCAGATCCCAGATTGCACAATTTGGATTGCAGTCTATTTGAGACTGCCGGCGGTGAGGCCGGCGATGAAGTAGCGTTGGGCGAACAGGAATACGAGCAGGATCGGCAAGATGGACACGAATGAGGCCGTGAAGATGAGATGGATCGGTGTCGGCCTGCCGGAGACCCTCGAATCCAGGACGGCGAGGAAGAGGGGCAAGGTATACAGCTCCGGTTTGTTAAGGAAGATCAGAGGGCCCATAAAGGCGTTCCAGTGGCCCATGAAGGAGAAGATGGCGAGTGCGGCCATGCCGGGCAGGACGACGGGGGCAACGACGCGCCAAAAGGTGGCGAACGGGCCACAACCGTCGATGCGTGCGGCCTCGATCATTTCATCGGGCACTGTGGTCATGTACTGGCGCATCCAGAAGACGGCGAAGGGCGTGGCCAGGCCGGGAATGATGAGCGGGTACCAGGTGTTGATCCACTTGAGCCAGGCCATGATGAGGTAGTTGGGGACGAGGCCGACGCTGTTGGGGATCATCATGGTTGCCAGCATGGAGAGGAAGAGCGCGTTGCGCCCTTTGAAGCGCAGCTTGGCGAAGGCATAGCCGGCGAGGGAGGCGAGGAAGACGTTGCCGGCGGTGTTAATGACGGCGATGATCGTGCTGTTCAGGAACGTTCGGACAAGAGAGACGCCGCCGCGAAAATCGATCTCGTCGGAGGGGATGAGGCCGGCGATTTCCAGGTAGTTGTTAAAGGAAGGGCGGGTGGGCCAGAACTGAACAGGGACGATGTAGATATCTTCCAACGGCTTCAAGGAGGAGGAGACCATCCAATAGAAGGGAAAGATAAAGACCAGTAAGGCGATCAACAGGAGAAGGTGTGTAAAGATCCTGCCCAATGAGATTGCTGTCGTTGGGGAGATCGGGCCTGTATGGGGGCTTGCTGCGGAGGCTTCGACGCGCTGGCTCATGTGCAACAGTTTTTCCCTGACACGTGTTTACTCGGATGCGGCGCGTTCGGTGGCGAAGATCTGCAAGAACGAAAGGACTATGATGATAACAGCGTTGGCGTAGGCGAGCGCGGAAGCATAGCCGAAATTGAAGCTTTGAAAGGCCTGTCTGTAGATTATCAGACCCATGAGTAGCCCGGCGCGATCGGCGCCGCCGCTGGTACCGACAAGCATGTATGCTTCTTCAAAAATGTTGAACATGCCGATGGTCGACAGGATGGCGGCGAAGGCGATGACACGGCGCATCAGCGGCACGGTGATATAAAGGAAGGACTGTAGTCCGTTTGCACCGTCTATGCGGGCGGCTTCATAGAGTTCATAGGGGATGCTTTGGAGGCCGGCCAGCATAATCATCATGTTGTAGCCAACCCAGCGCCAGAGGATCATGATCAAGATAGCGGGTTTAATGAATTCCCCCTTGTTCAAGAATCCCTTGTATTCGATATCGAAGGTCTGCATGACCGAGCCCAGGGGGCTGTAGGTTGAGCCGAGTAGGAAGTCGAAGAGTATGCCTACTACGACGAGCGAGGTGACGACTGGCAGGAAGTAGGCTGTGCGATAGATCACGCGACCGCGAATGGGCCGATTGAGCACGTTTGCAAAGCTCAGGCTAAGAATGACCATGAGAGGAACGACAAGAATACCGAGGATAACCGTATTCGAGAGAGCAATATGGAAGTTTTCGTCGGTGAACAGGCGCGCATAGTTCTTCAGGCCGATATACTCACTGGATCGCACGCTTTTCCAGTCCTGGAAACTGATCCAGATGGCGAAAAGGATGGGGAATGCGCCGAAGATGCCAAAGAGGATAAAGAAAGGGGAGATGAAGACGTATGGCGCCGCCTTTTCCCAGATGAAATACCGGGATTTTGGAGGTATCGATGCAGGTCCGAGAGTTGAGGGCGTGGAGACCACTCCCATAGTCACATTCCTTTACGGGAGAGTGGACCGGGGGACGCTGCTGCGAAGGAGCCTTCGCAGCAGTTGGCATAGAAGTCAGGGAGAAGGCCGGTCGACGCACGCAGAATAAGCACGTAGGCGTGCGCCAGACCGGCTTCGAACAGGTTTTGCGATTAGCCCAAGCCCTGCTGATCCCGTATCTCCTGCGCGGCTGCGGCAAGGGCCTCTTCCGCCCCGACTTCACCGTCCAGGACCTGGCCTTGGGCCAGAACCAGGATATCCCAGGCCTCAGACCAGCCTTCGCCCCAGACGAAAGGCAGGACGGCGGAATTAACCTCGGCGTACATCGTGAGGGCAACCTGGCCGCCGTAAAACTCGACCGGCTCGTTCATAATGGGCCAGTCGAGCGCTTCGTGGAGTACAGGGAAGAGGGCTCCGGACGTCCAAAGGACCTCCTGTCCCGCCTGAGACAGTTGGGAATACTCAAGGAAAGTAAAGGCTTCGAGCTTGTGCTTGCTGGTTTCAAGGATGCAGAGCTGGGAGCCTCCCCAGGTGAAGGCGCGACTGCCGCCCTCCATCCAGGCGGGTAGTTGGGTCACGCCCCAGAGCCCAACCGTTTCTGGCGCGTTGCCTTCGATAATGCCGGCCAGCCAGATTGCGCCCGGGAAAACGGCGGAGGAGCCGTCCTTATAGGAAGCCAGTCCGATGTCCCAGGAGAAGTCCTGAAATACCGCGGTGGAATCCCACAGTGTTTTGAGAAAGGCGAGCGATTCGACGGCATCGGACTGGTCGACAATTACATTTTGGAGTTGAAGATCATATATGCCTCCGCCCCGCTGCCACGTCCAACTCAGCCATGGGAAGTAGTTGTCCTTGGTAATGCCCCAGAGTCGATGCTCGCCGTCAGAAGCCGCAGACAACTCTTCACCCGCGGCCATCCAGTCGTCATAGCTGCTGATTGCGCTCGGGTCGATGCCAAACTGCTCGGTGATGTCGCGGCGGTAGTAGAGAAGGCAAGGCGACCCATCCCAAGGAACACCGTAATTCTTGCCGTCATGGACGCCATGGTTGAGCTTGTAAGGGACGATTCTGTCCTCGTGGGGGGCCATGAGGTCGGTGAGGTCGGCCATGCCTCCGGTTGCGGCCCAAAGGGGAAGGTTGTAATCCTGGCTGCCAACGATGTCGGTCAGTTCGGAGCCGGAGACCATGGCGGTCATGACCTTCTCACTGTACCCCGTGCCTGAGTCGATGAATTCGACCTGGATATCGGGGTGGAGATCGTTGAAGGCGGGCAAGAGGTCGCGGAAGGGATGGTTCCACCAGGAGATCAGGGTGACGTTGACGGGCTCCTGGGCGGGTGCTGCTGCGGATTCGGCGGCAGAGTCACCTCCGGCGGGGGCTACGGGGGCGGCGCAGGCGGCGAGTGCGAGGCCGGCGGCCCCCAGGCCGGCTGTGCGCAGGAGATCGCGGCGAGTCACTTTTTGTTGCATTGACATTCTTGCTGCTCCTATTGGGCTGATAGTGGAAAGTGATAGTGCGGTAAGGAAACGAGAAGGTTCAGCTTTGTCGAAGCAAGAATCTGCAGTAGTGAAGGCTGGGGACAATTGTAGTGTAGGCGTTCAAGAGTTGTCAAGGTAGTGAAAAATAGCGGGTGCATCCCAGTATTGGGGTGGTCGTTGTCTGAATCAGGATTTTCAGGATTGAAAGGGATTTTCAGGATGGCAGGCGACCGGTTGGTGTCTGTTGGATGAAGGATTCTGCGCGGGATGAGAGGGCGGGCTGCAGGGAGACAACGGAACGGGATGCACCCAGAGGACAGGGATGCATCCCTGTTTTGGGGTGGGAACAGTCTGGCGGGGAATCGATGCCAGCGGTGGCGGAATTCGTTTTCGGGCTTTTGGTGAAACGCAGGGCAGGCAGGCGGGCGAGGAGGGAGTGTCGCAGTGTTGTCTGCGGGGGACTGGCGGGACGTGGTCTGGCAGGACACTTTCGATTGGGGACCTGCTACGAATTTCGAAACCAGGTCGACGACGGATGTTGTTGGGGGGGGCGTGGGGGGGGGGGGGGGCCCCCCCCCCCCCGG
>VXOE01000357.1 GCA_009840225.1 Caldilineaceae bacterium SB0662_bin_25 | reverse complement strand
CGGGGGCGGAGCCCCCGCACAAGGGAGGGCCGAATAGGCCCGACCGCCCAAAAGCTAGGAGAGAGTAAAGAGAAGTGAGAAGAGAGAAACATCTTTCGCCATGTTGAGTCATGAAGGAGTGATGCGGGTGGAAGGGACGCGGTTTAGACGGCGCTCTCCGGACCGCGTTGTCAGTTTCAGGCTACGCATCTCTGCGCGCATTTTTCATGCAGGGGCGCGCAGGAGAGGGCACCCACAAGGGGTGCCCCTACAGATCAGGCAGCCTCCCAAGGCTTTGGGCTTTGACCCAATACGATGCAATTGTCCTGAACCGTGTCAGGGAAATCTTGCACGGAAGGATGCATGAATGTCGGCTATGGTAGATGTGCCATAGTTACCTTTAACGCAATGGAGAAAATCATGAATCGTTCTGTCCCCCTATTTCTCTTTCTCGTGTTCGCGCTTCTCGTCGCCGGTTGCGTTGCCATTCCCACCAAGAACGAACCGGCAGCGTACACCCAGGCGCTCGTGCAGGATGCCATCCGCTTTTATAATCAGGAAGGCCGCCAGGCCGCAATCGAACATTACAACTCGCCCGAGAACGTGGATGGTCAATGGTACGTCGTCATTATCGGCGAAGATGGGTACACGATCGCGCACTTCAACGACGATATAAGAGGGCGGGACCCGGCGCTGCGCGTGGATTCGACCGGCTACTTTTTTGGGGACGAGATGCTGAGCGCGCCTGCAGAAGGAAAATGGATCAGCTACCTTGCCATTAACCCGGAAACGGGCAACGAGGCGCGTAAGGACACATGGATGGTGCGCCACGACGGGCTGATATTCGGGTCGGGCTGGTACGAGAAGGAGTGATGTGACCGGAGGGCGCGGCGTGGGCTGCGCGTCCTGAGTCCAACAGAGAGGAGGATGCTTTGAAAATCGGACTGTTCACAGATAGCCTGACAACTTCCTTCCCCGAGGCGCTTGATTGGGTTGTCGAGCAGGGGATCGAAGCTGTGGAAATCGGGACGGGCAATTTCTCACCGGCTGCGCATTGCAACCTGGATGAACTGCTGGACAGCGAGGGGGCGCGCACAGCCTTCAGTTCCGCCATAGAAGGTCGCGGTTTGATGCTGAGCGCTCTCAACTGCAACGGCAACCTGCTCGACCCGCACCCGGCGCGCGGCCAGGCATCGCAGGATGTCTTCTTCAAGACGGTAGAACTGGCGCATAGACTGGGCCTGGATACCATCGTGACGATGAGCGGCTGCCCTGGCGACCCGAGTGGGACACATTATCCAAACTGGCCCACGCACCCGCAGCAGCCGGAATACGCTGAGCTGGAGCGCTGGCAATGGGATGAAGTGATCACGCCTTTCTGGGAGAAGGCGGGCCGGTTCGCTGCCGATCACGGGGTCAGGGTGGCGATCGAACTGCACCCAGGCCAGTCGGCGTATAACACGCGCACTATGCTGCGGCTGCGTGAGATTGCCGGGCCGAGCGTGGGCGTCAACCTCGATCCGAGCCACTTCTTTTACCAGGGTATGGATCCGCTCATCGTCATCCCGGCGCTGGGAGAGGGGTTCATTTTCCACGTCCACGCGAAGGACACGCGCATTGACCCTACTGAAATGGCTCTGAACGGCGGCCTCGACATGCGGCCGATGGAGCTGGTCGCCGAGCGCGCGTGGGCGTACCGCACGCTGGGTTACGGTCATGGGGAAGGATGGTGGCGCGATTTTGTCAGCGCGCTGCGGGTGGCCGGTTACGATGGGGCGCTGAGCATCGAACACGAAGACCCAGTGATGAGTGCAGCGGAAGGGATCATCAAGAGTGTGCAGTTCCTGGAGCCGCTGATATTGCGGACGATGCCGGAGTAGGTGGCTTGGCGTAGGGGGGACCGATCGATCCGCGAAGTCACGCGAAGGGCTGCTAAGGACCACGAAGAACACCTCTTTATCCGCGAAATCACGCGAAGGGCCGCGAAGAACACCTTTTTTGTCCGGGGAGGATGTGGAGGGACGCGGAGAACACCAGAGGCGTATTGGATTTTCTTTGTTTGACTGCGCCGCCCTTCGATGATCAGCCGCACTTTGCACCCGGAAGTCGCTGTTCTGACGAAAGTCAACGAACCTAGCGATCATCATCTTTTTCGAGCAGGTACTGCCATCCGCCGGCGACCCAGCGTGCGCGCTGGCGTTGGAGGCCTTTCAGGAGGACATGGCGTGATTCTGCGCTGTCGACCAGGTCGCTTTTCTCAAAATATTGCGCGAGCTGGTCGAGGCGGTGCAGGCAGTCTTTGTGGCCGCGGCGGCCGGCGCGTTCGATCTCGGCTTCAGTCCCGAGGTTGCGACGGAGTTTTTCGATCTGCTGGCGGTAGGGCGCGGCCCAGGCTTCGGGAACGCGCTCGTCGTTGACGATCGACTCTGCGGCGCGGACGTTGGCTTCGACTCCCTGGCTGAAACGTACTGCCAACCGGCGCACCAGCTTGATCATCAGGTACACAAACAGTCCCACGCCGGCAATCCACAGCGCTGTCCAGAAGAGAAGCGCGTCCATACGTTTAATCCACTCCCCGGATCAGCGCCACAGCCGCGCTCCCATCGCCTGGGCACGTGTCTCGACACCTGCGCAGAAGCCGGAACCAGGCGGAGGATTCACCACCGGCTTTCCTCTTCCAAGTCTCCCACACCGTGAAGCGTCAGCTCCTGGGCGAAATGGCAGGCGGCGTAGTGGTCGGGGCCGACTTCCAGGAGAGGCGGTATGTCCTCCTGGCAGATCTGCTGGGCGTAATTGCAACGGGGGTGAAAGTAGCAGCCGGGAGGCGGGTTGGCCGGGCTGGGCACTTCACCCTCAAGCATGATTTCATCCAGCAGGGAGTCCGGGTCGGGTTGGGGGATTGCGGACAGGAGCGCTTCCGTATAGGGGTGCTTGGGGTTGAGGAAGAGCTCCTCGGTCTGCGCCTGCTCCACGATCTTGCCGACATACATGACGGCTACCTGGTCGGAGATATGCTGGATGACACTGAGATCGTGGGCGATGAAGAGATAGGTGAGGCTGAATTCGGCCTGCAGGTCCTGAAGGAGGTTGAGAATCTGGGCCTGGACCGAGACGTCGAGGGCGGAAACGGGCTCGTCACAGACGATGAGACTGGGATGCAGGCTGAGGGCGCGGGCGATGCCGATGCGCTGGCGCTGACCGCCGCTAAATGCGTGGGGATAGCGCTTGAGGTACTTGACGTCGAGGCCGACCAGATCGACCAGTTGACGCACGCGCTGCTCGAGGTCCTCGCCCCTGGCCAGCTTGTTAACGCGGAGGGGCTCGCCGACGATATCGAGAATGGTCTTGCGCGGATCGAGGCTGGCGTAGGGGTCCTGAAAGACCATCTGCATGTGGCGGCGGGTGGCGCGCAGCTCCTTGGCATCGAGGCCGGTGATGTCGGCCTGGCGGTCGTCGATACGCAACAGCACCTGACCTGATGTCGGCTCAATGGCGCGGATTACGCAGCGGCCGAGGGTGGTCTTGCCACACCCCGACTCGCCGACCAGCCCCAAGGTCTGCCCGGCAGGGATGCTCAGGCTGACATCATCGACGGCGCGCACCTGCCCAATCACCCGGCGCAACAGACCCTTTTCGATGGGGAAATACTTTTTGAGGTTATGTACTTCGAGCAGGTTGTTCGATTCCATGGCTGTCATTCATAGAGTATACATCGTACCGAATGCCCCGGCTCCGTTTCCAGAAAATCGGGCACCTTCTCATCGCAGCGGCCAGGGATGAACTGCGTGCAGCGTTCGGCAAATGGACAGATATCGGGCGGATCGAGGGGGACGGGGACAATACCCTCGATCGTGTCCAGGCGGACCCGCGCCCTGCGCCCTGTCCTGGGGATGGAGCGCAACAGGGCCTGGGTATAGGGATGTTGGGGCGAGCGGAAAATCTGCCTGACAGTGCCGAATTCGACGACCCGCCCCAGGTACATCACGGCGACTTCATCGGCCATATTGGCAATCACACCCAGATCATGGGTAATGAACATGATCGACATGCCCATTTCGGCCTGAAGCGTCTTCATCAGACGAAGAATCTGGGCCTGGATGGTCACGTCCAGCGCTGTGGTCGGTTCATCTGCGATGAGGAGCTTGGGTTTGAGGGCCAAAGCCATGGCGATCATGGCGCGCTGGCGCATGCCGCCGGACAGCTGATGCGGATAGGCGTCGACACGTTCTTCAGGAATGGGAATGCCGACCAGGCTGAGGAGTTCAACGGCGCGGCTGCGCGCCTCATCCCGTGCCGCGTCTTCGTGGACCAGGATGGCCTCCATGATCTGATCGCCGACCGTGTGCACAGGTGAGAAGGCGGTCATCGGCTCCTGGAAGATCATCGAGATATCGCGGCCGCGAATGTCGCGGATCTCTTTTCCGGACGGGGCGAGGGCAGCCAGATCGGTGATATGGCCGTTCTGGTGCAGGAGAATCTCTCCGGTCATCTGCGCAAACTCAGGCACGATGCGCAGGATCGACTGGGCGGTAACGCTTTTGCCGCAGCCCGATTCGCCTACAACACCGAGGGTGCGGTTCTTGTGAATGGTGAGCGATACACCGTTCACCGCTTTCAGCAACCCCTCTTCCAGGGGAAAGAAGGTGTGCAGATCTCTGAGTTCGAGGACTGGCTCTTGCTGTTCCATGGCTGCTACTTGTAGGGGTCGGCGGCGTCACGCAGCCCATCGCCGATAAAGTTAAACAGGAGCACCGTAATGATCACAAGCAGGCCGGGGATAAGCATCCAGGGCTGCACAGCCACGCTGCGGACATTCTGGGCATCCTTCAACAGGGTGCCCCAGCTGACCGCGGGTGCACGAATGCCCAGGCCGAGGAAGCTGAGCGCCGTCTCTCCGAGGATCATGTTGGGGATGGCCAGGGTGAGATGGACGATGAGATAACTCATAAATCCCGGCAACAGGTGTTCAACGATGATCTGCATATCGGTGGAACCGGCGACTTTGGCCGCGATCACGAAGTCCGACTCGCGCATTTCAAGCAGTTTACCGCGCACGACGCGGGCCAACCCGGCCCATCCGATAATGGACAGAATGATGGTGATGGAAAAGTAGATTTTGACCGGTGACCATCCCGCGGGCACGGCCGCGCTGAGCGCCATCCACAGCGGTATGGTGGGGACGATGATCACAAACTCGATAATGCGCTGGATCAGCATGTCGGTGGCGCCGCCGAAGTAGCCGGAGATGCCGCCAAGAAGGCAGCCCAGTATAAAGCTGATCATGACACCCACCAGCCCAACGGAAAGGCTGACCTGGGCTCCAGCGAGTGTCCGCGAAAAGAGATCGCGGCCCAGCGAATCGGTGCCGAACAGAAAGATCACGCCGCCTTCCTCAGGGAGAAAGAAATGGAGGTCCATTGGAAAGAGACCCCAGAACCGGTAGGATTCTCCCTTTTGGAAGAAGCGAATGCGGTAGATCTGTGAGGTATCTTCCGTATAGACGCGGGTAAAGGTATTGAAGTCGATTTCACCGTCCAGCTTATAGACAAAAGGGCCGCGGAATCGGCCTTCACTGTCGAAGAGGTGGATGCGAGAGGGCGAGGCGCTTAAGTAATCCTCATGTTTCGTCAGCCGGCCGTAGGGGACCCAGAACTGATATGTGATCGCCAGGACATAGAGAATTCCGAGCAGGGAAACAGAAACTACAGCCAACCGATGTCTTTTGAACTTGCGCCACATCAGCTGCCACTGGGAGGCGAGGAAGTAGCGCTCTTCGGCCGTGATTCCGGCCTCCCGAATCCCGACTCCGCTTGAAACACCGGTTGTTACGTCGGTTGTCATCTCAGGTCTTTCCTTCAAAACGGATGCGTGGGTCTACAACGATCAGTAGAATGTCAGAGAGAAAGGTACCGATCAGTGTCAGAATACCCAGAAACATCACAATACTGCCTGCCAAGAACATATCCTGGTTGATAAGCGCCATGAAGAGGAGAGGACCGGTGGTCGGCAGGCTGAGAACGATGGCGACGATGGTCTCGCCGGAGACGATGCCGGGCAGCTGCCAGCCGACCGTGCTGACGATGGGATTGATGGCCAGGCGTACCGGGTACCTGAACAGCAATTTTCCTTCGGCAACGCCCTTGGCGCGAGCGGTGATGACATACTGTTTGCCCAGTTCATCGAGCAGGGTGCCGCGCATGACGCGAATGATTCCGGCAGTGCCGGCGGTGCCGATAACGATGATAGGAACCCAGAGGTGGGTGAAGAGATCCCATATTTTGCCCAGAGACCAGGGGGCGAGGGCGTACTCGGAGGAAAAGAGGCCGCCGACGCTGATGCCGAGGTACTTGAAAAAGAGAAACATCAGGATGAGCGCGAGCATGAAGTTGGGCGTCGCGAGCCCGGCAAAGCCCAGCACCGAAAAGAGATAGTCGGTGAAGCCATACTGGCGGGTGGCGACATAGATCCCGATTGGCACGGCAACGACATAGGTGAAAAAGAGGGTGAGCAGCGAGAGCAGAACCGTGTAAGGCAGACGTTCCCTCAGCAGCCTGCCCACGGGCTGGTTCCATTCGAAAGAGCGGCCCATTTCGCCCTGCAGAAAGCGTCCAAACCAGCGAACGTACTTCTCTACAGGGGTGGCGTCAAGACCGTATTCGCGTTTGAGGGCTTCGATTTCGGCCTCATCGATGATGTCTCCCTCCTGTTCCAGGCGGGCGACGTAGCTGGTCAGAAAATCCCCGGGCGGCAGTTGAATGATGACAAATACAACTATGCTCAGAAACCAGAAAGTAACCACCGCGTAGATAAGTCTTTGTACGATATAGCCGATCATTTCTTCGCCTCGTACGGAGATTGCAGCAGGGAGATCCTCTTGCCTTCGTCTATCGCCTGCTGGGCTTTGAGGGCAATCTCTGTCATCCGAAAGAGCTCTTCAACCCCGGCGAAAGAGCCGTCCTGGACCGAGCTGACAAAGGCCGTGTACCAGTTGGGCGTGTCGGGAATCTCGAGGTTGCAAACCCCAGCTTGTTCGCTGATCAGCTTGGCGGTCTCCTCGTTGGCGATACTCTCGACAACGCCCTGTGTGCCTGAGATCATCATGCGCTCATCGCCATGGGTGGGCGCGGCGGCGGGACGCAGAAAATCGAGCATCACGGTGGAGACTCCTCCGTTACGCATCCGCAACAGGACGGCGGCCTGGCTTGCGCAGCCCGGAAAGTCCGGGTGGGCGGCCGTCGTTTCCCAACCGGTAACTTCGGTAAATACATCGCCCAGCGACCAGACGAGCCAGTCGATGACATGAACGCCGACAAAGGGCACGATACCGGGAAATGTCTCGCGAGTGCGAAAATGGTCGGGCCGCCTGGCTCCCCAGCGGTAGGAGATCTGGCTATAGCTGCCGAGAGGCTCTCCGATCTTGCCGGCATGGACGGCATCGCGAGCGGCCTCAAACCATTTCATTCTGCGATAGCCGTGCAGCGCGGCGAGCGGGGTCCCGGCCTCACCGGCCACGGCGTACAGGTGGGAAAGGCTCGCCAGGTCCATGGCCAGCGGCTTCTCCGTCATGACGGCGATGCCGCGTTTGAGGCATATTTCGGTGAATTCCGATACCTTCTGGGGTGGAACGCAGATCTGCACGAGGTCCGGAGATTCTTTGTCGAGCATCTCCTCATACTCGGTATATCTGTTTGTCTCAGAGGTCACGCCCGGGGCGTTGGCGAAGGAGTCCAGCGATTCGCCCGGAATCGCCAGGGCGACGGCTACGATTGCAACGTCGGGCAGATCGTGCAGCATCTGCTCGTAGTAATCCAGGTGTCCTGAGTGACCGAGTAGGGCGAATTTCATTGGAGTTTCCTCTCCACCTTGTAGAACCGTTTTACGGCGCCTGGATCAGCCTCTATAGCAGCCTTTCGCTTCCGGCCTCCTTGGGGGCCCACAGCTCATCGTGCGTATAGTTCTGCGGGGCGGCAAGGGTTCCCTGGGGCAGCTCCCAGTCGGGCCGAAAATTCCGGATCAGATTCACGGCGTTCTGGGAAGCGATACGATCGCGGGTGGCCTCGTCGATGTCTGCGGACTCCAACTGGGCCTGAAGGATGCGAAAGTCGTAGTAGGGCAGGTCGCTGCCAAAGAGAATGCGCTCACTGCCGAGCTCGTTGACCAGCTGCGGCAGGTCCCAGTCGGACTTTGAGCCTCTAGGGCGCTGTACGATCTCAAACCAGACGTTATCCAGCTGCTGGCAGGGCTCCATTTCCTCTTCGGTCCCGGCATGGACGATGAAGGTCAGGTTGGGGAAGCGGCGTGCATAGGCCGCGGTGCGGTCCGCGCTCTCATGCAGAAGGCAGAGCCCACCTTTGAGTGAGGCGACTTCGAGAAAAGGATAGAGCTGTCTTTCGAAGGTCATGCCGGCGGGATGCCACATAATGCCCTGGAGACCGCCTTCGACGAGTGTCTCTTCGAGGGCGTCGGCCCCGACCTGGCCGTGGCGCAGCTCGATCAGAGCGAGGCCGATGGGAAAGCGATCGGGAAACTGCTGACAGGCGCGGACGATGATCCCGTTCTGGTCCTTTGTGTCCAGAATGCCCCGGATCTGCGACGAACCGACGGCGGTCGGCCCTATCACCGCGGCGACGACGCCGGCGGAGGCCATGCGGGCCAGGCAGCGGCCAGTGGTCTGGCCGACGGCAGGGTCGTAGGTGATGGTCGTGCCGACATGACAGTGTACGTCCACGTAGGGTCGCATGGTTACTCCACTCCTATCGCGCGCCGTTCGGCGGTTGCTCGACGCGCCGCTTCGATGATGGCCAGATTGTGCCGCGCCTTTTCGCCGTTCACCGGCATCTCGGAGCCGCTGGCGAGCGCCTCAAATGTGGCGGCATAGCAGCCGAAGTGACCGCCAACGCCGGGGTTCTCTTTCACCACCGGTTCGGGTATTTCGAGAGAACTCCAGCCTTCTTCCTCGCCGCCGTAGCGCCAGAACGGCTCCTCGTCGCGGTGAAACACGCGGATCGATCCATTGGTGGTATGCACTTCGCACCAGCGGCCCCGTTCAGCAGTGATCGCCGGCGAACACCATGACGCCGACACTGTGGACACGGCGCCGTCCTCATGTTCAAACAGGAGTATGGCGAGATCGTCGACGTCGATATCGAAACGCATTGTTTTCACCCTGGCTTCGACATAGCGGACGGGAGAACCCATGAGCGCTTCGACCGAGTAGATCTCATGATAGGCGGTATCGCTGATGCAACCGCCGCCCACGGCCTTTTGGGCGCGCCAAGCCATGGCGGGATTGGCATGGTCGCTGCCAAAGTCAGCCGGTTTCATCCCCATGCATTGACCACGACCCAAAATCGGCTTCCCCAACTTCCCCGTTCGCAGTTGACTCAGCGCTTCCTGCATTGGCAAGGAAAAAAGCAGGTTGTGCATGATGGCATAGGGGACACCGTTGCGGTTGACCGCTTCCAGTATGGCGTCGGCCTCTTCCAGCGAAGTCGCCATGGGTTTCTCAGAGATGACGGCGACGCCGGCCTCGGCAGCCTGAATGGCGTGTTCGGCGTGCATGGCGTGCGGTGTGGCGATGGACACGGCGTCGATTTCGGCCTTGGCGAGCATGTCGCGATAGTCGGCATATCTTTGGGCCAGCGGCACCTCAAGCGTATTGCCGGCATACTCAAGGTTGTCGGGGACGGGGTCGGCGACCGCAACGACGTCGACTGAGTCCGGCAGGGCGAGATAAACGGAGATATGGTTGATGCGCACGATACCGCCGCATCCAATCAGACCCAAGCGTACCGGTTTTGTTACCTTCCTCTTCGGTTGCGTCATCTTGACATCGGCGCGGGCGAAACTCAGGGCGTTCCCGGCCTCTCCTTTCTTTGCCTGCTGTTAAGAATTAAACGGTGCAATACGCTGACCATAAAGGAGCGCTATCGGGTATGGCTGTCTGCTGGAAGAGGCGGTGACGCGCATCGATCCGGAGCAGGTACGCCTTATCCATCGGTGCGGCGGGCCTTCACCGTCGCAGACGAATCAGTTTGTGGCGGCTCTTTAGCCGTTTTCCTGGCTGGACTTGAATACTAACGAAGAGTGGCAGATTTGAAAAGGGGGCCGTTTCCCACCCCGTTGCTCGAGCGATTCCGCGGTTGTTCAGACGAATAGTAGGAACACCCTGTATTCGCCAAGCGCGAATACAGGGTGTTGCACTGTTCTATTCGTTATGCCCTATTCTTCGATAAACCACTGTGAAGGCATGAACGGGGCATAGAAGTTGTTGTCCGAAATCCAGGCGGCGCCCTCCAACGGCACATTGTGGAGGCGATTGCTGATGATAACCGGTCGCGGCGTAAAGCCGATGGTGCCGATCATCGGGATTTCGCTGGTGAAGTAGTCATAGTACTCGGCGCCAAGCCTGTTGAAGTCATCGGTGCCGACGGCGGTCAGTTTGTACTGCTCGAAGATCTCTCTCTGCCGCTTGATCTCCTCCGGCGGCTCCACGCCCTCCTCGCCATTGGTCCGGAACCAGTCCTTCCACGTGCCGGTCCAGAAGGAGGTCTGGTCAACCGCGTAGTTGCTACCCAGGGAGCGGCCGAACAGGGCGTTTCTGTCGAGATGCCAGGTCGGAATCTGCAGGTCATTGGTGGCTAAGCGTTGCGAGAAGAGACCGCCCTGCTCACCCAGATTTTCGACGATGGCCTCAAGCCCGACCTCGGCCCAGTCGTCCCGGACCAGTTCGGCCATGGCAATCTTGGGGCCTTCGGATACACCGACGTGGATGAGCATGCTCAGGCGGCCTTCGCCGTCAGGCCGCAGCCGGTATCCGGCGCTGTCGCGTTCGGTCAGGCCGATGGAGTCGAGAAGCGCGTTGGCGCGTTCCGGGTCATACTCGGCGTGGGTCGTGGCCCATTCCTCTTGGAAGAAACTCAAGCCCGGATTGACGGTGGCCGGGAAGGGTCTGCCCAGACCGAAGAAGAGGGTGTCGTTCATGCTCTCGCGATCGATGCTGATCGACAAGGCGATGCGGAAGTCCTTGTTGTTGAACAGCTCCCGCAGAACGGGGTCTTTGACGGTGCGATTGGGCATCAGGCCCAGTTCGGCGGAGAAGAGGTTCTGGGCGAATTCGACGCGATAGTTCCCCTGTTCAGCGCCCTGTTGGAAGACCGACATATCTTTCATATCGATATAGTAGGTCTCGAAGTCGAACTCGCCGGCGCTGGCCTTGAGGGTCTGTACCTCTTTGTCACCGGTGATCACGGCCTCGATACGATCGATATAGGGCAACTGGTTGCCGGCGGTGTCGACCTGGTGGAAGTAGGGGTTGCGCACAACGATGGCGCGGTCGCTGGTGAGGGTTTCGTTCTTCCAGGCCCAGAGGGTAGGACCGTCGATGCGGAAGTTATTCGGAGGTCTGTTGTGGAAGTTGAAGGCCTGCATCCAGGTCTCAAATCCCTCTTCCTCAGCCAGCTTCTGGGCATCGGGGTTGTAGTCGATGTGCCACTGCTTCAGCCAGTGCTTGGGCATGATGACGTTGTTGTCGGTGGCCACGCCCGTGCGACCCAGGTAGTTCATGATGATCGGGTAGGGCACGCTGAAGCTGATTTCAACCACCGTGTCACTGATTTTGGTGAAGACTGCCGGTTCACCTCCGGCGCGCCAGATCGACCGCGGCCCGGCCGGGGAGAGGTCTTCATTCATTGCGACATCTTCCCAGGCGAACATGATGTCGTCGGTCGTGAACGGCTCGCCATCCGACCACTTATGGCCCTCACGCAGTTCGATGGTCAGGGTTTTGTAGTCATCGGAGAAGTAGTAGTCTTTGGCGATGTCCATGAAGACCTGGGTGTTGGAGAAGTCATACCTGAAGAGCCCATTCATGCGCAGGGTGGCGAAGCTCCACAGATTGATTGGGTTGACTTCTCCGAAGCGCAGGGTGCCTCCGTAGGTGCCGATCCGGTCCTCGGGTTCAATCACCTGCGGCTCTGCCGGGAGCCGCTCATCGACGGGCGGCAGCTCGCCGTTGGCGACCATTTCGGCCAGCATGGGGGCTTCGTTATAGGCGGAAGACGACTCGGCCTCCGTGCTCTCGGCCTCGGCTGCCGTTTCCGGTTCGGCCGCCTCGACGGGTGCTTCTTCCGCTGCCGGCTCTGCACCGCCACAGGCAGCGAACATGGGAAGCAGCAGGACGAAGATGGCGGCAAGTGCCCAGACACGCAGTTGTGGTTTCACTTTTACTCTCCTTTGGGGTTGTAAACACGGAACCAGACCTGCCCGAAGTTAAAGCATCTGCTATGGTAGTTATTTCACACCGAGTTGTCAAGGAGATAAAATTTTCTGGCGGATCCCAGATTTGGGGTGGGAACAGTCTGGCGAGGATTCAGTGCCAGCGGCGGCTGGCGTTGTTTACCGTCTTTGGGCGAGACGCAGTGCAGGCGCCAGGCCTGGCTGTACGGTGGAATCCGTCAGTTGGGGCGGGTGCGAGGGCAGGCACGTACGGGGATCTGATGGGACAGGCGGGACGTGGTCTGGCTGGACACCGTCGATTAGGCACCTGTTACGAATATCGACACCCGGTCGATGAGGCATGTTGTTGGGGGGGGGGCGTTGGGGGGGGGGGGGGGCCCCCCCCCCCGCGGCGCGCGAGCAGGGGGCGCCCCCCCCACGCCACGGGGGTGGAGGGTTGGGAGGGGTGATTTTTTTTTTTATTAAAAAA
>VXOE01000205.1 GCA_009840225.1 Caldilineaceae bacterium SB0662_bin_25 | reverse complement strand
CCCGCCCCCCCCCCCCCCCCCCCGGGAACCCCGGGCGGCCCGGGCGTACGTGACAACCCCCCGGGCGGGGGGGGGGCCCGGGCGGCGGGGCAGGGGAGCGATCTGACGACGACGCTGATTGACTACTTCAAGCCGGTTGTGGTGGGGGAGAACCCGTTCAACTACCGGCGCATCTGGGAGGATATGTGGCTGCCGAAACTGGTGGGGCGGCGGGGGCTGTCGACGCGGGTGATCAGCGCGATTGACATTGCACTGTGGGACCTGATTGGGAAGGCGGTGGGGCGGCCTGTTTACCAGCTGCTGGGGGGGTACCGGGATAGCATTCCGGCATACATTGCGGGCGGTTACTATGAGGAGGGGAAGGGGTTGCGGGAACTGGCGGAGGAGATGGAGGAGAATCTGACGCTGGGGGCGAAGGCGATCAAGATGAAGGTCGGCGGGGTGCCGATCAACGAGGACGTGGAACGTGTGCGGGTGGTGCGGGAGACGATCGGGCCGGATGTAAAGCTGCTGGTTGACGCCAACAACGCGTACAAGGCGCACGAGGCGATCGAGATGGCGCGCAAGATGGAGAAGTATGAGCCGTTCTGGTTCGAGGAGCCGGTGGCGCCGGACGACTACAGGGGGCACGCGCGGGTGGCACGGTCGACGACGGTTCCGATCGCCACGGGTGAGAATGAGTACACGCGGTATGGATTCCGGGACCTGATCGAGCGTGAGGGGGCGGCGATCATCAATGCGGACGCGCAGATTCTGGGGGGCATCACGGAGTTTATGCAGGTGGCGGCGCTGACGTCGGCGGAGGACCTGGTGATCGCTCCGCACGGGGCGCAGGAGGTGCACGTCCACCTTGTGTGCGCCATCAATAACGGGTTGATCCTGGAGTTTTACCGGGAGACGGTGGACCCGCTGCGGATGCAGATTTTCGAGGAGACGATGAAGCTGGACGCGGACGGTAATGTGGACGCGCCGGACCGTCCGGGGTTGGGGATTACGCCGAATTACGAGCTGCTGAAGCAGTACAGGGTAGGGTAGTCGGGTAAACCTATTGCGTTGCCAGTCCAGGTCAGGCGGTGTGACCTGGCGCGGGACCGAGTCTCAACAGGCCGGCGTGGTCCATGTCAATGCCGGAGAGTTCCGGTCGATGGGCAAAGAGCTTTACCGGATGGTACAGGTACAGCCAGTGCGGGTTGTGGTGCAGCCAGGACAGACAGCGGCTGTAGGCTTCGCTCCTTTTGTCGTTGTCAACAGTCAGGTGGGCGGCATCGATCAGCCGGTCGGCCTCGTTGTCCTCAACGCCTTGCCACCAGAGTCCCTGTGTCTGGCTGGAGATCTTCTCCTGCAGCACGCGGTAGGTGCTTAGCGGGCTGGAATCGAACAGGGCGATATGGCCGATGCGCTTTTGGCTGGTGTCCATGGCGTATTTGGGGCGGTCGGTCTCTTCTTCAATGCGGACAGGGATGCCGATGCGGGCGAGTTGCTCTTTGATCAGCGCCGCCACTTGGGGTGCGCGATCGGGGATGACGAGAGGGGTGCGCAGGAGCAGCTCGTCCGGCATGTCACAGGCGTCAAACAGCTTTTGGGCGCGCTCGGGATCGTAGCCGTGCGGATGCAACGCGTCGGAGAACCCGAAGTGAAACGGGCTGACGACGGTCGCGGCAGGTTCGGCAAGTCCGGGCCAGACATTGGCGATGATTTCGTCTAGGTCAACCGCCAGATTGATGGCCAGACGGGCTTGCGGCTGGGAAAAAGGGATTTCATAGCCGTTGAGAAAGGCGGTCACGGACAGTGTGTTTGTGGTCTTGCGCCAAGTCAGTCCGTCGTTTTGAGGAATGGACGGCAGCATTTCGAGTCCTGTGGCCAGATCTACCTGGTCGCTCAGCAGGGCGTCGTGCCGATCTGATGCGGACTCCATCTGCGAAATGATCAGTTCAGAGAACTGCGAATCATGATCTGGTGAGTCCACGTTTGACAGCCGGAGCAGTTCGCCCTCCACGTACTCTTCGAGCCTGAAGGGACCGGTGCCCAGTGGCGGGTCGGCGGTTCCGGTCTGCTTCCCGACATAGACTGCGGCGAAGATGTCGGCCAGATCCCCAGTTGGCGAGGAGCTTTGGACCCGCAGCTGTGTTTTGCCTACTGGCTCAAAGCTCAGTGGTTCAAAGTAGGGAGAATAGACGCCGCCCATTCCAAATGAGCCGCCTGCGCCGCGCATGCGTTCCAGACTTTGCGCGACGTGCTCACTGGTGCAGGGCGAGCCATCGTGGAAGCGGGCATCGTCGCGCATCGTAAGCAGCCATAGGCGCCCGTCGTTTCGGACCTTGTAAGAGGCGATCAGGCCGGGCATGACGCGTCGACCGCGCCAGTGCATGAGCGGTTCGTACACCAGTGCGAGGATGGTCTGCAGGTCGGGCTGGTCGGTGGTGAATTCCGGCTGGAGCAGGTTCACTTGCGATTGGGCGATGCGCAATCGGGTCACTTGCGCGCCTCCTGTGCTTGTACAGTTGCATGCACGGCGAGAGCTCTCCTATGTGCATGGCGATTCGCGCCTGGAGGGCGCGACGCCGAAAAGGGGAAGCTGTGCCTGAACATGATGCGCGCATCGCCTGCCCCGACCGCCTTGACCGCCTCGACATATTCCACCTCTCGTAGAACGAACACTTTGGAGCGGACAGCCCCGACACAGGCCGGCCAACCTCCAATTGCGAGGAGGATGATGATGTTCACGAGGCTGGGGCCCAGTACAGCGATCACAGAGATGGCCAGCAGCATGAATGGGAAGGCAAGCTGCACATTGACGAACCAGTTTACGATATCGTCGAACATGCCGCCGTTGTAGCCGCTCAGGACACCCAGCACGGTTCCGATCAGCACTGAGATGAGTACGGCTATCGGGCCGACGCTGAGAGAGATCCTTGTGCAGGAAGCCAGCGAGGTTAAGATATCGCGTCCAAGGCGGCGGGCAAAACGCCAAGGTTCACGGCAGACACGAGAGTCAAGAGGATGCCGAGCCAGAACACGGGCATGCTCTGACCAGTAGGCGACGCGCCCATCACAGTCCTATCTCCACATTACTGCACCTGCCCCTTTCCCCACTCCGTTTGTTGATGATATGTTGTACACTATAATGAAATTCGAAATTGGTAGATACTGTGAGCGAATCTGAATCCTGGCATGGATACTCCCAGTAGAACTGTACAGTTGATCGAGAAGGGCGGGGTGGTACCGGTGGTGCGGCTGCCGGACCTGGCGGGGGCCGTTGGGCTGGCGCGGGCGCTGCTGGACGGAGGGGTGACGGCGTTTGAGCTGACGATGACGAGCCCGGGGGCGCTGGACGCGCTGACGCTGCTGCGGGAACGCGTACCGGCATTCGAACAAGGCGAGGCGGCGCTGGGCATGGGGTCGGTGCTGGACCGGAAGATGGTGGCGGAGGCGGTCGCAAGGGGCGCGCAGTTTGTGGTGGCGCCGACGCTGGACCTGCCCACGGTGAGCTATTGCGCCGGGCTCGGTGTGCCGGTGATGCCGGGGGCGTTCACGCCGACGGAGGCGCAGACGGCATGGATGGCAGGCGCGGCGGTGGTGAAGGTCTTTCCGGCGACCAAGCTCGGGCCGGGGTACTTCCAGGACATACTGGCACCGCTGCCGCATTTGAAGTTGATGCCGACGGGCGGGGTTGACCTGGAGAACGCGGGCAGCTTTGTGCGGGCGGGCGCGGTGGCGGTGGGGGTCGGCAGTGCGCTGGTGCGCAGGGAGTGGGTGGCTGGCGGCAACTGGCAGGCGATAACGGAGCAGGCTGGCAGGTTTGTGGCAGCTGTAGGGGAGGCGCGGGCGGAGAAATGAGCGGGTTTGAGGTAGTCACTCTGGGCGAGACGCTGCTGCGCATGGCGCCGCCGGGCCAGATGCGCATTGAGCAGGCCGCTTACTTTGAGCTGGAGGCGGGGGGAACTGAATCGAACACGGCGGTGGCGCTGGCGCGGCTGGGTGTGCGGACGACGTGGATTTCACGCCTGCCGGAGAATGCGTTGGGACGGCGGATCGCGCGCACGCTGATGGGACACGGGGTGGACACGTCGCACGTGGTCTGGGCTGAGGGCGAGCGGTTGGGGACTTTTTTTGTGGAGTTCGGCGACGGCGCGCGGGCTACTTCGATCATCTACGACCGGGCCGATTCGGCGGCGAGCCGCATGACAGCGGATGAACTGCCGGAGGCGCTTTTCTGCGAGACGGGCGGGCGGCATCTGCATCTGACGGGGATCACGCTTGCGATCAGCGACAGCTCGGCGGCGACGGCCTGGCGGGCATTGGAGCTTGCGCAGGCGGCCGGCTGGAGCGTGAGCTTCGATTTCAACTACCGGTCCATGCTGTGGACTCCGGAGGCGTCGCGCAGGGGTTGTCATCCCTTTGCCGAGAAGGCGGACATCGTATTTTCGCCGATTCGAGATGCGCAGATGCACTACGGTCTGCCGGAAGAGATCACGCCGGAGGAGGCGCTGGCCGCGTTGAGGGAGCAGTTCCCGCAGGCGACTGTCATTCTGACGTTGGGCGCCGACGGTTCGAATGCGGCAGTGCCGGGGCAGGCGCCAATCCGCCAGCCAATCTTTCCGGGGGGAGGAACGATCGGGCGCATCGGCGCAGGAGATGCTTTCACGGCGGGCGTTCTCTACCGTTACCTTCATCACGGGGGAGAGTCGTGGCTGGCCGACGCACTAAGGTGGGGCGCGGCGGCGGCGGCGATGAAGTATACGATCCCCGGTGACATGGGGCTGTTTGAGAGGGAGGAGGTGGCCGCGCTGGCGGAAGGCGGCGGCTATTCGGACGACGTCAGGCGATAGGGATCGCAGGCGCGAAGGGCAGGAGGGCGCCGGCGGCAGGAGCAGATCCTGATTTTGCTTTCTTCTTTCCGGGCCGCAGCCGGGGGGCGGCAGATGGAACCGGTGGTCGGGGCAGCCTCCTCGTTGCCGGTACGGGCCACGGATGGTGGAAAACAGATCGCTGGAAAGCTACTATCAGATATTGGGTGTTCAGCCCAACGCTTCGCAGGAGGTGCTAGACGCGGCCTACAGGCGCCAGGTGCGCCTGCATACGGGGGAGTATCTGGACGACGCTGCCCTGATCGCGGGGCCGGAACCGTCGGACCCGATTCTGGCGAAGATCGATGAGGCGTACCGGCTTCTCTCCAACCCTCTGAAGCGCTGGACGCACGACGAGGCGTTGAAGGAAGCGCGGCAGGTTCCCCTGACTGAGGAGGAGCTAGAGGTTGCCCGCAAGCGAATCGAACCGCCGGACGCGTGGCTTTCGTACCAGCGGCTGGAGAACGGATCGATCTATATTCGGGTGGGCTGGGCGCAGGATTTCACGGCGATACACGAAGCGGTGAGTACGGCGATTCCGGAGACGGGGCGCACGTACAATGCCAGGCTGAATGAGTGGCGCGTAGACCCCAGATACGAGCCTGAGCTGGCGGTTATTTTTGCGAATTTCGAACGGGCGGATGTACAGCGACCGCCGCGACTGGCAGGCCCTACCTACCAGGGTCCGGCTTATACACCGACCTCGCAGCATATTCCCCAGGGGTGGAAGGGCTGGCCGTTTCTGATCATTGGCGGGCTCATCGTTGCGATCATCGGCGCGGTCCTGTTTCCGGCGAACCGCGGGGAGCCCGTCTCTGCGGGGGCGACGGCGACTGCTCTGGCGTTTATCAGTTCGTACGAGCCCCTGGAGAGCGACTTTGACACCGCGGGCACGGGTACGTATTCGGGGTTGACCGGGGCACTGCTGCATCCGTCGGTCAATTTGCGTGGGCGGCCAGATGTTTCAGCACCTGTATTGAAGCTGCTCACGAACGACCAGACGTATCTAGTCATTGGCCGGTTGGAGAACGGCAGTTGGTATGTTGCTACAACCGGCGATTATACGGGCTGGATTGCCGCCTGGACGATTGGCGTTGACGGAGACCCGTTGAGTCTGCCTGTATTTGGTGAAAACGATGCGTTGCCGCAGGGGGGCGACTCGGACAGTGCAGAAGGCGACTCCAGATAGGAAGTAGCCGGTAGTTCATCCCCAGAAGCGAATACGGATGAAAATCGCTTCTTTCGTTTTCGCGGGGGAGTGGATAGAATAGTTATAGCGTAGCAGGATTGAAGCGAGAGAGGAGTTGATAGAGAGAACGAATCTCTAATTCCTCTCTTATTTTTATCTCTTCGAAACGTAAGCAGAAGCTGAGAGATGAGAGGGTCGGACAGAAAACCTGGATGGTATGGCCGTCTTCGCGGTGCAGGCAGGCGCGCGGGTCTGTTGTCGCGCGGGGTGCTGCTGGGCGCGTTGGTGGTAGCAGGCTTCATGGTGTACCACTTGTCCCGCGATAGTTCGATTGCAGATCAGGCAGTTGCGCTGGCGCAGCAAGGGGGCGAAGAGAGCGCAGCTACAGCGACACCGGAGGCGACGCCGGACAGCGCGAGACAGGCAGTGACGGGTTCGACCCAGTCGAGTGTGCAGGGGCGGGGCGACGCGGCGGCGCCGGTTGCGGACGCGGGACTTGTGCGGCCGTACACGGTCGACAGCGGCCTGGATTACGTCTACACGGCGAGGATGGGGGAGCAGTGGTCTGTGATCGCCGGGAGATTCGAAATGGCGGTCGGACAGTTGAAGGAGGCCAATCCGGAGCTGTGGGTGCTGCGGGGGGAGGCGATTCGAGCGGGCGACCAGCTTGCCATTCCCGGTCTCGGCGCGGATGCCGCGGTGCAGCCCGAGGTGTACGAAGTGCAGGCGGGAGATACGTGGGAGAGGATAGCCGGCAGGTATTCGGTCAGCTATCTTGACCTGCTGCTGGACAATTTCGGCTTGTGGGCATTGCGGGGCGTTGAGATTCAGGCCGGCGACGAGATAGCGATCCGGCATCTGCCGGTCGAGGTGCGCAACGTGGGGGCAGCGCGCGGATGGGCCGGCGGGCCGCCCGTTCTTGCCTCTTCGTATGTTGCGGGGAGAGAAGAGAGGGAGCGGGCACAGACCACGGCCAACGAGTTGGGAACGTATGCCGTTCAGCCCGGAGATACATGGGAGAGCGTTGCGGAAGACACGGGTATCGACATAGAGGCGCTGAAGGAGGTCAACGGCGAGTTCAGCGAGCGGGCGCTACAGTCCGGAGATGTTTTGCGCATCTCGTGGATACTGCACGTGGCGCTGATGTTTCGCCAGGTTGAGGGAAACGGCGTCCGAAGCGCGTCGGATTTGAGCAGCCTTCCCGAAGCGGAGCGGGCCGAGCTGGCGGCGCGGGGACTGGTTGTGTACAGGGAGCAGTACTGCGGGGTCTGTCACCAGCTGGAAAGTGCGGGGACGCGGGGCATATTCGGGCCGACGCACGGTGAGATGGTCGAAATGGCCGCTGCCCGGCTTGAGGATCCCGCCTACGGCGGCGACGCGACCGACGTGTACACCTACCTGTACGAGAGTATCATCGAGCCGGACAAGTACTATGTCGAGGGATATGCGCTGAGTCCCCACAAGATGCCGTCCTATCGCCATATACCTGAGGAAGACCTGGAAGCGCTGATCGTCTTCCTGGCGGGCGAGTAGGAGCCAGGCAGGGGCTGTGCCGGGCTTGTGCTGTTGCAGGAGAAACCTGTTCGAAATGCGTATGTACGCCCCACGGTTGTCTGCACCAGTAAGGCGCGGCGCCGGGGAGGAGGAGTCAATTGAAAGTCAGTCGATTGTACGTCAACAGCATTCTGGCCGTGGTGGTTGTGTCGGTGCTGTGGATCGCGTCGGACAGCGCGATGGCGCAGGAACGGGAGAGCGGCGGCACGGTGATCGTGGAGGGCCTGAACGGGCCCCAGGGGGTACTGGTCATCGATGACGGCAGTGTTTGGGTCATTGACGTAGGACTGGGCGGCGACGAGGAAGTCGAGGTGGGGGGCCTCGATCCAAATACGAACGAAATCATCAGGGCGACCTATGGGAATACGTCTCGGGTCATGCGCGTCATACCCGGCGGCCAGCCTCAGCTGGTGGCGACACTGCCTTCGATTTTTCTGGGCAGCGACATCGTTGGCGGGGCTCGGCTGGCGCTCCTGAACAACGAAATGTACGCCACGGCGGGGGTCTGGCAAGGTGTAGCCAGCGAGGAGGCGTTGCCGGACACGGCGGCAGTATTGCGAGTGTTGCAGGGCTCAGTACTGGAGGTCGTACCGTTGTGGAAGCTGGAAAAGGAGCTCAACCCGGACGGCCATGTACTGGAATCTCATCCATATGGGTTGACCGCGGGCCCAGACGGTCTGTTGTACGTGGCGGAGGCGGGTGCGAATACGCTTGTGCAGGTGGACGTAGTCAGCCAGACGGCCAAGGTAATTGCCGTATTTGATGGGATTCCCGGCCCGCTGCCGAACCCGTACCGGGGGGGTGCGCTGGAGTCGGACCCGGTGCCGACGGGCGTCACCTTTGGGGCGGACGGCCGGATTTACGTTTCGCTGCTGCCGGGCTTTCCGTTCCTGCCCGGTTCGGCGAAGATCGTCGTGGTCGATCCGGTCACGGGCGGCGTTGAGGACTACGCCACCGATCTGACGATGTTGACTGACTTGCGCACCGGCCCGGACGGCGAACTGTATGCGGTTCGCTTCGGCATCTTCACGGACGAAGGCCCGATCCCCAACAGCGGGGCGGTGATCCGAGTGGGCGAGGGGGAAACCTCGCAGGACGTAGTCACCGGGCTGCCGTTCCCCACATCGGTTGACTTCGATATCAACGGGAATGCGTTTGTGACCATCAATGGCGCCAGCGTGGGCGAACCGGGCCGCGGCAAGGTGATCCGCTTTGAAGGGGTAGCTGTGCAGGGCGCGCCTTCGATTCGCTTTGTCGAGAGCGCGACGGTGAGCCAGCAGGAGCCGGAGTTCGTGACCGGTTGCGACAGCCTGCCGAGCCATGAGGCGGTAAAGGCGGCGCTGGAGAGGGTTGTGGCAAGCGGCAACAACGGCGGTCTGGGAAATCACATGTGGGCGACTGTGGTGGACCGAGACGGGATGGTTTGCGCGATCGCTTTTTCCGGCGCCAACAGGGGTTCGCAATGGCCGGGCGGGCGGGTCCTTTCGGTACAGAAGGCAAATTCGGCCAATGCATTCAGTTTGACGCAGCTATCCTTTTCTACTAGCAATCTGTATGCGGCGACACAGCCGGGCGGGAACCTGTACGGGTTGCAGGGCAGCACTCCGCTGGACACTGCGAAAGCCTACGCGGGTCCTGCGAGCGACTACGGCCAGGCAGGGGACCCACTGGTGGGTGAGAGGGCGGGCGGCTGGAGCCGCTCAGGAGGCGGGCTTTCTCTTTACAGTGCGAGCGGCAGCCTGGTGGGAGCGATTGGTATCAGCGGAGACACCCCGTGCGCCGACCATATCGTCGCCTGGAAGGTGCGCGATGCACTGCAACTGGATTTCATTCCGGCAGGGGTGAGCCCCAGCGCCGACGACAACATTATTTTCGATCTGCAGGCAAACGGGACAAGCCTCAGCGGCTTCGGCCATCCCCGCTGCGGATTTGACGAGGAACGGTTTACGGAGAAGCTGCCGGCAGATTTTCCGATTGGGACGGTCGGAGAGGTCGGGCGGTAGGGCACCGAGCAGGCAATGGGGGACAAGAGAAGGCGCGAGGGCAGCGAAGAAGCCTGCTCGCGCCGTATCGTTGGTGTACGCTCTTTTGTCTTTAACTCTGTGGCAGGCCGGCGATAAGGTCTTTCAGACTGGCAAATGTCTGGCGCGTGCTGGCGGCCTTGTCCTGCCCGTTGGCCTGCCAGTGCGTTTCGATGGTATAGGTATCGACCGGCTCGTTTTGCAGCAGAGTAAGATGGGCATGCCAGTCGGTTCCGCCGGCGCCGATGCGCGCCCAAGCGGTGAGGCCGGTGGCCTCGTCGAGGACAACTGCATCCTTGCAGTGAATATCGACAATGTGGCCTTTCACCTGCTGATAGCCAGTTGCCGGGTCTTCGCCAGCGACGAAGGCGTTGGCCGGATCCCAGATAATTTTGAGATTGGGCATCTGCACGGCGTCGAGCACAAGCCGCATGTTGCCGCCGGTATTGGCGTAAAGAGAGCGGGCATTTTCCAAGGCCAGCACCAGGCCTTCGTCGTGTAACCGCTGGCAGGCGATGCGGAGGCCTTTTGCGATCTTGGCCAGCGTTTCCTCATCGATACCGCCGCCGTCCGGGGAGCGGGGGGAAGGGTTGTCGCCGCCTACATCGCGGGTGAAGCCGAAGGTGCGAATGTTGGGCGCCTGGAATTTATGCGCAATGGCGATGAAGCGCTCCAGCCGGTCCATATGCTCTTGAAAAAGAGGATGGCTCTCCATCTCGTCCAGGGAGATACCGGCCAGATGGAAGGGCCGGAAAAACATCCCACAGACCAGATGGGCGCGCAGGCCGTTCTCGGCGGTGAGCTGCAGTGCCCGATCCAACTCCGTGTCGGTCAGCTCGTGGACCGGCTTGCCCCACAGGTTGTGCAACTCCACGTAGGACATACCCTCTTGGCGGGCGATTGAACAGGCACGCGCGAAGTCCTGATCGATCTCATCGGTAACGACTCCAAATTCATACCGTTTCATAGCGGGCATTTCACTCTCTCAATCGGGAATCTTTTGTTGATGGTTCGTCAACCCAAAGAGCGTTGCCGCGGTCTTGCCGCAGATCTGCTCTTTCTCCTCGTCTGACAGATGGGGATTGGCCAGCACCTCGGCGACAGGGCCGCCGATAGGCCCCATATCGAAGGGATAATCGCTGCCGATCAAGACATGATCGGCGCCGACCATATCCACCAGATAGCGCAAGGCCAAAGGGTGAAAGGACATGCAGTCGAAGTAGACCTGCCTCAGATAGTGGCTGGGTGGATGGGGAATGGCGGCGGCACACTCCTGGGAGCGCACCTTGTAGCCGTGATCCATACGCCCTACAACATAAGGAAAGACGCCGCCGGCGTGGGCAAAGATGATTTTCAGATCCGGCCATCGATCCAGGATGCCGCCGTAGATTACGGATGCAATGGCCAGGCCGGTCTCGGCCACCATACCCAGCAGATTGTGCAGGTAGTAGTCCTGCATTCGCTCCTCCCCCGCAGGGATATAGGGGTGGACGAATAGGGGCACGTCCAGTTTGGCAATCGTCTCGAAGAGTGGGAAATAGTCAGGATGGTTCAGATTTTTTCCACCTACATTGGAGCCGATCTGAAAGCCATGCAACCCGAGTTCATTGACCGCGCGTTTTGCTTCAGCGACGGAGGCGGCAATGTCCTGCAGCGGAACGGTCGCCAGCCCCAAGAACCGGTCGGGATATTCGGCCACGCGTTCAGCGATGCTCTCATTCAGGCGCGATGCCAGTTCCGCGGCGGCGCCGGCCTCTGCCCAGTAAGAAAGCGTGGGGGGCGCGGAGGAGATGGCAGCCATTGAGATTTGGGCGCCGTCCATATCAGCCAGCATTTGCCCGGCGGCGTAGAAATCCGGCGTCAGCGGGTGATCAAAGTTGCCGGGGCAAACCAGATGCTCGCGGCCATCAGCTCTCCGTTCGATCTTGGATTGGAGGGTGTTCGGACCACGGGCCGCGTCCAAGAAGGCTTTGGGAAAGAAGTGGCAATGGACATCGAGGGAGAACATTTTATCAGATCTCGGTAATAGGACTTTTGAGCATGAAACGTGAGATGCGCATGTCGCACTCTACGTTTCAGGCACTATATTGGCTGTTGAGGAAAGAGAGGCTCTCTTTGGCGAGCGCGTCAGGGCTTTCGGCCAAGGGACGCCAAATGCATGTTGCGCCTGCCAGTTCCGGGATGACGGCGTTGAAGGACTCCACCACCAGCCAGCCATCGTATTGGACATCTGCCAACGCCTGAAATGTCCCGGCCCAATCCACCTGTCCGCTACCGACGGCACCGCGATCGTTTTCGCTGCAATGGAAATGTTTAATGTGCATACCGGCGCGGCGGATGGCGTCCGGGGTAGATTTTTCCTCGATGTGCATGTGGAAGGTGTCGAGCAGCAGGCCGACGGAAGGCTGATCGACGGCATTCATCAGGCGGACGCCATCCTGAACCGTGTTGAGCATGAAGGTCTCGAAGCGGTTCAGCGGCTCGAGCGCGAGCGTGACGCCCTCAGCAGCGGCAACGGCGCCGACCTCCTGCAGAGAGCGGACGCAGTTGTCAAATTCCTGATCGGTAAATCCCCGTCCCCGCAGTTCGCCGACAGGCACGGCCATGGGTCCGCAAAGGAGACCGGCGCCAAGGGCTGAGGCGGTGCGCACGACGTTTTGCAGCCAAGCCACCCCCTGTGTGCGGCGGTCGTCATCGATAAGACTGAGTCCCGGGCTCATGGCTGTGGAGGCGGTGCAGGCCAAACCACTGTCCAGGCAGGCCTGGCGGATAGCGGGCAAGTCAAGGGTTGCCGGATCGAAGATGGGAAGTTCAACGCCGTTGTAACCCATTGCGCTGATGAGCGGGAAAAGGGCCATCTCGTCGGCGGTGATCCTACCACTCCACACCATCAGATGAACACCGAGCTGGTGGCTGTGCATAGATCGTCCGTAACTACTGAGTCATGTTCCGCATGTGTGTGCTTTGTGCGGTTCGCCTGGATTCGGAATAGCGGAAGGTACTGTCAGGATTTCTGTAGCGGGTTCTTGATGGTCGTCGCGGTGCCGGTTGGGCCTGATTGGGCGTTGCCTCTCCTACCTTGCCTGCGCCGGCACATACTGGGAATCTGCCAGGACGCGGGGTGGGGTGGGGGGTTAATCCTGGTCGCAGCGGGTCGTCAAGGTCATATTGCCACACACTCGATGCGGCGGGGG
>VXOE01000250.1 GCA_009840225.1 Caldilineaceae bacterium SB0662_bin_25 | reverse complement strand
TCCGCCCCCGCAACGCCCCCCCTAAACCAGGCCATGCCTCATCGACCGGGTGGCGGTATTCGTAACAGGTGCCTATTCGAACGTGTCCAGCCCGACCACGTCCCGCCAGTCCCGTCACATCCCCGTACGGCCAGGCCCGGCCCTTGCACTGCGTCTTGCCCAAAGACGGTAAACAACTCCAGCCACCGCTGGCATTGATTCCCCGCCAGACTGTTCCCACCCCAAATCTTGGATGCACCCGGAAATTTTATTTGCTTGACAGTCAATCGGTGATCCAGTAGACTGCGCACGGGTATGCGATGTCTGACATCTTGTATTCGAATCCGCAGCATCATCTTTTCCTCGCAGTTCTTACCTAAGAGACCGTAAGCGCCGCAACCAGTCAGATATCAAGCCCTGCCAGAGGCCAGCCCCCCAACAGCTCTTGCAGGCGTAAGTTAAGAGTCATATTCTCACTAGCAGTTTCAAGGTGTAACCATGCGAGAAGATGTGACAACAGGCGCGGCGCTGGTTCCGGAATTACCCGACCCCCGCTCACGCCTGCACGACTGGCGCGGGCGGCTGGAGAGAGAATTTCGCAATAACTGGCAGCTCTACGTGATGATCCTGCCTGTGCTGGTCGGTTTTTTCCTCTTTCGCTTCTATCCCTTGTACGGCCTGCAGATCGCCTTCAAAGACTACAACATCGTAGCCGGGGTCAGGGGCAGCGAATGGGTGGGGCTGGAGAATTTCCTCAAGTTCTTCGAGGACCCCTTTTTCTTCCGCGTCGTAAAAAACACAGTCGTGCTCGGCTTCTGGACGCTGGTGATCTCCTATCCGCTGCCGATCGTTTTCGCGGTGCTGCTCAACGAAGTCAAACAGCAGCACGGCCTGTTTAAGCGTGTGACCCAGTCGATCAGCTACCTGCCGCATTTCGTTGCTGTGGTCGTGATCGTCGGTCTGATGTACGACTTTTTCAGCTCCGACGGCATCGTCAACCAGATGGCGGTGGCCCTGACCGGCGAAAAGTGGCGCATCCTCGGCTCGCCGGCGTGGTTTCGGCCCCTGTACGTCGGCTCCGTCGTGTGGCAGGGCGTTGGCTGGGGCTCCATCATCTACCTGGCAGCACTGACAGGCATTCCACCGGAACTGTATGAAGCCGCGATCGTGGACGGCGCGTCGCGCTGGCAGCGTATCCTGTACGTCACCCTGCCCGGACTGCTGCCGGTGATCAGTGTCACGCTGATACTCTCTGTGTCGTCAATCGTTTCGGTGGGGTTCGAGCGCGCGTTCCTGCTGCAACAGCCGGCCACCTATAGTGTTTCGGACGTCATCGCGACCTATGTCTACCGCCGCGGGTTGATCAAGTTTGACTTCAGCTATGGCGCGGCGATCGGGTTTTTCGACTCCGTCGTGGCCTTTGCTCTGGTGGTGGCGGCCAACTACATCGTAAAGAGAACCAATGAGGACCGCGAGGGACTGTGGTAGCGAGGTGTAGACGTGCATACCCTGAGAAAGATGCGGCTGTTCGATTATCTGAACTACCTGTTCCTGATCGTGTTCAGCTGCCTGATGCTCTACCCGCTGCTGTACGTCTTTTCGATCTCGGTGAGCGACGGCGAGGCGGTGTGGCGGCAATCGGTGAAGCTGTTTCCGATTGGCTTCAACGTGGAGGCGTACGAGGCGATTGCGAGGGCGAATGCGGTCGTGCGAGCGTACCGGAACTCGATCCTCTACACGGTGCTTGGCACGTCCTTCACACTGATAGTCTGCCTGCTGGCGGCATACCCGCTTTCGGAGCCGCGTTTTCGCTGGCGCGGTCCGATCAGCCTGATCCTGGGGTTGACGCTCTTTTTTTCTGCCGGCCTGATTCCCACCTACCTGACCTACCAGAGCTATGGACTGCTGAATACGATCTGGGTGATTACCCTGCCGGTTGCCTTCAACTTCTGGTTTATCATCCTGGTGCGGGCCAATATCTCGACGATACCGCGCGAGCTCAAGGACGCCGCCCGCGTGGACGGCGCCAGCGATTTTCGTATCCTGTTGCAGATCATCGTACCCCTGTCCAAACCGATACTGGCGACCATCGCGCTGTTTGTTGCCGTGGCCATCTGGAATGACTTCTTCAATCCGCTGCTCTATCTCAACAACTCCGAAAAGTTCCCCTTGACCATCATGCTGCGGCGGATGCTGATACGGGGAGCCACAGGGGAGGTGGTGCAGGGGAACTACGCCGACACTTTGCAGGCGAAGGCGTTTTTCAGACAGGTAAAGATGGCAACCGTCATCGTGACCTTGGGTCCCATTCTGCTGGTATATCCCTTTGTCCAGAAGTACTTTGTACAGGGCACACTGGTCGGCGCGATCAAGGGGTAACCCCGGCCGCGCTATCGTCAAATCGAGGGAAGGAGGTGGTCTTATCGAGTGGAACTTTGGCTATAGCCTGTACTCCATAGAGTCTGCGATTCATCCGCCTTATACACAGTAGAGGAGATGGAAATGAAGAGATTCAACCTGTCGTTATCTGCTTGCGTGCTCATTGTTTTGAGCATGCTCCTGGTGGGCTGCGTTCCACAGGCGCCCGCGACCGCCGAGTCCACCGGGGCCGTCGAACTGGAGCTGATGATCGCGCCCGAAGGTGTCTTTGGAGATATCACGCCTGAGACCTACTCAATGCAGCTGCTGGCCGACCGGACCGGCTTCAGCTATGCGTTCCGCCAGATCCCGCGCGAGTTTCTCGGCGAGCGGATCGCCACCACCCTGGCCTCCGGTGATCTGCCCGACATTATGCAGTTAGGCCTGCCGGCCGATGCGACCGGGACGCCGATGGACATTGCGCACGAGTTCGGTCCGCAAGGGCTGTTCGTATCGCTCACCCCCTACATCGAGGCCGGCGACATGCCTAATCTCGCGGCCGAGATGGAAAGACAGCCCGATATGGAACAGTTGATGACCTCGCCCGACGGCAACATATACGCCGTTCCTCAGGTCAGGCGCTTACGTCAGCTGCGGCCGTGGCTGCAACTGCGGGCGGACCTGATCGAGCAGTGCGGGATCATCGAAGACAGGTGGAATGGCAACTGGGACGCCATTCTGACTCTGGACGATCTCAAAGGCGCTATGTTGTGCTTGAAAGATCAACTGGGCGGCAAGCCTGTCATCTCCAGCCGCAGCGGCTTCACCGGCCATACGGGCAACTGGGCCAAATGGCTGGGTACCGACCTGACCGTTTACTACAACCCCTACACCGAGCAGTATGAGTATGGCCCGCTGATGGACCGCTTCCGCACCATGGTCGAGTTCATGAATTGGATGTGGGAGAACGGCGTCCTGCATCCGGAGTATGCGACCATGAGCGACCCGGACTGGGAGGCGCTGGCGCGCGGCACCTGCGAGGCCGGAGCCATTCTCGAGAACACGGGCTGGCACTTCTATTCGTGCGTCGCCAATGCCGGCATTGACCAGGGCAAGTTCTATCCCGTCATGTCGCTGACGGTCGACGGCGAAAAGATTCTCTGGCCCGCCCCCTCCAATGTCTGGCTGGGGAACCCCCTGGTCATCTCGGCCTCCTCCTCTGAGGCAGAGATCGAAGCATCCGTGTGGCTGATCGACTACCTGTTCAGCACCGAGGGCCGCTTCCTGATATACCAGGGCAAAGAGGGCGTGGATTGGACCTATCGCGCCGACGGCACCAAGTGTTATACCGACACCATTCAGCGCCATCCGAGCCTGAAGGAAAAGCACTACTGCGCCGGTGCGATCCCCGAGTCCCCGCCCGCGATGACCAACGAAACGGCGTTCATCAATGACATCGGCTCGCTCGCCCGCGTATGGTGGCCGGAGGCCGAGCCGCATTGGGGCCTCATGGCAGACTGGCCGGCGCCCGAATTCCCGGACGGGTGGAGATGGATTGACGATCAGTTCATCAATCCCAGCGGCTCCTACGGCGACCCGCTGCCTTCCATCGTACTGAACGAAGAGGAGGCGGAGACAGCCGCCAGCCTCGGCGCTCCGATTGATACCTATCTGCTTGAAACGATCCAGCAGATGATCGAGGGGCAGATTGAGATCAATGACGACACGTGGGGCGAGCTCACCTCCACGATCGAGAGCATGGGCGCCCAGGACATTGTGGATGCGTACAACTCCGCTCTGGCGCGCGCGCAGTAGCGTGGTAGAGTAGCTGCGACGCGCCCAAACTGACCGGCGTGCGATCCGGACTGTACGCTGTCTAACGACCAAGACGCTGGAGACGGCGAATCCTTCCGTCTCCAGCGTTCCTTTTCACTGGTAAGTGCCGGAGAAAATATGGCGAATGACAAGACGGCAAAGGATCCGATCCGATGCGCGGTGATCACCGGCGGTCACGGCTATGACGTGCTCAACTTTCACCGGTTTTTCCGCGGTTTGGCGGGGGTCGATGCCTACATCCAGCATATGGACGACTTTGCCTCTGCACGCGCAAACGTGCGCGACAGCTACGACGTGGTTCTCTTCTACACGATGTTGATGGATGGCCCCACCGACGACGGCGGGCCGTGGTACGCGGGACGGCCCAAGACTGCATTGGAGCGCCTGGGCGAGACGGAGCAAGGCATCGTCCTCCTGCACCACGCCATCCTCGCCTACCCGCAGTGGCCCGTCTGGAGCGAGATGGTCGGTATCCAGGATCGCAGCTTCGGCCATCATCCCGAACAGACGCTGCGCGTCGAGATCGCCGACCCCGGCCATCCGATAACCAAAGACCGCAACGCCTGGGACATGGCCGACGAGACATACATGATGGATGAACCGGGCACGGACAGCCAGATTCTGTTGACAGCGGATCATCCCAGGAGCATGGGCGCCATCGCCTGGGCGCGGATGCACAGGCGTGCCCGCGTCTTCTGCTTCCAATCGGGCCATGACAATCTGACCTGGGCAAACCCCGGTTTTGGCGAGACCGTGTTGCGCGGAATCCAGTGGGCAGCGCAACGAATCTAGGCGCGGCCTTTATCCCGGAGACGGCTGTATGCGGGCGCTGGTGACGAGACTCCGGCCCGACAAAAGACGCGAGAAGGTACTGGTCAGCGACTGGCCGGCGCCGCAGGGACCGACCGGCAACCAGGTCAAGAGCCGGACCATCTATTCGGGCATCACCAACGGCACCGAGCACAACGACCTGGTCGGCGGCAACTATGCGCACCCTGACGACGCCCTGCCGGCCGGGTGGGGCTATCAACACGTGGGGCGCGTGATCGAGACCGGTCCTGATGTTACGCAGCTTGCCGTCGGCGACCTGGTGTATATCAACGCCGACCACAAGGAATATGTGGTGACGCGTGAAGATGGGTTGCTCATCAAACTGCCGGAGGACGTTGACCCCAGGCAGGCCGCGCTGTTCGGAATGTCCAGTGTGGCGATGCGCTCCTGCCGGCACGCTGAGCTGCGCATGGGTGAACGTGTTCTCGTCGTCGGCCAGGGCTTTATCGGCCAGATGGCGGCGCAGATCGCCAGCGTGATGGGCGCGCGCGTCGCCGTCTGCGAAATCGACCCGCGCCGGCTCGAATTGGCGCGACGGATCGGCGCCGCCGAGGCCGTGTTCGACGTCACCGGTGACGGCTGGGAGAAACATATCGCCGCTGGCGCATTCGACGCGGTCATCGACGTGGCGGGCGTCGAGGGGATGGAGGACCGGCTGATTCGCGCGCTCAAGAGCCGCGGCAGGCTGCTGCTCATCGGCGGCCGCTTTAAGGTCAACTACACCTTCAATCTGGGTCAAGCGCACGAGCTTACCATCAGACAGAACACGGGCTATGACCGCGATGATCTGGCGAACCTGTGCCGGCTCATCCGCCGCGGCCTGGTCGATATCGCACCGCTGCTCCAGGACGTCGTGCCGGTGACGGAGGCCCGGCGCGTCTACGACACCCTGCGCGACGCCCCGCATGAACTGTCGGGCACTGTATTTATCTGGGAATAAGTCGCTGCTCGCGTGCTGCGCGAGCGAGGAGGACACACCGGGAGCCGGGCCATGGCACAAATGCAGATTGGGACGATTGATACGATCCGGCTTGCGCGCGACGCCGGCCCGCGCCTGCGCACCGCAGCCGTCGAACTGGCACGCTGGATCGAAAGACTGGGGGCGGGGAAGCCGACCATCGGTGCAGAGGCGGGGGATGTGACGGCGCTGTTAAGCACAAACGCGACCGACCTGGAGTCGGAGCACTTCTGTATCGACGTGGAGAGTGCCGCGACGCTGCACATTACGGGCGGCGGTGGACGCGGCGTGTTGTATGGCGTGCAGGAGTGCATCGACCGCGCCCGTCTGGGTCGGGCCATCATGACGATGACCGACGGCCCCCATTTTGCCCTGCGCAGCCTGGACATGTGGGAGACGCCATCAAGCATGGTCTGGTGTCTGCCCTTCGACAGCATTCTGGACTATGACAAAATGCTGCGGCCCGAGGAGATCCCGGAGTACCTGGATTTCGCCCGGCGTCTGCTGGCGATGCGCGTCAACAGCCTCACCCTGTTCTCTCAATACGCGTCGAGAGGATCGTTGTTCGAACGCTGGCTTTCTCACGCCGAGCCGGTCGAGCGGTTCGCGCAGTTTATGGATCGCTTTGGCGTCTCAATACGTTTGGCGCTCCACTATACCTCTCCCGACGAAAATGGCCATTATGTGACGCTGTGTCCGTACTCGGATCATATCCGTGAGCAGTGGCAAGACTTTGTGGCGCGTATGGCCGTCGCCATGCCGACGGTGCGCAATTTCAGGCTGAGAGGCGCCGGCGAAGAGGCGCCTGGCCCTCACGAAGACGACTGCGACCGCTGCGCTGCGACGCCCCTGCGCGAGCGCGTCTTAGCGGGCATACGCGTGGTCAGCGACGCCGTGGCCAACCTCGGCGGTGATCTGATGTGGCTCACCGGCACCGACCAGGCCGCCCATGCCAGCGCGGAGGCGGAAATGTATGGCGACTGGGGGGATGACCTTCCCGAAAACGTGCGCATCGCACACTGCCACAACTACTGGGACCTCCGCCCACCTTACCCCCCGCACCCGATCTGGAACCATACCGGGAATCGGCCCGCAGAACGTTCGCCCTACGTGCTTCAGGTCGCGCTGGTGGGCGACTCGGCCGGCATGAACTTTCTGCCGTGCTCGATGGCGCACCGCTGGCACGTGGACTTTCGCACGGCGGCAGACAAGGGATACGAGGGATGTGACGCCAACATGTCCGTACATCCCCGGTACGTGGACCATCCGCTCAACCTCTCCAACTGGCACACCTACGGCAAGCTGTGCTGGAACCCCTACCTCGACCCGGACGACATCCTGTGCCAATGGCTGACGATGGAGTACGGGGCGGAGGCAGTCGCGTTTATGCCTGGCCTGCGCGCAACCTATCCCGCCACCATCGGCGCGCTGTTCAGCCGCAGCGCCTTTACCCAGTGCCACAGCTATGTTGCCCGCTACAACTACCTTGATACCCGGCTCAATGGACCGTGGCGCGTGTGGACGGATCTCCTGCATCCAGGGATGGACCGGGTCGGCGAGAAAGTCCTCGGCCTGGAGTTGCCGCTCGACGCCTATCCTGAGGCGCAGCGCGAGGCGCTGCGCAACGACCCGCGTCACCAACTAATTTTCAACAGGATGCCATTAACCGACGCCTATGCCGCCGAGCTGATGGCAGAGAAGCGCGTGGCCGCCAGCCATATGGAAGGCGTGCTGGCAGCGTGGCAGCAACTGGAAGGCAGGATTGACCCGGCATCCTTTGCCCAGGTCGCCGGATTGCTCGAAGCCAACCTGAACGACGTGCGCATCTTTGTGGACTGTTTCGGGCTGTACCTGGACTACAAACTGGGGCGGCTGCAGGCGGCGCAGATCGAGGCAATGCGCGCCCGTTACGCCGGCGTTCCCAAGGGCGAGGCCACGGTGGGGTCCCCGTATGACGGCTGGTTCTGGGATCACTTCGGCTGGCAGGGCACCTACCTGGAGTTCCTGGACGATCTGGAGAAGCTGTTGCGGGGTGAGACGCCCGGCCCGTTCTTTACCGGCGGAGCGACGGAGAGACAGTCGGAATGAAGGTTCAAAGAGGTACTCGGCGGCCGGTCTGCCGGCCGGGCCGCCCTTCACGGGATCGGAATCGAGCAACCGGTGCGCTTCGATGACACGGTCGGCGGTGACATTGACAGGCAAATCGCGCTTGTCACAGCATCAGGACTCATTCACAGCGTAGATGCGCGCGTCGCGCAAGTAGAAGCGCAGGCAGACGTCACGCCCGGTAAGGCCCGCCGTATTCTTCTCACCCCACCGCAGCGGCAGGGCGGCGCCATCCACGTCGCGGAGAACACACCTTTCGCGCTCGTAACCCTCGATGGCGCTGCCGTCCGGTTGACGTACCTCCACCATAACGTAGGCCTGATCGGGTAGCAGCGTGCCCGTGCCGCTCTGCAGGTTGACCGTCAGGGGGCGTTGCGGGACATTGAACAGGCGCGACGAAAACTCGGCGTTCGACTGCGACCCCACCCACGTTATGCGGTCGACCGGCGTGCTGTAGCGCCGCATCGTGTTGTACTCGAGGAAGCACAGGCGGCCGTCAACGACAAAGGGTGTGCAGGTCGTAAACACCCCCGCGTGCATCTCGCGCGCTGGGCGCTGCCAGCGCCGCCCATCGTGACTCACCCACCATTCATAGGAGATATGAGGCCCGTGTTCGCCGATCATGAGCGGGCTGCGGGCGTAGTTGCGCATCAGGCCGACAAAGCGGTCACGGTAAGCGAACACGGTAAACATGTAGAGTTCGAGGTCCGGGGGATCATCCGCATCCGGTTCGATGAAGTTCTCCAGGCGCGACCAGTGGGCGCCGTCGTCACTGCTGCGGATAGCCAGCACGCGGCGCTGGTCTGGCCCGATGTTGTCCGGCAGCGCCGCCGCGAATGGCCGCTTTACGGCTTGGTAGCAAAGGTATTTCTGGCTGCGCGGGTCGTAGATGGCCGAAAAGGCGTCGTTGCCGTCGCGGAAGGCCGGGTTATTCTCCCACTCCTGCCAGTGCAGACCGTCCGCTGAAAAGGCCGCGCCCGCGTTGTGAACCGGATGATGCCCCGGCAACGTCCCTTCGGCGTGCGCGGGCCCCCAGCCAGTGTGGATCATGGCGTAGCGGCGACTGGGATCGGTCGCCTCGTCGTTCCGCATCACCGAAAAGATGCCGCCATTGTCAATCAACACATTGGGAGACTTCGCGTCCGCGACGATGCCCAGGTCCGGCCGTTCGAAGTGGATGCCATCGCGCGTGCGGGCATAGCAGACCTGCCACTTCATCCGCGAGGGGTCCCAGCCCGGGCGTGTTATGCTGAAGGTTTTGTCGCTCTCAGAATGGCTGCGTGCGCTGGCCTGTTCTGCGCTCAGCCGCTCGACGAGAAACCGCTCGGGGCTGCGCCGCAGACTGTACCAGACGTGGATGGTGCCGTCGGGATCCTGGAGGCTGGTGAACGCCAGGTCCTGGGCGAATTCATTCAGGTCCTCCTCCAGCCCCTGAGGAGGGCTGTCATCGCAAACGAGGCGGCAGCCGCCCGTAAGCAGCCGCCCGCGCGGTTCATGCGCGTCTTCCAGGGACATGAAGAGCAGGGTCAGGGCATCTCTGTCTTTCGATTGGTCCACAACTGGATTGGCGCCGTTCATACGCCTTGCCTCCCCTCTGGCCCGTTCCCCGTCATCGTCAGGCAGAGGCGGCTGTGGGTGAAAGCGCGGGTTTCCTACCCCGCTGCCATGAGCCTCGTCAGCTTTCCGGCCTCACATCACCCCAGCGCGGCCACCATCTCTTCGGTATAGCCGAAGATGGCCGGCGTACCGCCGGTGTGAACGAACACCACCGGCTCCTGCGAAGGCAGCGCGCCCCCGCGGATGTGGGCCACAAGCCCGGAAAGCGCCTTGCTTGTGTAGACCGGATCGGTGAGGACCCCCTCGGTCCGGGCGAGCAGTCGCAGGGCCTCCAACCCCTCGGGCGTGGGGATGCCGTAGCGCTCGCCGATGAAGGAGTCGTCGTTGTCGAAGTCGGCCGCGGTCAGGGTCACGTCCAGGTCCAGCCGTTCCGCGGCCTGGTTCGCCATCTCT
This sequence comes from Caldilineaceae bacterium SB0662_bin_25, assembly GCA_009840225.1. Taxonomy (GTDB): domain Bacteria; phylum Chloroflexota; class Anaerolineae; order Caldilineales; family Caldilineaceae; genus Bin5. The sequence goes on along the minus strand of VXOE01000250.1, from coordinate 2,780 downwards.
GCCATGCGCTCTTCGTTGCCGTTTTTGGATGACGGGTTGATCCCCTTCACCTGCATCGGGTTGCCCACCGCCTTCAGTCCGAGAACGAGCCCGGCCTGCGTTGTGTCGGCCGCGCTGACGTACATGTGCTGCAGTTCGACGCCCTGCTCGCGGCTCTGGCGCACCACTTCGAGGGCGGACTGGGCGTAGGCGATGACATCTAGGTCAATGGTATCCGCCTGCCGCGGTACGTAGACGTTGTGGCCGGCCGCCCGCAGTTCCTCAGCCTTGGCCGCGATCGCCTCCTGCTGGCGATCGCGGTTGTTGTCCGAAAGCACCGTCACATGCGCGCCCAGCAGCCGCTGGATCAGGTTGTTGCCCGTGATCGCGGTCTTGTCGATCTCCCGTTCCGACCGCAGGATCAGATACAGCGTGATACCCAGCTTGGCGCAGGCCCCGGCCAGCTGCCGGCAGTAATTGGACTGCACGGCCGCGCCGAAGACGATTGTATCCGCGCCGCGCTCCACCGCCACCGCCAGGCTGTACTCGAGCATGCGGGTCTTATTGCCCCCGAAAGCCAGCCCGGTCAGGTCGTCACGTTTGATATAGACCTGCGGCCCGCCCAACGCGGCGCTGAAACGCGGCAGATGCTCCAGCGGCGTATTCACCTCGCCCAGGTGAACTCGGTTCAGATTGGCTATCGCCAACTCCAGTTTGCTTTCCAGTGCGGACCCCATGACCACGTCTCCTTTTGATCTCTCCGAGTACTGATCTGTCAATACGTCGCAAGCATATAAGCGCCTGACAAGAATGAAGCGCCGGCCGCTAGTCGCCGGCCGGCTGCAGTTCCGGCTGCCCGCTCAGTTGCCAGGATCGCGCCAGGCTCTGCGTCTCAACCATCTGGGCGTATCGTCCGCCGCGCGCCATCAACTCGTCGTGGGCGCCGCTTTCGATGATGCGCCCACTGTCTAGCACGACGATCTTGTCGGCGTGGCGGATGGTCGAGAGGCGGTGGGCGATCACCAGCGTGGTGCGGTTGCGGGTGAGGCGGTTCAGCGCCTGCTGGATCAGCCACTCGGTCTCGGTGTCCACCGACGAGGTGGCCTCGTCCAGGATCAGGATCGGCGCGTCTTTCAGCAGCGCGCGTGCGATCGAGATGCGTTGTTTTTGCCCGCCGGACAGGAGCACGCCGCGCTCGCCGATGATCGTGTTGTAGCCGTCCGGCAGGTCGACGACGAACTCGTGCGCGTTGGACGCCTGCGCCGCCTGCACGATCTCATCGACCGTCGCCTCGGGGCGGCCGAAAGCAATGTTCTGGCGCACAGTGCCGTGGAAAAGGAAGACATCCTGCATGACCGAGGCCACATTGGCGCGCAGGAACTCAAGGTCGAGGCTGCGCAGGTCATACCCGCCGATGCAGACCTGTCCGTCCTGGGGATCGTAGAAGCGGGGGATGAGACGGCTGACCGTCGTCTTGCCGGCGCCGGTCGCGCCCACCAGCGCCACCATCTCACCGGCGCCGATCTTGAAATCGATCCCGTTCAGCACCGCTTCTTCCGACTGATAGCCAAAGGAAACATCGTGGAAGGCAACGTCCCAACGCTCGATGCGGGGGGTTATCGCGTCCGGCGGGCTGCTGATCTCCGGTTGCACGGCCAGCAGCTCGAAGATGCGCTCCTGACTGGCGCCGGCCCGGTGCAGCGTGTCGCTGATGTCGGCCAGTTTGAGGAAGGGCAGGTAGATGTACGCCAGATAGGCGATGAAGACAAAAAGATCGGCGACATTCAGCGTGCCGGCGAGAGCCAGGCTGCCGCCCACCCAGACAGCGACGATGACACCCACGCCGCCGGAGAACTCGACTACCGCCGAGGGCAAGAGGGAGACTTTGTTTGCCGCGCAGATCTTGTCGCGGTAGTCGGCCGCCGAGCTCGCCACATGCGCCGCCTGCGCCTTCTCCTTGCCAAAGGACTTGATTTCGGTGATGCCGGAGAAGCTGTCCTGCACCTGTGCCACCAGATCGGAGATGCCGGCCCGCACCTGGCGCCACATCCGGCGCACCTCCCTGGTGTAGCGGTAGATGACATAGCCGCCGATCGGCAGCGGCAGCACCACCAGCAACGCCAGCAAAGGGTGGATCCAGAACAGAACACACCACATGGTGATGGGGATAACGGTCGCCAAAATCAGTTCGGGCACGCCGTGGGCGATGAAGTCCTCCAGCGTTTCGATGTCGTTGACGGAGCGCACGATCAGGGCGCCCGTGCGCTGGCGGTTGTAAAAGCTGTGCGAGAGTTGCTGCAGGTGGCGGTAGACACGCGCCATCAGGTCGGTGGTGACGCCGTAGGACGCGACGTGGGAGAAGCGGCCGTAGAAGTAGCGCCCGGCGCCGCGCAGCACATAGACAATCCCCAACACCGCGGTCATCGCCAGCAGGCCGGACGTCGAGCCGCCGCCGTCGGTGATCCACAGGATCAGGCGGCGCACCAGCAGCGGCGGGACAAGGGTCGTCGCCGAAAAGAGCAGCCCGCTGAGAATCGAGAGAGCCATCAGCTTGCGGTGATCGCCCAGGATATACCAGAGCCCGGTCAGAAAGCCTTGCGGCGGGTCGTTGGTGGTCATAGTTATGAATATCCGGTTACAAGTCTCAAATGATACCTGGCCCTCAAGCTTGTCGCATCTGCTGAAAACGTGACTACCCAGCCCTAGTCAGTCTGCTGCCCTGAACGAGGCGAGCGAAGTTTTCTCTCTCCTCTCTCCTCGCATTTGGGCGGTCGGGCCTATTCGGCCCTCCCTTGTGCGGG
>VXOE01000042.1 GCA_009840225.1 Caldilineaceae bacterium SB0662_bin_25 | reverse complement strand
CCCTAAACCTTGCCGTGCCTCTTCGACCTGGTGGCGATATTCGAACAGGTGCCTAATCCAGCGTGTCTGGCCCCACCGCGTCCCGCCAGTCCCATCAGATCCCCTTACGTGCCCGCCCTGTGCCTGCCCTCGCACCCGCCCCAACCGACGGATTTCCCCGTACGGCCAGGCCTTGCGCCTGCACTGCGTCTCGCCCAAAAACGGTAAACAAGGCCAGCCACCGCTGGCGCCGATTCCCCGCCAGACTGTTCCCACCCCAGGACTGCGATGCACACGCCAAATCAGGACCTGCTCGGCAATGAACGCAGTTTCACAGCCCCCTCATCTCTGCCACGGCCCTGAGTCCTGCAAAGTCGACCTACACCCGCCCCGCCCCTCCGCCACCGACCACTGCAGTAGTACGGAATATGGCTCAGCATCTCCTTCATGTATAATAGCTAAACAAATATTGAATAGTTGAAAATTGTACAGGTTTTGAACACTATTTTCATTCCGAGCACGGTTTCGTAATTCTGGCCCGAACTGTGTCATACTTTCCATTGTGTCTCATATACCAGGTGTCTCTGAGACCAAACGCTTTCGGCGCTAAGGCAGCCCCGGCCGCGATCAATGGAGGAACGCAGTGTCCAAAATAATCGTCATTGGCTCCGGCTTCGGCGGCCTCAGCGCCGCCGCCCGCCTCGCCGCCCGCGGCCACCAGGTCGAACTCTTCGAAAAGCGCGACAAACTCGGCGGCCGCGCCTACGTCTACGACATCGACGGCTTCCGCTTCGACGGCGGCCCCACCGTCATCACCGCCCCTTGGATCTTCGACGAAATCTGGCAAGCGGCCGGCCGTCGCCGCCAGGACTACTTCCAGCTCGTCCCCTGCGACCCCTTCTACCGCATCTTCGACGACACACACCGCCCCTTCGACGTCAGCGCCGACCACGAGGCCATGCTCCGCCAGATCGCCCAGCGCTGCCCCGCCGACGTCGAGGGCTACAACAGTTTCCTCGCCAGCTCCAGAGAGATCTTCGAAACCGGAATGGCCCTGATCGACCAGCCCTTCCTCAAACTCTCCGACATGATCAGCGTCATGCCCGACCTGATCCGCCTGCAAAGCTACCGCAGCGTCTACGGCTACGTCTCAAAATTCTTCCACGACGACTTCCTGCGCTGCTGCTTCTCCTTCCAGCCCCTCCTCATCGGCGGCAACCCCCTCACCGCCGCCAGCATCTACGTCCTCATCCACTACCTCGAGCGGGAGTGGGGCATCCACTACGCCCTCGGCGGCACCGGCGCCATTATCAACGCCTTCGACCGCCTCCTGCAGGAACTGGGCGTCAAAGTCCACCTCAACGCCGAGGTCGACCGCATCCTCATCGAACAGCGCCGCGCCCACGGCGTCCGCCTCAAAGACGGCACGATCCGCAAGGCCGACTCTGTCGTCTCCAACGCCGACGCCGCCTGGACCTACCTCCACCTCATCCCAAAAGAAATGCGGCCCCGCAACAGCGATCGCCGCATCAAAAGCAAAAACTATTCAATGTCGCTCTTCGTCATCTACTTCGGGACCAGGCGCCAATACCGCGATGTCGGCCTCGCCCACCATAACATCATGATGCACCCGGACTACACCGGTCTCCTGCGCGACATCTTCCGCAACAAAGACCTGCCCCGCGACTTCTCACTCTATCTCCACATGCCAACCCTGACCGACCCGTCCCTCGCGCCCGGCGGCGGCGAAGCCTTCTACGTCCTCTCCCCCGTCCCCCACCTTGGCGCAGACATCGACTGGGAGACGCAAGCCCAACCCTATCGCGATGCCATCATGGACTTTCTCGAACAGAACTACCTGCCCGACCTGCAAGCCAACATCGTCGCCGAACACCGCATCGACCCGCGCCACTTCGCCGGCACGCTCAACAGCTATCTCGGCTCCGCATTCTCCATCCAGCCGACCCTGACCCAAAGCGCCTGGTTCCGACCTCACAACCGCTCGGAAGACGTCGACAACCTCTACTTCGTCGGCGCCGGCACACACCCGGGCGCAGGAGTCCCCGGTGTCGTCGCTTCGGCCAAGATCGTCGACAACCTCATCGGCGATCCCACCACTGCACACGCCCATTCACCATCTACCCGCCCTGTGTCCACTCATACAGCACCTGCCGCGCCAGCCGAAAGTCCTCCGGCGGGCGGCTGATCGACGTCGCCCCGCCCGAGTCCACTTCAATGATACGCGCCGAGACCGGCTCGTACGCCGCCCGCGGCGCAACCGACCCCTTGGCAACGAATATCTCCTGCTGCTCCGACATGATCCCAACCGAACGTAGCTGATTGAAGCTCATCGGCGGCGTACGTTTGCTGTCTAGCACCAGCAGGCCGCCGCCAGTCGCAAGCACCGCAGTCAGTCCCTGGTCCCAGTCGCGTCCGCCCCCGTGCCGGCGTTCCGTCTCGATAAACTTGCCGTCGTGCAGCGTTCGCACCGTCCCTTCCACCGTCAGCGTCGGACCGTGCTCATCGTCCACCTTGCCGCCCACCGGCAGCGTCAACTGCGCGCCAATCCCCGCTGCCGCGCACGCCGCCACCGCCTCCGGGTCGTACAATGCCACCACCCAGCCGCTCGCCCCTTGCTTAAGCAACTCCTCCAATACGAAAGTGGAGTCCCCCGCGCTGCCGCCCCCAATGTTGTCGCCCATCTCCATCATCGAGACCGGCTTCTCCTCGCTCGCGATCGCCATCGCCACCGCCTCCGCCGGCCCCGGAATCTTCGGCAGCAGTTCGTCCCGCGTCGACCACATCATGTCGGCCAGCCTCTGCGCCTCCCGGTCGGCCAGCTCCTGGTCTCCGTCTGCTACCACCACAATGCACGGCCCCATCCACGGCACATCCGCATACTGGTATCCGGCCGCCACACTCGTCGCCAGGATCCCCGGCTGTCCCTCCAGCTCGATCGCCGCGTCCATTACCGGCTTCATCGGCCTCATGTTCGTATTGTGAAACGCGATGTTGTAGACAAGCTCCGGTTTGGCGATACTCGAAACCGGTCGCACCTCCCCGCGCACCGTGCGCGTGATCAGCTCCGCAGCCTGCAATCCCCGCTCCCGCTGGTCGATGTGCGGACACGTCTTGTAGATGATCAGTGCCGTCGCATCCTCCACCAGCTGCGGGGGCACGTTGCCGTGGTAGTCGTGCGTCACAACAACCGGAAAGTCCGGCCCGACAATCTCCCGCACCCGCCGCGTCGTTTCGCCGTCCCCCTGCGGGTAATTCTCCGCCACAAACGCCCCGTGCAGACCCAACAACAGCCCGTCCAGCGGCATCGCGTCGCGAATCAACCCCAGAAGTTCTTCCAGGAGAGACTCGTAGGTCTCCGCCTCCACCGCCCCCGCAGGCGTCGCCACCGCGCCCATTAGCGGCACGATCTCGTAACCGTACGCCTCCGCTCCCGCTATGAATCCGCCCACCTCGTGGAACGTCGGTCGGTACTGCTCGATGATCTCCTGCCCCCGCACAAAGCGAAAGTCCTCGTACGTCGTCGGGAAGGACGCAAAAGTGTTGGACTCGTGACTCAGAGAAGCGATTCCGATTCGCATAGCCATGTCTCACCTCCGTCTTGTTTTCCATGCAGGCCGGTTCCAAATTCAGCGATTCCCAGAACAGGCCCAGTTCGTCGCATGGATGTAGAGCACCACCGGTCTGCCGATTCTCTTGCATGTCTGGGATGGGATTTTTTGCGGATTCTCGGTACACAAGTATAATTCCGCCCAAAGGCAGCGAATCGACAAGGGCATTATCCGCCCTCTACGCCCGATACGCAATTCCCTTTGCAGAGCCTCTACAGACGAAAACGCAGATTGTACGTCCTCTCTATGACGTACCGATTTCGTGTAAGCAAGAGTTGAGCTTTGCCTTCGGGGCTTCTCAACCACTGCTGGGAAGATTCATATCTCATCCAGAGTTACGGAGGTGAACGTGGCGGTCGCAGAAACTGGCGCCCCTGCACAAAGGCCGGCAGATGGCAGGGCCAGCCTGCTCAGCCGGCTGGTTGGCGCGCAAACACCCTTTCAGACCAAGAGGGCAGTCTGGGGATACGTGTACGCCGCTCCCTGGATTCTGGGTCTGATTATCTTCTGGGGTGGGCCGATTCTTGCCTCCTTCTACTTCGGCTTCACCGAATATGCTGTTATCGGCAGCCCGCGTTTCACCGGTCTGAGCAACTACATCAGAGCCTTCAGCGGGGATGAACTGTTCTGGCCTTCCCTCGGCCGTACTTTCACCTTCGCCGGCATGTACATCCCCTTTGCAGTCGGCGGGGCGCTCATTCTGGCAGTACTCCTTAACCAGAAACTGTTCGGCACAACCGTATTCCGCACACTCTTCTTTGTACCCCATCTGATCCCTGCCGTGGCACTGGCAGTCCTCTGGACCTTCCTGCTGGCCCCCCGCGTCGGGCCGGTCAACGAATTCCTGCGCACAATCGGCATCTCCGACCCCCCGGGTTGGCTCGCCTCGCGTGACAGCGCACTGGCCTCCGTCACAATGATCAACGTCTGGGCTGCCATGGGGGGCAACACAATGTTGATCTTCCTGGCCGGGCTGCAGGGCGTGCCCCAGGAGCTGTATGACGCCGCCTCGATCGACGGCGGCGGCGCCTGGGCTAAATTCCGCCACGTTACCCTCCCAATGCTCACCCCCACCATCTTCTTCAACGTCGTTCTGGCAGTGATCGGCGCGTTGAAAGTGTTCACGACGGCATGGGTCGCCACCCAGGGCGGGCCTTCCTACGCCACCTGGTTCTTCGCACTGCACATCTACTTTCAGGCTTTTCAGTACTTCCGCTTGGGCTATGGCAGTGCCTTGGCCTGGGTCCTCGCCGCAGTCCTGATGTTCTTTACCTGGGTACAAGTACGCTACTCACGGCGCTGGGTCCACTATGAAGGCGGGTAGGAGATAGCGCAATGGCGCAAGGAACGCTAACTCAGGATACGCAACTGCATCGCGCCCCGGTTTCGCCGCAACGGGTTATGCAGCCCATCGTACGCGCGCTGACCTATGCAACTGTCTTCGCGCTCTGCGTCCTTTTCGGCTTCCCTCTCTTCTGGACTGCAATGAGCTCGCTCAAGACGATTCCGGAGATGTTCGCATTTCCGCCGATTCTCGTCCCCGCAGCCCCGCAGTGGGCGAACTACTGGACCGTCCTAAACATCGACTATCCCGTTGGCCGCTGGTTCATCAACTCCGTTCTGATTGTTGTCCTCACCTCCTTTGGCACGCTGATCACGGCCTCGCTTGTGGCGTATTCCTTTGCCCGCTTCGAATACCGCGGCCGCGATATCCTCTTCATGATCACGCTCTCGACCATGATGCTGCCCGCACAGGTGACCCTGATACCCCAGTTCGTTCTCTTCTACAAACTCGGCTGGGTCAACACGCACCTCCCCCTCTGGGTTCCCCACTGGTTCGGCGGCGGAGCCTTCGCCATCTTCCTGATGCGTCAGTTCTTCCTCACGCTCCCGCGTGACCTGGACGAGGCGGCCCTGATCGACGGCGCCGGCTATTTCCGTATCTTCTGGTCCATTCTCATGCCTCTGTGCAAGCCGGTTCTGGCAACCCTTGCCATCATCACCATCATCGCCAGCTGGAGCGACTTCCTGGGACCGCTCATCTACCTGAACACACCCGAGAAATTCACGGTGTCCGTCGGTCTCCAGTTCTTCAACGCCGTTCCCGAGGTCGGCGGCGAGCCAATGCAGCATCTTCTGATGGCTGCCTGTGTCATGTCTATGGTCCCGATTATTCTCATGTTCTTCTTCGGCCAGCGCTTTTTTGTCCAGGGCATCGTAATGTCCGGCATTAAGGGCTGACCGACCAACCCGAAAGGAGAGTTGCCAGACAAGAGCGAAAACGCAGTGAGTACGGCCGCAGGCCAAACATTTCACCAAGTATATGCGTACGAATTTGATGGCAAGGGCCCGACGCCCTTGCCATCCCAAACACTTTTCAGGAGAACCGCATGACAACGAAGCAACATTTCACACGACGAGCGTTCCTCAAAGGCATGGCGATGACAGGCGCCGGCGCAGCGCTGGCTGCCTGCGCGGCGCCCGCAGCCCCGGCCGCGACCGGTTCCGGCGAAGAGATGCCGGCCGCTGAAGCGGCTATGCTGCGCGTGCAGGCACCCGCTGGCAACGGTGCACTGATGCCACGCGAATTCGCTACCCGCTTCCAGGATGAAACAGGCGTTCAGGTCGAAGTCGAAGACACCATCTACGGCGAAATCGAAACCAAGACGCAGACCGGCTACATCTCCGGGACCCTGCAGGACCTGGTCTACGGTCACCACCGCTGGATCTTCATCAACTTCCTCAAGGGCATCTATCTCGAAATCGACGACCTGCTGGCTTCTGCTCCCCCGGACGACTTTGACGACTTCTACCCCAGTGTCCTCGAAGGCAACCAGTGGGAAGGCAAAAACTTCAGCCTGCCCGACGTCGTCCACCCCGGCGGCAACATCGCTGTCAACTACAACAAGACGATGCTGGAAGAAAAGGGACTGCCCGAGCCGCAACTGGGTTGGACCATCGCCGACTGGACCGAACTGGCACGCGCCGCAGCCGACCCCGACGCGGGCGTCTTCGGCATCGGCTTCGACAGCATGATCGCCATGCACTACTACAGCAACGTATCCCGCTCCTTCGGCGCCCCCGACTCCAACGATTCCTGGATCATGGATCTTGAGGGCCGCACCATGTCCTACAACAACGATCTCCATGCCGAGATCGCCGAATGGTACGTGGGTCTCCTCGACGAAAAGGTCGCCTCCCGCGACGCCGATCGCGAAGGTGTTGAGCCCAACCTCTTCGTGGCCGGTCTGGAAGCAACGCACGCCAGCACCGTTGGCATCCTCACCAACAACCAGGCGCGCGTCGGCGACCGCTTCGAGGTCGGTTCCGTGCCGCTGCCAGTCGGCTCCGAAGGACGCCAGGGCACCTGCTTCTCCGGCAACCACTGGATGATCAACTCCGATTCCGCTCACGTCGACGAGGCTTGGGAACTGGTCAAAGCCTACACCTCTTACGACGCTGGCGTCTTCCAGGTGCTGGAGGCCAAGCGCCAGACCAATGGTCGCAAGTCCGTATGGACCGACCCGCAGGTCAACGAAGTCAACTTCATGTACGGCTTCACCGACCAGCTGATCACCGACGGCGTCGAACCCTATCCGATGCCTTGGAACACGCGCTTCACCGAGGCCAACAATATCTTCCGCTCCGAACTCAATCTGATCTGGGAGGGCGAGGTCACCTTCGCCGAACACGCACCTGAGATCGACCGCAAGACGCAGGCCGTGCTCGACGAACCGCGCCCGTCCTGATCGGCAAGAAATATGACCGGTGATCCGATCGCCCGCGGGCCGTCGGACCACCGGTCCCCTGTAGCTTCCTTTTAGGAGGAAATCATGGCTTTCACACTCGAAATCGGCGAAAAGGCGCTCGACTTCAAACTCATCGCCACCGACGGCGAGGTCTACACGCTCGGTTGCTTCGACGACGACGAGACGCTCGTCGTCTTCTTCACCTGCAACCACTGCCCCTACGTTATAGGCTCCGACGAAGCCACCCGCGCCACCGCCGACAGGTTCGCCTCCAAGGGCGTCAAGTTCGTCGGTATCAACTCCAACAGCGTTCACGTCAACGCCGAAGACGACTTCCGCCACATGGTCGAACGTATGGCCGAGCACAAGTTCCCCTGGGTCTACCTGCGCGACGAAACCCAGGAGGTCGCCAAAGCCTACGGCGCGCTCCGCACGCCCCACTTCTACGTCTTCAACAAGGACCGCAAACTGGTCTACACCGGCCGCGGCGTCGACAGCCCGCGCGACGCCACCCAGGCCACCGTCTTTGACCTCGACCGCGCCCTGGAGGAGCACACCTCCGGCCAGCCCGTCAGCACCACGCTGACCAACCCGATCGGCTGCAACGTAAAATGGGCCGGCGAAGATGCCCACTGGATGCCCGCCGACGCCTGCGACCTCGTCCTGCCGCAGCCGGCTTAGAGCTTTACCCGAACTCTCTTACTCGCGGCGCGTATCGTTAAACGCGATACGCGCCGCATCTGTCCCTACAGTTGCCCTCGCATCAACACAAAAGAGGTGGTACGCTCATGCCCTCCTACGAAGAACTGGACATCACCCCGACGATCAACGCCAACGCCACCCTCACCAGGCTTGGCGGCTCCATTATGCCGCCCGAAGTTCTGGAAGCGATGATGGCAGCGGCCAAATCCTTCGTTGAACTGCCGGAGCTGCAGCGCCGCGTCGGCAATCGTATCGCTCTCCTCACGCAGAACGAGGCCTGCTACGTCAGCTCCGGCGCCGCCGGCGGCATTGTCGTCGCCATCGCCGCCTGTGTTACCGGCAACGAAAAATGGGCCATCGACCAACTGCCGGACCTGACCGGTCTCAAGAACGAGGTCATCGTTCACAAGTCTCAGCGCAACGGCTACGATCACGCCGTCCGCCAGGTCGGCGTCAAGTTGATTGAAATCGGTTTGCCCGGCCAAGCCGAACTCTGGCAGCTGGAGAGAGCGATCAACGAAAAGACTGCCGCCGTGATCTGGTTTGCGGGCGCTTTGGGGTCGCCTGGCGACATTCCTCTGGAAAAGGTCATCGATACGGCGCACGCACACGGCGTGCCCGTCCTCGTCGACGCCGCCGCCCAGCTCCCGCCCGTCGAAAACCTGTGGAAATTCACCCAGATGGGCGCCGACGCCGCCATATTCAGCGGCGGCAAAGACCTGCGCGGCCCCCAGTCCTCCGGCCTCGTCCTCGGCAAGCAGTGGCTCATCGACGCCTGCGCTCTCAACGGCAACCCCAACCACAGCATCGGCCGCCCCATGAAGGTCGGCAAGGAGGAAATGTTGGGCCTGCTCGCCGCCGTCGAACGCTATCTGTCCCTCGATCACGAAGCGCGCACCTCCCAGATGGAAGAGATAGTGGCCGGATGGTGCAGTGAGCTCAACCGGCTGGACGGTGTGACTGCCACCCGGTCATTCCCCAGCGAGGCGAACCAGCCGATGCCGCGCACGCGCGTCCAGATCGACGCCTCCATCGTAGGCCGAACACAGAGCGAGATCCTCCAGGGAATGCGCGACGGGACGCCGTCAGTAGACGCAGCCTCCGGACCGGACGAAACCATCATGCTGAATCCGCAAACGCTGGAAGAAGGCGAGGAAGAAATCGTCCTGGCCCGCCTCGTGGAGGAGATCCAGCGTTGAGCAAAACAGTGCTTTCATCTGCCAAGTCTCAGATTGCTCGCTGATGCTGGGGTGATTTCTGAGACGCGAAGGGGATATACGAAGCTCTGTTCAGCCCTATGAGTGCAAGAAAGCTGATATTGGAATTTGGCCCGCTACAGATTTGAATTCTTGAGCGAAATCTATGACATAGATACAATAGCGCGTGGAAACGGAGTCCGTGCTCGACACTACCTGAATCGCCGATATGGTCGCGGGCGCTGGCGCAAGATGAAAGGCAAAGCAACTGTAGAGTATGAAGACGGCACGGTGTGGGTTGCCGAGGTGCATTGGTTTGAAGCGCACGGCATCGGACGGAGAGACCAAAAGGTCGTCTATCACCTCGAGAGAATAACATGAACTACGCAAGGTGCATCTGCAATCAGCCCTACTTGCACGCCCCGGACCAGCCAATGCAGGAAGAGCCACTGTTCGGCCTTACAGTTGGCAAAGTGTACAAGGTAGTTTCCGATCCCACGGCCGAACAGCATGGCATGACTCGGATCATTGACGAGAGCTTCGGCGAACCTGGAAGCGAAGATGGATATCTTTATCCATCTGATTACTTTGAACCCTTTCTTCCGGATGAACACCTGTGTCGTACTTCGCTGACCATCTATCTGGATGAATACGTAAAAGGCGTACTTCAAGCTGAAGCTGTCGCTTCCAACAAATCAGTCTCTGCTCTAATGCGTGACTGGGTGGAAGAGCGGCTGGATCTGCCTTATTCTGTGTAAATCGAATTAGACCGGGAAATAGGCAAGCCCATCGGTCATCCATTTGAATTTCGGTCTCAAGTTGCTGAAGTGATTCGTCGAGCTCACCTCGGCCACGTTCACACAATTGTCAAGCAGCTGGGAATACTTCACTTCCCATTCTCACCCTGACAGAATGTGAGTTACTCATGAAACAAAATGACAGCAACGAAAAAGGGAACGAGCCAAAAGACTATTCTTCTGACAACAACCAGGGTCCGGCCGGTGATCGCCTGATTGCGTTCTTAGAAGAAATGCACGCAACAATGCCTGACGTGCCGGAAGAGGACGCCCAAAAGGATATTGAAGAAGCAATCGCGGCCATCAGAAATCAACCCAAATCTTGACGAAACGATCATGTAGGAAAGATTCGCCGGAGCGGCCTGCTTTCGCATAGTCTATTGTGCAATAGATGCCACCGCCTGGAACAGCACCACAACTTTTCCCCACCCATATGCCCGACTTTGCCCGCAAATTGAACAGTTCAGCGTAAGCCGACTGACGCGCATCATGTTAAAATCCCCTAAACTCGACCCACCCCACGCGCCCCAACCGGAACCACCCCACAGGAGCACCCAATGACCGCCACCGCCAAAATCACCGACGTCGAACGCATACTCCTCGTCATCCCCATGGTCGACCGCGTCCGACGCGAAATGGAACGCGCCAACATCCACCGCTGGTCCGAGTCTGAAGTCATCCGCCTCACCCTCGACGACGGCACCGTCGCCTACGGCGAAACCATCCAGAACTACACCTGGGGCCGCGTCGACGACACCGACCGCGTCATCGGCCGTTCGCCCTTCGACCTCATGTGGGATGACTCCCTCGGCGCCGGCCTCCAGATGGCCCTCTTCGACGCCGCCGGTAAAATCGCCGGCGTACCCGTCTACCGCCTCCTGGGACCCAAAGTGCGCGACTGGTGCCCCGTCTCCTTCTGGGACCACGACATGGGCCCCTCCGCCTACGAAGCGGAAGCCCGCGTCGCCGTCGAATTGGGATTCACCTCTATCAAAATCAAGACCCGCCCCTGGCATGACGTCTACGCCACCGTCCAGCGCATCAGCGACGCCACGCCCGACTGGTTCCACATCGACTGCGACTGGAACGACTTCCTGCTCGACGTGTCCACCGCCGTGCCCGTCCTCCGCGAGCTCGAGAACGACTTCCCCAAGATCGCCATCTGGGAAGGTCCGATGCAGGCCAACGACGTCGCCGGCAACCGCCTCCTGCGCGAAAAAGTGCGCACCCCCATCGCCCACCACTACGGCGGCGTCCCCGGCTCCGTAGCCATCCAGCAGGGCTACTGCGACGGCTTCGTCATCGCCGGCGGCGTCACCAACGTGCTGCGCTCCGGCATCTCCGCCGCCACCGCCAACATGCCCTTCTTCATCCAGATGGTCGGCACCGGCCTCACCACCACCATGGCCCTCCATCTCGGCGCCGTGCTCAGCCACGCCCAGTGGCCCGCCATCAACTGCCACGAGCTCTACCAGCACAACCTTCTCGACCAGCGCATTCCCGTCAAAGGCGGCTACGCCCAGGTCCCCGAAACGCCCGGCCTCGGCATCACCATCGACGAGTCCGCACTCGACACCTACCGCGTTGACGTCGCCGACTTCAGCCTCCCCCGCCGCCTCGTCCGCTACAGCCGCGCCAACGGCGTGCGCGTCTACTTCGCCGACACCAGCTTCAGCCAGGGCTCCAGCATGTGGAACTACTGGCGCACCGCCAACCAGCCCGTCTACGAGCGCGGCGTCGCCACCGCATACCTCGACGACGACGGCACCTCCGACTTCGACGACCTCTATCGCCGCACCAAAGAAGCGCCGGTGCTGTCGCCGGCCACTTGAAATACACGAATACCACATTTCCCATCTGTCCACTCAATAGCCGCGCCGCACTTTAACGCGCGGGGCACAACCCACAGGAGTCAAAAGTGTCTTATCTGGCAAAACTGAAAGAAATGGGCTACGAACTCGAGAAGATCGACCTTGACGGCGGCCGCCTCATGGCCGCAGTCCGCTCCGGTGACCACGTCTACGTCTCCGGCCAGGTCTCCCGCTTCGGCGACGAGGAGATCATGGGCAAGGTCGGGCAGGACCTGACCACCGAAGAAGGCTACCGCGCCGCACAGCTCTGCGCCCTCAGCATCCTCCAGGCCGTCCACACCATCGCCGGCCTCGACAACGTCCGCCAGGTCGTCAAGGTCTTCGGCATGGTCAACGTCGGCCCGGACTTTAACGATACCCCCTCGGTCATCCACGGCTGCAGCGAACTCTTTATCGAGCTCTTCGGCGACGCCGGTCGCCACGCCCGCAGCGCCATCGGCCTCACCGTGCCCGCCAACTGGGCCGTCGAGATCGAAGCCATCATCGCCGTCGACTGAGGCCGCGCTTCGTTTCCAGCCGTCTATAGACAAAAAGAAAATCCCGCTGATATCAGCGGGATTTCCCGTTCCTGTACCCCGTAGGGGAGTCGAACCCCTGTCTCCACCTTGAGAGGGTGGTGTCCTGGGCCTCTAGACGAACGGGGCAGGCTTGCTGCAATAGCCTGTAAGCCAACAGTATAAGAGAGGAGAACCCGAAAGTCAAAACCCCATCCCCATCACGTGTACTCAAAAATGGATGTAAACTTTCTTAGACCTCTGGCAGCGACAATACGATGACTACTCAGCAACTGACTCTGAGGCAAGCGAAGCCAAGTCACTGCCCCCTAGCCACTAAAACTAAAAACTGACTACTAAAAACTGCAGTACCGGGCGGTCGGGCCTATTCGGCCCTCCCTTGTGTGGGGGCTCCGCCCCCGCAACGCCCCCTCTCCTACAACATGCCTCGTCGACCTGGT
>VXOE01000115.1 GCA_009840225.1 Caldilineaceae bacterium SB0662_bin_25 | reverse complement strand
CCCCCCCCCACGCCCCCCCCAACAACATGCCTCGCCGACTTGGTGTCGATATTCGTAACAGGTGCCTAATCGAAGGTGTCTTGCCAGACCACGTCCCGCCCGTCCCATCAGATCCCCGTAGGTGCCAGCCCTGTGCCTGCCTTCGCATCCCCTCAAAATGACGGAACCCACGATAATGTCCGACCTGGCGCCTCCCCTGCGTCTTTCCAAAAGCCGCCAGACTATTCCCACCCCCAAATTTGGGTTGCACTCCCTGGCAGTGCATGCTTGACAGAGCGTGCAAACGGTCAATAGCCGGGGCCGCTATCGCGAGAGTTCGTCCAGAAGTCGTGTGATCCCCTCATGGATCAACCGTTCAGCCTGCGGCTGCGGCGGCAGCCAGGGCCGGTTCCGTGTCGGATAGCCCCATGACTCGTAGCCGCCGGCCGGTCCCAACTCATAGTCCTTTTCGGTTGCCACGTACCCTGTTATCCCGTTGGTGTGGCTGAAGACAAACGTCTGCCCGAAGGGCGATACCGCGTCTGCGTAGAGCTGGTACTCGGCAAACATCTCGGCAGTAAATGTGAGGAAACACAGCGCGTCGCCGACGGCCAGCGCTCGCATCGAAAGCGGATGAAACTGCCGCTCGCCGCTCTCGGCAACCGCCAGCAGCTCGCGAAAGCGCGTGCTGTCCGGGTCCTCTGCCAGCGCCGCCCTGCATTCGGCAGCTGTCGGCGGCTCTTCCAAAGGCAGGGGCAGATCGAGCGAGTGCGCTTTGAACGCGCCAGGCGCAACCGGGCCCGCGCCGGCCAGCGCCTGTTTGACGGCAAATGCTAGCGAGAGTCCGGCGGCATCACACGCGCCGAAACCGCCGCGCAATGGATGGCCGTTGATGTCGCCGCAACAGGCTTGCGCGAACATGAATACGCCCTCCGGCTCACCTTCTCTTGCCAGCAGGTCGCGCAGATGCCTGACCGCGTAGCCCGGAAAGTCCGGCCCGATCTCCTCGCTCAGCCAGTGGATGATCACGGGATGGGCGGCGTGCGAGAAGAGGACCGCAATTCGCCTGCCTTCCATATCCTTCGCCTCGAGAACGTCCACCCACGGCACAATCGCGCCGTCGGGATTCGGCGCCATCACGATTCCGCCGTCCTGCATCAGGCGCCGGTTGTATCCGATCTGCACAGGCGCGCGGCCCGCGTTCAGCACGCAAGGCCGGGGATCATCATTGGCGCGCTTCACCAGCCCGGCAATGCAGTCGGACAGCCACTCGCCCGCCTCGGGCGTCATTTCACGCCCGTCAACGCCCGGCGCATTGTGGGTCTGGGTTGTGGTGATGATGATGTTGCCGGTTGGGATGTCCGTCGTCCGCTCGATGCGTCGTAGAAGCTCGTCGGCATACTCGACGCTGAACGTCCCCATGTCTGTCGCAACGATGACGAGCCGGTCATCATCCGCGCCAAGAACCAGTGCGCGCGCAAACAGGTCATCGTAGACGACCGGCCTGTCCTTGACGCGCGTAATGACCGCCTCAGCCGCGCCGGCCAGCATGGAAGGGGCGTGCTTCATCGTTTCACCTCCGGCAGCAGAAGATGCGACGGATACTCGGCGTTGTGGTAGATGGTCTGGTTGGCCGGCTGGCTCGGCAGGTCCTCACCGACCGGCGCGCCCGTGTTCGGATTCAGATCATAGGCTGGATAGAGCGATGAGGTCACCGCCAGCTGAAGACAGTGACACGGCTGAAAGGCCATCGAAGTTGCCATGAACTCAATAGTGTATTGGTACACCCGGCCCGGCGTGATGGGAGAGGGGGCCGGACTGTCAATCTTGTCTGCCCCGGCGCGGTACGAAGCGCGCATCACCGCCGAAGTCAACGGAATCGAGCTGCCGTCCGGCTGCAGATCGCACAGCAACGCCACCCAGTCCGTATCGACGCAGTCGCTGGCCGCGTAAAGAGTGATGAAGGCCGTGCCGGTTATTTCCAGTTCCTCTGTCAGCGGCGCGCTGGTGTAAGTCAGCACGTCGGCGCGGCGCAGGGCGTAACGATAGTCCATCGCCAGCACGTGCGAGTCCCTTATCGGATCGGGCGACTCCGCGTCTTCCACCGAGGGCACGGGATTTTCGGGGTCGTAAACGTACCGGTCGACGGCCTCTTCTCCGGGCGGCGTCAAATCCAGCGTCCCGTAGCCGTTCCCCTGCTCCCCTTGCCTGCCGCCTTCGGGAAACAGATCCGCCGCCCCGCCGCTGTGGAGATAGAAGGCTACCTGCTCCACCCCGCGCACGGGCCACGCAGGCTCGTCCCGCCAGCGGTTGCGGCCCATGGTGAAAATCCTGACTTTGGCATCATCGGCCTGCCCGTTCTCCTCGCCCTTCAGCCAGTAGTCGAACCAGCGCAAATGAACTGCCCTGATGTCGAGCACCGCCTCTTGCGTGAACTCCAGATCGCCCAGGCGCTGCTGCGGATTGGCCGACCCGGCGTGGTCCCACGGCCCCACAAGCAGCCACTGTTTGTCGCCTGCGGGTGAGCGGGCCGCCATCCCGCTGTACATGTACATCTCGCCCCACTGGCAGTTGTCAAACCAGCCGGTGATGTGCAATGCAGGCAGGTCAACCAGTTCAAAGTAGTCCTCGAACGACATCTGCTGCCAGTACTCGTCGTACGTGTTGCGCTCGAGCCACGTCCGCCAATACGTGTTCGTGCGCCCGACCACCTTGTCGACATCCTTGAGCGGTCGCGTGCGGATCAGCTTGTTGAAGTTGTAAGGCGAGGCCACGCCCGGCTGATGCGAGGTCAGAGGCTCGAACGGGTAGTGCTGCATCGTGCGCCCGCCGGTCATGTTCAGCCAGCGGAACTGGAAGACGGGGAACTTCCCGTTCATATAGTTCTCATCGTGCATCCAACGCATGCCGCCGGTGACCGACGTGACGACCGTGGTCAGGTGCGGCGGCCGCTCACGCGCGGCAAGCCACTGCACGGTGCCGCCGTACGACCCGCCCATCATGCCGATCTTGCCGTTCGACCACGGCTGTTCCGCGATCCACTCGATCGTGTCGTAGCCGTCCTTCCCCTCATTCACGCGCGGCTCGAAATGGCCTTCCGAATCGAATCGCCCGCGCGCATCCTGAAGTACCACCGCATACCCCCGCGCGCTGAAGAACTGGGCAGCTTCCACCATGCGGGGCGCGATGTTGTCATAGGGCGTGCGCGCCAGAACGACCGGGTACGCTTCCTCCGCCGTCGGCAGGTAGATATCGGTCGACAGTTTCACCCCGTCGCGCATCGGCACGCGCGTGTCCCACATAAAGCGAATGTCGTCTGTCAAAACGCCCCGATCCTTTACTGGCAAATGTGCGCTGCGGGGGAGCGCAGGGGGGATTCTCTACCGGCACGCGGACACCGGCAATGCAACAACAGTACAACAATCAGCATGAGTCCCAGGGGGAAACGCGTATCCTCGAAATAGCCGTATCCGTCTCCGTTTGAGTGGATGATGACCATTGGATAACTGGTGGGACCGCCGCGTCGACTAACCGCTCAATGATCCCTCCAGCAGGCCGCGCATGAAAAGCTTGCCAAGCAGCAGGTAGACCGCAATCGTGGGCACGGACGCGATCAGCGCGGCGGCCATCTGCAGGTTCCAGGGGATGACGCCCATGCTGGAAAAGTTCTTGATGGCTACGGTGACCGGCGCCCTGGCCGGGTTGCCGAGCACAACCAGCGCCATCAGATACTCGTTCCAGATCCTTGTGCACTGCCACACACCCACCACCGCGAAGGTCGGCCCCGAAAGCGGCAAAATGATGCGGCGGTAGATGCCGAAAAAGCCGCAGCCGTCGATCTTCGACGCGTCCACCAACTCATCCGGGACACTGGCATAATACCTGTAAAACAGGAGCGACGTGATCGGTATGCCAAAGATGCAGTAGGCCATGATGAGGCCGTTCACCTTACCGTACAGGCCCATAAACTGCAAGACCCACACCAGCGGGATAAGGATCCCCTGGCCGGGCAGAAACATGCCGAACACGAACAGGAACAGAATCCAATTCGAGCCGCGAAAGCCCCACTTGGCGAAAACATAGCCGTTGAGCGAGCCCAGAAAAGTTGAAACGATAGCGCCCGGAATCGTGATGCGCACGCTGTTCCAGAAGTTGGTGTCCATCTGATTCCACGCCTCGCGGAAGCTGCCGAAGTCGAGGCTCTTGGGCATATTCCAGATCTCGAATGAACTGATGTCTTCGAGCGGCTTCAGCCCGGTCAGGATCATCACATAGAAGGGCACCAGGTAGAAGGCGGCAAATGCGATCAGAACGGCATATTTGGTGCTGCCGGCCAGCAGACGGTGCCAACTCATTCTCTCTCCTCACGCAAAACGCTGATCAGATAGGGCAGGACCAATGGGATGGACAGGACGAGCATGAAGGTGGCGACCGCCGCGCCCAGGCCGTAGCGGCTGGAGCGAAAGGTCTGCTCGAACATGTAAAAGCCGAGCGTGTCGGTCGCAAAACCGGGGCCTGTGCCGATGATGCTCGGAATCTCGAAATTGCCGATGGAACCGGCGCCGGTCAGCACAATCGCAGTAAAGGTGACCGGCCGCAGCATGGGGATGAATACATGACGATAAAGCGCGATCGTGCCGGCGCCGTCAATGACCGCCGCCTCGCGCAACTCGTCGGGAATCGCGCGCAGACCGGCGAGGTACAGGGCCATGACGAAGCCGGAAAACTGCCACGCGCCCATAATTGTGATCGCCAACATGCCCAGCTTCGGGTGCATGTACCAGAGGGGCCGGAAGTTCTCGAACCCCATGTTGGCAATCAGCAGATTGATCCCCGCCGACGGCACCTGCAGCCAGCGCCAGGCCGTCCCGCTGACCACCGCCGAGACGGCAAACGGCATCAAAAAGACGGTGCGAAAAAACACTTCGCCCCTGATCCGCTCATTGAGAAGCGCGGCCAGCAGAAAGCCGATGACGATGCACTGCGACATGTAGCCGACCGCAAAGAGGACGAGGTTGCGCAGGTCGATGTGGAAGCGGGGATCGTTGACCAGGCGCTGCCAGTTCTTCAGACCGGCAAAGGAGAGATCGAGCGTCGGGCGGTCCCAGTTTGAGACCGAGATGTACAGCGTCCAGCCCATGAAAATGTAGATGAACACGGCCACGGCGATGATCGACGGGGCCAACACCAGGATCGCGATCTTGCGGTCGTCGCGGAGCCACTTTGGCAGCAGCGCCGGAAGCGACTTTGCCCTTGCGGAAAGTTCGGATTGCATGGCTCGATTCAGGTGCTCAGATGGGAAGGCGGAAAGCGGATAGAACTGGCGCCTATCCGCTTTCCGTGCGAAGCCTGTGAATCAGTTACTCGCCAATGCCGGAGTCTTTGGCGGCCTGAATCAGCTCCTCCTGCGCGCGGGCAACGTCGCCGTGCCCGGTCAGCATGTTGTTCACAATGTTGCCGAGGTCGGTCACAAAGCTCTGCCGCACCAGACCGCCGATGAACGGCAGCAGTTCATGCGTCTGCCAGGCGTCCATCGACTCGCGCAAGTACTCGTCGTAGAGGCTCACGTCGCCGTCCGTGCGCACCGGAATCGAGCCTTTGAGCGGATTGAAGGCGTCCTGTCCATCCTTCGAAGCCACGACCTTCAGCCACGCGATGGCGTTGTCCCGGTTGGGCGCATTCTTGGGCAAACCGAAGGAGTCGGCCACCCAGACATATTTGCCCTGATGATTCGGGATGTCAGCCCATCCGACCATCTCTTCGATCCCTTCCGACTTGATGAAGCCCCAGAACCAGTCGCCCATCAAAATAATCGCCGGGGTCTCGTCGTAGTCGGCGGCAAAGCGCTCCACCTGGTCGCCCCAGCCGACCTCCAGCCAGTCGCCCGAAGCGTACTCCATCGCCCGCATGTGAAGCGTCAGCGCTTCCGCGACTTCGGGCGCATCCCAACCGACCGAACCGTCGAACAGGCCGAGATAGGTCTCGCCGTCGGTCACGCTGTTGAGGAAGTAGTTGTAGGTATGGAAGGCCAACGCGCCCAAAGACGCCCCTCCGATAGCCGGGATACCGGCCTCCTTAAGCTGTTCCGCCACAACGAAAAATTCGTCCCAGTTTGTGGGCGGCTCGGTGATGCCGGCGGCCTCAAACCTGTCGAGCCGGTACCACATGATGTTCTGGCGATGGATGTTCACCGGCACGACATAGGGCGTCCCTTCGTAGGAGACGTTGTCGAGCACCGACTGCGGGAACACGTCATATAGCCCCTCTTCCGCAAAGAGGAAGTCCAGCCCCTCCATTCTGCCGGGTACGACGTGATCCTCGACGACGCCCACGCCCGCCCAAACCTGGAACGAGTCCGGCGGCTCGCCGCCCAACATGCGCGTCTCCAACACCGTCCTCATGTTGACGCCGTCGCCGCCGCCGATTGCTGCGTTGTCGAACTCGACACCGGGATAGCGTGCGTTGAAGACCTCTATGATGGCGTTGAGCCCGGCCAGCTCGCCGCCACCGCTCCACCAGGAGAATACCTCGACCGTGCCGCTCGGATCGGCGGCCTCCATCGACATGTCTCCCGCCGGCTCGGTTGCGACCGGCTGGCAGGCGGCCAGGGCCAACGACACAATGATGAGTAGAACCAGGCAATAGCGCTTCATTGTTCCTTCCCCCCCTGTGAGTAGTTGATGACCAGGCAAGCTCGGCCGTGTGATATCAATAAAATTAAATAATTTTTAGTACGCGCGGGGCTATTCTAGCATAGGGGTCCCTTGTGAACAATCGCCAAAAAAGTGCCAACGTCCTGGCTAACGCAGCGTGAATGGGGGCGTAGGACTTCGTGAATGCTGGCTTTCTGTCGAACAGAAATATGGGGAACTGCGTTCGCCCACTCTCTCTGGCCTGGCAGCGCGCGCAGACATGGACCGCCATTACGATCTCGACCTGCACATCATCAAGGAGGGGGGAACGCGCTCGACCTCATGGGCCGGATTTACGAGAGGCTGTACGGGGTGGGTGCTGCGGTCGACGCGGTCGTGGTTTCGCCGGCTACACTGGAGGGCGTATAAGAATCAGAGGTCAGAGTTGGGCGCGCCCAGCTCCGCGGACAGCTCCGCGGCAACCTGCATGACGGTCTGGGCGAAATGGGGCAACTGCTCTTGCGTGATGCGTGTTGTGGGCCCTGAGATACCCAGGGCCGCGATCACCTGCTGTCGGTGATCGTGGATCGGCGCCGCGATGCAGCGCACGCCGGCAAAGGTCTCCTCGTCGTCGACCGCATACCCGTCGGCGCGCACCGTTCCCAGATGACGCTTGAGATGCGAGGGCTCGGTGATCGTCTTGGTCGTGTAGGTGGTCAGCGGAGCGCTCGCCACCCACTCCGCCGTGACGGCATCCGGCTGCGCCGCCAGCAGCGCCTTGCCCAGCGCCGAGCAGTGCAGCGGGCGGCTCGTGCCCAGCGCGAAATTTACGCTCAGCGCGGCCTGCCCCGGCTTGTGCGCGATATAGATCACATTGTTGGCCTGCCGCACGCCCAGATTGGCCGTCTCCCCGCTCTCGTCTCGCAGCTTCGTCAGAAAGTCCCCCGCAACGTCCGGCCAGTCCAGCAGCGTCGCCACCTTGCCGTAGAGTTGGAAAAACTTGGCCGGGTTCGAGGTGAACTCGCGCGTGCGTTCATCCTGCAGCAGATAGCCCTTCGCCATCAACGTATACAGCAACCGATAGGCCGTGCTGCGGTCGATGCCGAGCGCCTCCGCCACCTCAGACGGGCGCACGCTGCCGTCCAGCGCCATCTCCAGCGCCGCCAGCCCCCGCTCCAGCGACTGCACCAACTGTTGCCCGCGCCTTGGTTGCATAATGCCCCTTAAGTGTTGCGCTATTCGCACATGCCGCGTATCTTGTATACCATATGCGCCCCGCTGTCAATCAGCCAACGACACTGCAGGGGCAGGCCTTGTGCCTGCCCAGGTGCGCTGTCTGACCCATTGCCCCGGTGTCGCGCGGGCATCCCGCCTATCAGTATATGAACGACAGCATCGTATCAGTGAGGAGGAACTACGACATGGCAACGGTTGAACTTAACTGGCAGAGAGTTTCCACAACCGGCAGCGATGAGATTCACCGTTGTGAAGTCAAGGCCCGCAACGGCAAGGACGCGCTATGCATGGAGGTGCACGGGGGCAAACTGACGGGCGGAATACACATCGTCACTGCCTATTATTGGTTAGAAGACAGCCAGCGCTCCATACCACTCTACCCCTACGGGACATCCGACAGTCTCGACGACGCGAGGACGGCACTGACGGCGTGGTATTTCGACAACGCGCCGACGTTGCTGATGACGCTGGCCGGGTGAGGTCGGGGGCTTTGGGCACGATAGGACCGTGCAATTCGCTGTGGGAGCCGGCGTTGCCGCAGGCATGGCTGCCGAAGAGAATGATCTGCTCTGGGTAGAATCGCTCGGCGATCAACTGGGCAACGGACTGAAATGTCGTCCTGTCGATAGTGAATATACTCACGTGGACCAGATCCCCCGGTCACGAGTTCTTGACTGTGTATGTACGAGGATCTACCAAAGCGCAGGAAGTCATGCAGACGTTTCAGTTGGCGACTCGTTTCGAAGCCTTGCCTCTTGCCGCTCCCGCATCCCTTGGTTGCGTTTCTGCCAGAAGGCCAACTGTTCTGCTCTTGACTTCCCAGCCAACTGCTGATAGATTCGCGCCGCGCCGCGCCGTTTCAGAGCGACGCATTCCGGCTCACGGTTCGTCATGTCGTATCACCTCAAGAGGGGAGTAAATGTCAATATGTGCATAGCCGTTCAGCACATTGACTGCATTGTATTTCGGAATCTTCTCGAAATGAACGATGTCCCTGAAATTCCAGCTTACGATGAGTCGAACGTCAACCCTATCATATTATCTTCCGATGATCTCGCACAATTGTGCGAGGCTATCACCACTGAGGCCGCCCAGTTCCAGGACGCCGCATCCACAGAGGCTTCCCATATACAGGTGCCGGGTAGCCCTCCGCCCATGGCTGTCCGCAGTCTTGCCAGCAAACCGGCACTTCCGTAACTTCCCGGTATTCGTACAACCCGTTTCGCAACTGACCCTTTCGCTTAGCACGTCTCCGCGCCACCGCCGGAGTTGCACAACGCCCCCGTGCGATCCCGACACAGCTGCCCGTCCCACATCCGCCGAAGCCCATTCACAATCTCGTGAAAACGCTCGTAAACACTTGTCGACTCTCGCTAATCTCTCGTAAACACTCGTACGACCTCTCCCGCGCCGGCGGACACCCACCATCATGAAAATCCAAAGAATCCAGAAAATCCTGATTCAGACAATCCGCCAAACGCTCGCAAACTCTCGTACAAACGCCCTACCAAAAACGCCCCCCACACCGCCCCCCAAAAACACGCAGATTGCAAACCAAACACAGCTACTGTAGAATACCGGCCATCCTCGCTCAGTATCTGCCATCAAAATCCCGAGAGGAGAACACCGTGAACGCCAAGCCCTTGAAAAGACGAGAATTCCTGCAACTGACCGCCGGCGCCATCGGCGGGGCAACACTCCTCGCCGCCTGTCAACCGGTAGGGTCCCCAGCCGCTTCCGACGACGGCGCAGCCGCCGAAGGCATCCAGCTCGAATACCTGGGCTACGAACCCGACGAAGTACACGGCGAGGCCTTCGACAAGTTCAAAGACGTCATGCCCGACGTGGACCTTCTCATCAGCCCCACCATCGGCTCCTGGCCGGATATGCTGGCCAAGATCAACGCCCGCATCGCCGCCGGCGATCCCCCCGATATCGCTATCGTAGCCACCTACGGGCCGCCCAGAATCTGGAGCAAAAAGGGCATTCTCGTCGATCTGAATCCGTACCTGGACGCAGACTCCGACTACGACGACGACCCCGTCGCGCCCGCTCTGCTCCAGCTCTACACTGTCGAAGGCAAGCTCTTCGGCCTGCCCAAGGACTATGTAACCCACGCCGTAATCTACAACAAGGGCCTCTTCGATGAAGCCGGCGTTGCCTACCCCGAAGACGGCTGGACCTGGGCCGATTGCCTCGAAATGGGCCAGCAGCTGACCTCCGGCGAAGGCCAGGACAAGGTCTTCGGCTGGATGACGCAGACCGGGCCTTGGGCCAACGAGCACTGGATGTGGGCCAATGAGGGCAAAGGATACTTCGACCGTTGGAACGGGGACCTCACCACGCCCACCGCCAACGATCCGAAGAATATCGAAGCAATCGAATGGCTCGTGGATACCATCCTGACCCACGAGATTTCACCCTCGCCCGAACAGCTGTCCACCGAAGGCGCCAGCTCGCGTCAGTTGACCGGCCGCATCGCCATGTGGGCCAGCCACACCATCGATACCGTCGCCCTGCTTCAGAATACCGACAAGATCGACTGGCATGTCGTGCGCAACCCCCGCGCTTTCGAGGGCGGCCCCACGACAACCATGATGTGGACCTCCGGCTTCGGCATCGTCGCCGAAACCGACCATCCCGACGCCGCCTTTGCCTTCCTCAAGCATATGTCGATCGGCGAAGGCGCCCTCGTGTTGGGCAGAACCGGCTTTTCCATCCCGGCCGGCCGCCCCGAAGGATTTGTAACCGATGAGATGGTTGCCCGCGGAGGCGAAGTCTTTGTCGATGCCTGCTTCAACTCCGACCTGGCTGCCAACGACTCGCTCGGCGTAAACCACGGTGAACTGCTTGGCACCGCCGTCATCCCCAACCTGCAGGCCGCCTTCCTTGGGCAGATGACCCCCGCCGAAGCGCTCAACGAAATCCAGGTGGTGATGGAGGACATCCTCGCCGATGCTACTGAGGAGCAGTACTAAAGGTTTGATGTTCGCTTGGGATCAGTAGCGGACAGATAGATAAAATCGATCCGGGAGTCTCCCAAGCCTGCGATACACCTGAAGCCGCACAGTAGGCGGCGGCGAATCCAGGTGTATCGCAGGACAGACTATGGCTCAGTCACAGGTTCTGACCCGCCTCGTAGCCAAGACGAAAACGCGTGAAATCCGCTGGCACCGCTATGAGGGCTACCTCTTTGTCGCGCCTCTCCTCATCGGCATCGTTGCCTTTATCTTCCTCCCCATCGCCGCATCCCTCTACATGAGCTTCCATACTTGGGATATGGTCAGTCCGCCCGAACTGGTTGGACTCAAAAACTACGCCCGCCTGGTCAGCCGCGACCGTCTCTTCTGGAAGGTCCTCGGCAATACCTTCAAATACGCCGGTTGGATCATCGTGCCCTCCGTGACCTTCCCGCTCATTCTGGCCGCACTGCTCGACCGGCCAATCAGACTGCGCTACCTCTACCGGCTCGCCTTCTTCCTGCCGCTTGTCACTTCGGTTGTTGCCGTCGGCCTCATGTTCCGATGGCTGTATGACGGCGAATTCGGTCTCATCAACTACACCCTCTCCTGGGTCCGTATTGACGGGCCCAACTGGCTCAGCGATGTCTTTTGGGCCATGCCCGCCGTTGCCATGGTCACCGTCTGGCAGGGGCTCGGCTACAACATGGTCCTCTATCTGGCCGGACTGCAAGGTATCCCCGATCATCTGTATGAAGCCGCCACCATCGACGGGGCAGGGCCACTGAGTCGCTTCTTCAAAATCACCATCCCGCTGCTCACGCCCACCATGTTCTTCATTCTCGTCATGAGCGTGATCGGCACCTTTCAGACCTTTGGCCTCATCTATGTTATGACCCAGGGCGGACCGATCAATTCGACCAACGTCTACATCTATTACCTCTGGCAGATGGCCTTTGGCAGCTCCAAGATGGGATATGCTTCGGCCATGGCCTGGATCCTGGCCATGGTCATCTTTACAATTACGATGATCCAGGTGCGCCTGGCCAGGCTGTGGGTACACTATTGAGAAACCAGCGCTGATTGCGGCCTGAGCCGGCCGCAGGGAGTTGGCGAACGCCGAAAAAGGGGATACCCGTGCAAAGAGTTTCATCCATGCGCGCGGCACGCGTTGAGCGTGTGGCCAGTCTCAAACAACAAGAGCTCCTGGCCAACATCGTTACCCACATTCTGCTGATTGTGCTGGGTCTGGCCGCCCTGGCTCCCTTCTGGTGGATGATCTCAACCTCGTTCAAGACAGAATTCGAGGCTTTTCAGATCCCACCAACCTGGCTCCCGCTTGAGCCTACTTTGGAAGCCTACGGCGACCTCTTCCTCGACCAGCCCTTTGGGATATTCCTCTATAACAGTGTCAAGATCGCTGTTCTGAGCGTCGGCGGCCAGCTCATTACATCCTCGCTCGCCGCCTTTGCCTTCGCCCGGCTCGATTTTCCGGGCAAAAACGTCCTCTTCATCATCGTCCTGTCAACCATGATGGTGCCCTATGCCGTCACCGTGATCCCGCTCTATATCGTCATGCACCGCGTCGGCTGGGTCAACACCCATCTGCCCCTCATCGTCCCCGCCATGCTCAGTTCCGCCTACGGCACATTCCTGCTCCGCCAGTTCATGTTTTCGCTGCCCATCGAACTGGAAGACGCCGCCCGCATCGACGGCTGCAGCTCCTTCGGCATCTACCGCCGCATCGCCCTGCCCCTGATGAAACCCGCCCTCGCCACCCTCGGCGTCTTCTCCTTCATGGCCTCCTGGAACAACTTTTTCGGCCCCTTCATCTTCCTCGACCGCAAATATCTCTTCACCGTCCAGCTCGGCGTCGCCCTCGTACAGCGGCAGTGGTACACCAGCTGGCCCCGCCTCATGGCCGGCTCCGTCGTCGTCACGCTGCCCGTGCTCCTCGTCTTCCTCCTCTTGCAGCGCTACTTCGTACGCGGCATCTCCCTGACCGGCATCAAAGGTTAGCGAACCCGTTACCACTCAGCCATAACCGCTGCGCGACCCCGAGTAAGGCGCGCTCAGCCTCCTCTCTCCTCTCCCTTCTCTCCTCGCTCTTTTGGGCGGTCGGGCCTATTCGGCCCTCCCTTGTGCGGGGGCTCCGCCCCCGC
>VXOE01000092.1 GCA_009840225.1 Caldilineaceae bacterium SB0662_bin_25 | reverse complement strand
CGACCTGGTGGCGATATTCGAACAGGTGCCTAATCGAAGGTGTCCAGTCCGACCACGTCCCGCCAGTCCCATCAGATCCCCGTATGTGCCGGCCTTGTGCCTGCACTCGCACGCCCAACTGACGGACCCCACCGTAAGGCCACGCCGGGCCTGCACTGAGTCTCGCCAAAAGACGGCAAACATCCCCAGCCTCCACTCGCATGAACGCCCTGCCGGACTTTTCCCAGCCCAGTACCGGGATGCACGCCCCCAATCAGTGCGCCGATCTTCCCTCAAGACCATGGCCAAACCAGCCTTCGACAGCCTCCAAGTTGCACCCGAAATCTGGCACATTTACCGCAATTGGGCTACAGTATGCGCAACACATCTCTGAACTGAAAGCCCACTCTAAGAGGACTCCAATGAAAATATCTAAAGTAACGCCGATGGTGCTGGGCACCGAGTGGCGAAACCTGACCATAGTCAAAGTAGAGACCGATGACGGCCTGGTCGGGGTCGGCGAATGCCGCGCCCTGAACCGCACCGACGGCGTTCTCGGTTACCTCAGCGAAGCCGCCCCCCGCTACATCCTCGGCGAAGACCCCTTCAACGTCGAGGCCCTCGTGGCCCGCATGTTCCGCGAAGACTTTGGTCGCGCCGGCGAGATTACCCAGACCGTCACCGCACTGCTTGAGGTCGCCTGCTGGGACATCATCGGCAAGGCTTTGGACCAGCCTGTCTACAAGCTGCTTGGTGGCGCCGTAAGGTATCAGATCAAGGGCTACGCCAACGGCTGGTATACCGGCGAACGCACGCCTGATGAGTTCCACGCCGCCGCCAAACGAGTGCTCGAAAAAGGCTACAAAGCCCTCAAGTTCGATCCCTTCGGTGCCGGCTTCTACGAGATGGAAAGACCCGAAAAGAACTACGTAATATCTCTTGTCGAAGCGGTGCGCGACGCCGTCGGTCCCGACGTGGAAATCCTCATCGAGATGCACGGCCGTTTCAACCCGGTGACAGCGGTGGAGTTCGCCCGCGAGCTGGCCCCCTTCAAACCATCCTGGCTGGAGGAACCGGTACCGCCCGAAAACATCGCCGCCCAGAAGAAGGCCGCCGATGCCATCGCGCCACTCGGCATCCCCGTCGCCACCGGCGAGCGCTTGCATACGATGTACGAGTACCGCGAACTCTTCGAACTACAGGCCTGCGACATCATCCAGCCCGATATCACCCACTTCGGCGGCATCCTCAACACCAAGAAGCTGGCCGCTTGGGCCGAAGCCTATTACATGCTCATCGCGCCCCACAACGTGGGCGGCCCCATCTCGACCGCGGCCGCACTGCATCTGGCAGCCTGCACGCCCAACTTCAAGATCCAGGAGCATTTCAACGACTTCGCCGAGTCCTACGTGAAGCAGGCCGCCCCAGGCAACCCCGAAATCGAAGACGGCTACTTTGCCCTGCCGTCCGGCCCCGGCCTCGGCGTCACCCTCGATGAGGACGTGGTCGCAGCCAATCCCCGCCGCCGAGTCCACTTCAATCTCTTCGCCGAAGACTGGCATCGACGCTCGGCGGAAGTGGACTGAGACCGGGCGCCAATCCTGGATGAGAGGGCCGCAGCCCCTTTCAAGAGCAACTTCTGTTCACCAATGGATCCCCATAGGAGCTTCCACTTCCAATGTCATTGCAACCGCTGCTGATTAACGGAGAATTCCGCGCTGCCGCCAATCCCACAGGCAGTTACCAGTCCACCAATCCCATGACCGGCGAAAAGCTGCCTTGGTCTTTTCCCTACTCCGAATGGGATGACATCGAGGCCGTTCTGCAGGCCGCCGCCGGCGCCGTGGCCGAACTCCGTCAGGCCCCCCGCCAGCTACTGGCCGACTTTCTCGACACCTACGCCGACCGTATCGAAGAAAGGGCCGCCGCGCTCGTCGAGTCGGCTCACCTCGAAACGGGCCTGCCCGCGCCCACCCGCCTGAACGCCATCGAGCTTCCCCGCACCACCGACCAGCTGCGCCAGGCCGCCGCCGCAGTACGCGCCCGTTCGTGGTCCCAGGCCACAATCGACACCGCCGCCAACATTCGCTCCTACTACGGCCCCCTGCCCGGAGCCGTAGTCGTCTTCGGGCCCAACAACTTTCCCTTTGCCTTCAATGGCGCCGCCGGTGGCGATTTCGCCGCCGCCATCGCCGCCGGCAGCCCCGTCATCGCCAAGGCGCACTCCAGCCATTCCCGCACCAGCCAGCTCTTGGCCGAAGCCGCGCTCGAAGCTATCCTCAGCACGGGCGCGCCCAAGGGCCTCGTGCAGCTCATCTATCGCTTCAATCCCCAACACGGCTACGATCTGGTTGCCGACCCACGCGTCGCCGCCGTCGGCTTCACCGGCAGCCGCGATGGTGGCATGCGGCTCAAGGAGGTCGCCGACCGGCACGGCAAACCGATCTACCTGGAAATGTCCAGTATCAACCCGATTCTCCTGCTGCCCGGTGCCCTGTCAGAACGCTCGCAGGAAATCGCCGAAGAATTCTTCACTTCTTGCACTATGGGCACCGGCCAGTTCTGCACAAATCCCGGCCTGGTGATGACCATCGCCGGCGAGGAGTCGGACGCATTCGTTGAGCAGTCCGTAGCACTCTTCGATGAAGGAGCGGCCGGCGTTCTCCTCAACCGCGGCGTCTCCGAAGGCATGGACGAATCGCTCCAGATCCTGACCGGTAACGGGGCCAGAGTGGTCGCAGGCGGCGCAGCCGCGGACAAGTCCGGCTTCTACTACCAGAACACCTTGCTGACAGTGACGGGCGACCAGTTCCTTTCCAGTCCCGATGCCATGCAGACAGAGGCCTTTGGCCCCTCCTCATTGGTCATATTGGCGAAGGACGCCGACCAGATGGAGCAGATCATCGCCTGCTTCGAAGGCAATCTCACCGGCTGCCTCTACACCGACAACACCGGCTCCGACGATAACCTGTACAACCGTCTCGCCCCTCTCCTGCGCGCCAAAGTGGGACGCCTGCTCAACGACAAGATGCCTACCGGCGTCGCCGTCACCGCCGCAATGAACCATGGCGGCCCTTTCCCGGCCACCGGCCATCCTGGTTTCACCTCCGTCGGCATCCCGGCCAGCATCCGCCGTTTCGCCGCACTGTACAGCTACGACAACGTGCGCCAGCACCGTCTGCCGCCCGAACTGCAGGACAAGAACCCGACCGGAGAAATGTGGCGGTTGGTCGATAACCAGTGGACACAGGCAGATATCAAGGACTGACTTGTACAGGTCAGTGACCGGGACGATTCGGAGAAACCGGCGGCGCAGCGGCCATTCAGCGCCCCTTACAGCCTGTAGGCCTCCTTAGCAAGACCGTATGCCAGAGCATGCGCCATGGCGAAGGCGTCCTCGTCATCGATCTGGCCCTCGACCAGCAGACCGGCGAGCCATTCGCATGAGATACGCCGCCAGAGTTCATGCCGCGTCGGAATCGAAGCGAAGGCCCGCGTATCGTCATTGAAGCCAACCGTGTTGTAGATGCCCGCCGTCTCCATCACCTGCGCGAAGAAATTCCGCATCCCATTGATGCTGTCGTAGAACCACCACGGCGGCCCGATGCGCAGGATCGGGTAGTGCCCCGCCAGCGGGGCAAGCTCTCTGGCGCTGGTCGATTCGTCGAGTGTGAACAGGATCAGGCGCAGCGACGGGTGCGAGCCGAATCGGTCGAGGAGCGGCTTCAGGTTGCGGGTGAAGTCGAGCGCATGGGGGATGTCGGCGCCCTTGTCCGCACCGAAGCGCCGGAATACCGCCGCGTTGTGATTGCGGATCGAACCGGGGTGAAGCTGCATGACCAGCCCGTCTTCGCTGCTCATGCGCGCCATCTCAACCAGCATATGCCCGGTGAAACGCCGCGCGTCGTCCGCAGTCGCGCGGCCCGCCAGGCCACGCTGAAAGAGTGCGTCCGCCTCGCCCGGCGAGAGGACCTCCGTGTACGGGGTCTCGGCCGCATGGTCGGTCGCCGTCGCCCCCATCTCCATGAAGAAGTCGCGCCGCGCCTCAAGCGCTGCGATGTACGAGGAGTAGTCCCCGATATCGATTTCGGTCACATCCCGCAAGAGGTCTATCTGCCCCTTCCATTCCGGCTGATCGATCCCATTCACGACCTTGTCGGGACGGAAAGTCGGATAGATGCGCCCGTCCCAGTCCGACTCCTGGATAGTCTTATGATGTTCCAGCGAATCAGTTGCGGCGTCGGTCGTCGTCAGCACTTCAACCTGGAACCGGTCATACAGCTTCCGCGGCGTGAAGTCCGGCGCCGCCAGCCGTTCTGCTATCCTGTCGTACATCGCTTGCGCGTTTTCAGGCGTCAGCTTCTCGCTAACGCCAAACAGATCGTGTAGCTCATCCCGCAGCCACAGGCCGGTGGGAGTACCTTGAAAAAGATGATAGTTTTCGGCGAAAGTCTGCCAGATCTTGCGGTGGTCCGATTCGACTGCGCTGGCATCCTCCCCTTCGTTCATTGGCACACCCTGTGCTTCGAGGGGAACGCCCTGGGAGTAGAGCATCCGGAAAACATAATGGTCGGGAATCAGGAAGAACTCTGCCGGCGAACTGAAATGATACGAGGCATCGGCGAAAAGCGCCGGGTCCACGTGCCCGTGCGGGCAGATTAGTGGCAGGTCCGCCACGCTCTCATACAAAGTGCGAGCTACGGATCTTTGGGCGCTGCTGCCGCTGAAAAACCGATCGGCCCGTTCGGGCATATAATTGCGTAGAGACACATTCACAGAGCATTCCTTTCGTTCGCACGGAGTTGGCATTAGATTGAAGACAGTGTACAAAATGCAGGTCAACTAATTGTCTGACTCTCACATGCCACTGATTATAGCTGAAAAACTACCAAGGGCGAGGCGGGAGCCGCACGATAAATGGATTCCTCCTCCCTCGTTTCTCACAGCAAGGAGAAGTCCATGAGTTCATGGGAACAGTTCTCACTGGAAGGCAAGGTTGCCGTTGTCACCGGCGGCACCGGTGTACTTGGGGGTGCCATGGCTCGCGGCTTGGCCGCGGCCGGGGCCAGAGTCGCCATTCTGGGACGGCGCCAAGACATAGCCCGCGCAGTGGCAGACGATATCGCCGCGGCCGGCCATGAGGCGATTCCCCTTCCGGCCGACGTCCTTGATGAGGACAGTCTGCTGGCAGCGCGCAAGGCGCTGCTCGAAAAATGGGGACGGATCGACGTCCTGATCAATGCCGCCGGAGGCAACCGCCCCGACGCAACCGTCTTCGGCGACCTTACCTTCTTCAATGTCCCCCGCAGCGCTCTCGAAGGCGTCGTCGGCCTGAACTTCACCGGCACCGTCCTGCCCATTCAGATCTTCGGCGAGCCAATGGCGGAGCAGGGCAAAGGCTCGGTCATCAACATCTCATCCATGGCCGCCCAAAAAGTCCTCACGCGCGTGATGGGCTACTCTGCCGCCAAAGCGGCAGTCGACAACTTGACCCGCTGGCTGGCCGTAGATCTGGCCCAAAAGCATGGCGCCGGGTTCCGGGTGAACGCGATTGCCCCCGGCTTCTTCATAGGCGAGCAGAACCGCGCGCTCCTGATTGCTGAGGACGCCCCAGCCGGATCGCAGAACGCCCCGGTCCTGACTGAAAGAGGTCAACAGATCGTGGATCATACCCCCATGGGCCGCTTCGGTGAGCCCGATGAACTGATTGGCGTTGCCGTCTGGCTCGCCAGCGACGCCTCCCGCTTCGTTACCGGCATCGTAGTTCCCGTAGACGGCGGATTCTCCGCCGCAAGCGGCATCTGATGCGCCGCACATCTAATCGGAAAGCATGGTGATTGTGCGCCCTTGGCTGCCGCCTTGTGGTTCCCGGATCAGTTTTCTTGCCCCGCGCAGTGATGAAATGTATATTGACTCTTGGTGCCAGTTGAAATTGGAAATCTGACCTTCACGTAATCAGAATGTCCCGATTACGTAATCTAGGCATGCGTGCTGAGGGTGTACCGATGAGCGATTCTACAGTGGTGGCGCAGGACTTCATACGCGAAGCAATTGCCGGTGACATAGCCGAGGGCCGGTTCAATGGCCGCTTCCAAACACGCTTCCCGCCTGAACCCAATGGCTATCTGCATGTGGGACATGCCAAAGCCATCGGGCTGAACTTTGAGGTAGCCTCTGAGTTCAACGGCGCCTGCAATCTGCGTTTCGACGACACCAATCCTCTCAAGGAAGAGCAGGAGTTTGTAGAGGCCCAGTTGAAGGATATCCGCTGGCTCGGCTACGAACCGGCCAGTGTCCTCTATGCCTCCGACTATTTCGACCAGCTCTACGAGTGGGCGCTCCAGCTCATCCGGGATGGACATGCCTACGTCGACGACCTCAGCCAGGAAGAAATCCGCGCCCACCGCGGCACACTGACCGAACCGGGCACAAACAGCCCCTATCGAAATCGGTCCGTTGAAGAGAATCTGGATCTGTT
This sequence comes from Caldilineaceae bacterium SB0662_bin_25, assembly GCA_009840225.1. Classification (GTDB taxonomy): domain Bacteria; phylum Chloroflexota; class Anaerolineae; order Caldilineales; family Caldilineaceae; genus Bin5. The sequence goes on along the minus strand of VXOE01000092.1, from coordinate 6,527 downwards.
CAAGCGGATGAAGTCCGGCGAATTTCCCGACGGCGCCCGCGTCCTGCGCGCCAGGATCGACATGAGCGCGCCCAACATCAACCTGCGCGACCCCGTTATGTACCGCATCCGCCATGCCGAGCACCAGCGCACAGGCGACAAGTGGTGCATCTACCCGATGTACGACTGGGCCCACGGCCAGTCCGACTCGATCGAAGGCGTAACCCATTCGCTCTGTTCGCTCGAGTACCTCAACCACCGTCCCCTCTACGACTGGTACCTCGACGCGCTCGGCGTCTACCATCCTCGCCAGATCGAATTCGCCAAACTCGAATTCACCTACACGGTGACGAGCAAAAGGCGCCTTATGCGTCTTGTCGAGGAAGGCCATGTCAACGGCTGGGACGACCCCCGCATGCCAACGCTTGCCGGTCAGCGCCGCCGCGGCGTGCCGCCCAAGGCGCTGCGCGATCTCTGCCAGCACGTCGGTATCGCCCGTACCAATAGCACAGTCGAGATCGAGCTGCTCGAACACTTCATTCGCCAGGAGCTGAACCAGACCGCCATGCGCGTAATGGGAGTCCTCGACCCCCTGCCGGTCGTCATCACCAACTACCCCGAAGGCGAGACCGAATGGCTCGACGCCGTGAACAACCCGGAAGACGAGAGCGCCGGCAGCCGTCCCGTACCCTTCAGCCGTAACCTGTACATCGATCGAGACGACTTCATGGAGGACCCGCCGCGGCGCTTCTACCGCATGGCGCCCGGCCGCGAGGTCCGTCTCCGCTGGGGCTACTTTGTCCGCTGCGAGGAGGTCATCAAGAACGACAAAGGTGAAGTCGTCGCACTGCACTGCACCTACGACCCGGAAACCAGGGGTGGCTATGCTCCGGACGGCCGCAAAGTGCGCGGCACAATTCACTGGGTAAGCGCCGACCACGCCATTCCAGCCGAAGTTCGCCTCTACGATCGTCTCTTCAACGCGGAGGATCCCTACGACGTGCCCGATGGCCAGGACTACATGGCCAGCCTCTCCCCCAACTCATTGACAGTCTTGGACAGCGTCCAACTGGAGCCGGGCGCGCTGGACCTCGAAATCGGCCAGACCGTACAGTTTGAGCGCAAAGGCTACTTCTGCCTTGACCCCGACAGCGCCGGCGAACGGCTGGTCTTCAATCGCACGATCACCCTGCGCGATTCATGGGCTAGGATGCAGGCCGCAGGCGGCAAGGGGAAGGGCCGGCGTGGCAATCAGTAGAAGTCTGAAAACAGTAGTGGAAAAAACGAAGAAAGGGAATTGCGAAGGTTGTTCCGTTACCCGTCGCCGCTAGGTCCCCACCGACCGGCACTGCGTGCGCAGGCCGCCGCGGCAGCTACTTGAACCTCGCCGCATGAGGCACCAGAATGTGACCCTCCTCCAGCGTGCCGTATCGCGTCGCCCGTCTCGGCCCGTGCCGCCAGAGATACGAAGCGATGTAGGCACAGGTAACCGCGTCAAGAGTGTCCTCATAGGCCTGCAGAGCGGCCCCGCGCAGGCCGTACACGACCGTACTCTTCAGTAGCTGTCTGGTCCTCCGCAGCGGCGGGTCGGCCTTGCGCAGTGTCCGCAAAAGCTTTTGATAGCTATCAAACTCCGACCAGCGCTCCTCGAAAGATCGTCCTCGCCCGCGCTTATACTTGAGAATCCGCTCAAGTCCAAACAGGCTGACCAGGGCCGGATGGGGATACACCTCGCACACCAACCGCGCCTTTGTGCGCCGGGGGATCACATCCGATTCAGAAAACTTGAATCGTTCGGACAGCGCCGCCGTCAGTGCCTCCCCCCGCACAACCCCATCGCGCTCCAGCAACTTCCTGTTCGCCGGATATGCCCCGGCCTGATGACGATGCCAGTCCGCCGACAGCGCACGGTCACACGCCCTGATTCCTGTCTCATTTGGTACCCGCAGCGGCGCATCAACCGCCACCACAGACCCATTTCGACGCGAAAGATGACCGCCTATGAAGTCGACGATCTCCGACATCTTGCTCAGTCCACCCGAACAGGCAACTAACCGCCCGTCCCGAATCACCGCAACCCCCGACGGATTCCTGTCGCTCCACGCCAGGTCGATGCCGATAAAGGAGGGTCTTCCCCGCTTCTTCGCCATTGAGGACCTCCCTACATGCTACTGACTCTACCTGCCATACATATTGTGCTTTCCGAACCTTGGCGCACCGGGGAACAGACCGAATGGCCACCCATCCCTATCTATGAGGACCCAACGCGAACACCCTTACCCATCGCGGCGCAGGCAGACCTTATCCACCGTTACTTCATCCAGGTAAGCCTCGTCGACCTGCGCGCCATGCCCCGGCCCCTCCGGCACGGAAAGGGTGCTGTTGCTGTTTAGCGTAAACGGATTGGTCACGATGTCCCGCACGTAGTAGCGGTCATTCGCACTGATGTCCCCCGGCAGCGTAAAGTTTGGCAGGCTCGCAAGTGCCACACTGATGGCCCGCCCGATCCCGGTCTCGAGCATGCCCCCGTGCCAAACCGGTATGCCCGCAGCCTGGCACATATCGTGGATGGCCACAGAATCGGCCAACCCGCCGATCCGGGACGGCTTGATGTTTATCACCCCGCACGCATCCAGCTCCAGCGCCCAGCGCGCGTGATCAACCGAAACAATGCTCTCGTCCAGGCAAACCGGCGTTTCAATCAACTTTGCCAGCTTGGCATGGTCGAAAATGTCGTCGTGGTCGAGCGGCTGCTCGTTGAGCAGCAAATCGAACTCGTCCAGCTGCCGCAGATGATCTGCGTCCTCCAGATGGTAGATGCTGTTGCCGTCCACCTGCAGCAACAGCTCCGGCCACCGTTCGCGTACCGCCCGCGTCGGCTCGACGTCCCAGCCCGGCTTGATCTTCAACTTGACCCGCTGGTAGCCGTCCGCCAGATAACCCTCAACAGTTTCCAGCAGCGCGCCGGTCTCTGCATGGATCGGCACACTTACACCTACCGCCACCTCCTCGCGCGTGCCGCCCAGAAGACTGGCCAAAGACCTGTTCTCCGCCTGCCCAAAAAGGTCCCACACGGCAAACTCCAGCCCTGCTTTCGCCATGCGGTTGGCGCGCACCTTCTTGAAGATCCCGCGCACCGCCTCCGGAGCCGAAATTTCCGCCTCCAGCAGCATCGGCCCCAGGAACTCCCGCTGCATGATCAGCGCCGTGTGAAAAGTCTCCTCGTTGTACCAGGGACCGTCGCTCACGGGCGACTCCCCCCAGCCCGTTACCCCGTCCGCGTCCACCCGTACAATGACTGCATCGCTGCCTTCGTGACGCCATCCGCTCGTCTCAAATGGGCGCACATACGGCATATGGATTCGACGGAGCTCAATTCGATCGATTTTCATCGCTGGTTTCCTGTATGGCCGTCTCGCGGCGGATTCTGTACTGGTTCTAGGGGCGCCCTGCCTAGAAGATGTATCACCCGGGCGCCGAGGAGGATACGCGATGCAACTTTGCCGGAGTGCACAAGGCTGGCAGTGCTAGGCCGCACCCAAGCCGCGCCCTGACCGCATTTGCAATTCGTGCCCGCTGACAAGCAAGTTGGTGAGGGGGATGCCTGGCCGCCGTGCCAACCTCTCCCGCTGCGGGCGAATGCTGGCGAACGTCGAGTTTACAAGCGTGGAGGCCGGCCAGTTCCGTTCTATCTCCGGACTGAGCGCCATCGCGCCCAGTCCGGATTCTGGCGGTTGAGAAGACCGGCAGGACCACCGCCCCGGTCGACCGGCTCGAGGCTTACTTCATCAGGCAGCGTAGACGCAGTCCACGTGGCGCCCAGTCGCCGCCGACTCCAGGATCGCGTCGCAGATTACCGCGTTGCGATAGCCGTCAACAAAATCCGCGCCAATGGGAGAAACGTCCCCGTCGTTGACGATGCAGTCCAACAGGTGCGTTATCTCGTGCACAAAGGTGTGCTCCCAACCGATCATATGACCCTGGGGCCACCAGTTCTCCCACCAGGGGTGGAACGGCTCCGACACCAGCACGTTGCGGAAGCCCTGGGCTTCAGCCGGTTCATCGCCTACCCAGAAAATCTCCAGTTCGTTCAGACGCTCAAGATTGAAGACAATGCTGGCCTTTTCCGCATTGATCTCAAGGCGCTGTCCGTTCTTGCGCCCCGCGGCAAAGCGGCTGGCCTCCACCGTACCGATCGCGCCGCCGTCGAACTCCAGCAGCGCGGTAAAGGCATCGTCGACGTCGACCTTGCCCATAGTCCCGTCGTCCCACGGACGCTCTTCTATGAATGTGCGGGTCATGCCCGAAACGCTCTTTACCTCGCCCACCAGGTAGCGGGCCAAATCGATAATGTGGGCTCCCAGGTCGCCCAGCGCTCCGCTTCCCGCCACCGACTTCTGCAGCCGCCAAATCATCGGCAGCTCGTAGTGGGCCATCACCCACTCCTGTAGATACACCGCCCGAAAATGGTAAATCTTGCCCAGCAGACCGGAGTCAACCAGCTTGCGAATCTGCCGGATCGCGGGCACGAAGCGGTAATTGAACGCGACCATGTTCTTCACGCCCGCCTTCTGCACCGCCTCCATCATGCCCTGCGCTTCATCGGCAGTGCGCGCCAGCGGCTTCTCACACAGAATGTGCTTGCCCCGTTCCGCGGCCAGAATGCACGGATCCGCGTGCGTATCGTTCGGACCGCCGTTGTCGAAAAGCTGAATGTCGTCGTTGTCGAGCATCGCCCGCCAGTCCGTATAGTAGCCGTCGTATCCGTAGCGCCTGGCGGCCTCCGCTACAGCCTGTTCGTCTCGTCCTGCAATTCCGACCAGCTTCGGCACCGCCGGCGGCGGGTACATCATGTGGGCGATATTCAGCATCGCATGGCTGTGGGCCTTGCCCATAAAGGCGTAGCCGAGCATCCCGACGCCGATCTCCGGGGCGTCTCCTTCGGCCCGTGCCCCTGCCATCGATGTGAATCCGGATCCTTCACTCATAGGTCAATCCCTCTTTATCTTCTTGGTTTCTGGCTTGAAATCGGTGGACCGCCTCCCCAAAGGTCTACCACAATGACTGAGAAAGCAGCTATTCGGCGAAGGCCGCGTCAAACGCGATCTCGGACGGCGGGAAGTCGATCTGGCGCGTGTAGGCGCATGATTCCGTCGCGCCGTGCTCTCTGTCCATGCCCGCGTCTTCCCACTCGATCGAAAGTGGTCCGCTGTAGCCAATATCGTTCAACGCCCGAATGATCGCCTCAAAGTCGATATTGCCGCGCCCAACCGAACGGAAATCCCAGTACCGGCGATGGTCGCCAAACTCGGCGTGGCCGCCAAAAACGCCTGCCTCCCTGCCGCTGTCCGCCCAGCCAACGTCCTTCATATGCACGTGGAAGATGCGATCCGCAAACTTGCGGATGAAGCCGACGTAGTCCACGCCCTGGTAACCGAAGTGACTGGGGTCGTAGTTGAAGCCGAAGGCCTCATGACCGTTCAGCGCGTCAATCGCATTCTGCGCGCTGTGGATGTCGAAAGCAATCTCAGTAGGGTGAACCTCCAACCCGAACTTCACCCCGTTCTCACTGAATACATCCAGAATCGGTGTCCACAGTTCGGCAAAGAGCGCCAGGCCCTTCTCCAGGAAGTCGGGCGGGTTCGGCGGGAAGGAGTAGACCAGATGCCAGATCGGCGAACCCGTAAACCCGGGCACGACCTTCACACCGAGTTTGGCTGCCGCACGCGCCGTGTCCTTCATCTCCTCTGCCGCACGCGCCCGCACACCGTCTTCTGAACCGTCCCCCCATATGCGCGGCGGCAAAATGCTCTCGTGCCGTTCGTCAATGCGGTCTGCAACCGCCTGCCCTACCAGGTGGTTGCTGATGGCAAAACATTGCAGACCATGCTTGTTCAGAGTGTCCCAGCGTCCCTGTACATAGCTGTCGTCTTCCAGGGCCTTGTCCACCTCGAAATGGTCGCCCCAACAGGCAAGCTCCAGACCATCATAGCCGAATGACTTCGCCTTTTCGCAGATGGTTTCGAAGGGCAAGTCCGCCCACTGACCGGTGAAGAGCGTTACTGGTCGCGGCATGAATTCCTCCTTAATGTCGATGAAACAGTTGGCTTCTGAATGTGGAAAGTTCGAGTAGAAAAAAAGAGGCTCGTTCGCGCTTTCACTGCAGCCATACCTGGAACTACGGGAAAGTCTGCATTCGACCCTGCCCTGCGCAATGAGTCTGGGAACGACGGCCTCCGAGCTCACAATCTCCGCACGTCCGGCACACAAATACCTTCCCCTCTGAGCAGTCGCAGGCCGCCCGCAGCTACCTCCGCAGTCAAGTCTCAGAGCCCCGCCTACTATACAACCATCGCCATGATATGGCAATCCACGCCCCAGGCGGGAACCGCCCCAACTGCCCTATCGATCCTGCTGACCCCCGCAACCACTAATCCACAATCCATTCCCATCGCAGGAACACGCGAGCGCCGCTTTCACTGACTACTGACTGCTGACCACTGCAGTTCTGGGCGGTCGGGCCTATTCGGCCCTCCCTTGTGCGGGGG
>VXOE01000352.1 GCA_009840225.1 Caldilineaceae bacterium SB0662_bin_25 | reverse complement strand
TTTATCTTTCACACCATTAGTTTTCCTTTTTGGGGGGGGGGTTTTGGGCCGGCCCCCCCGCTGGGGGGGGCCCCCCCCCCCGCAACGCCCCCCCTAAACCTTGCCGTGCCTCATCGACCGGGTGGCGATATTCGTAACAGGTGCCTAATCGACCGTGTCTGGCCAGCCCGCGTCCCGCCAGTCCCATCAGGTCCCCTTACGTGCCGGCCTTGTGCCTGCCCTCACGCCTGTTCTCCACCTCCCTCGCCGGACCTGAATGACCGGGCGCCATCCCCGACCTGGACCTTTTCGAAACCTGACGACAACCTCATTCGCCACAACCGCGCTCTCCTCAACCGACGCTTCTCACCCAGGAACAGAACGCACCCATTGAGAAATATCCCGAATTGGTATAATGTAACCTCTGATAGGTACCGGCAAGCCGCCGTAGTCGTCCTCACAACAGAGAACTGTCATAGCGCCTGAACCTGTTCACTCTGCCCACAGCACTGAGAGACTCTCGCCTCGAATCCAGCCAGCTCAAATCAAGAACTCAGGAGAGAACCATGCCAATAATGACCCAGACCCAGATCGACGAACTCCTGCACAGCAACACCATCTGCCGCCTTGCCTGCGTCGACTACGAAGGCGCGCCCTACGTCGTGCCCTGCTGGTTCACATACGCCGAGGGAGGCTTCTACGTCGTGCCCCGAGCCCGCTCAGCCTGGGCCGGCTATCTGAAAAACGACGGACGCGTCTTCCTCTGTATAGACGCCGTTGACGGGCGCCGTGTTCTCGTCAAGGGGACCGCCACTGTCGTGGAAGAGCCAAACGTTGGCGGTAAATGGGTTGAAATCGGCCAGGAGATGGCCGAACGCTACGGAGGCGCAGACGGCCTCAAATACCTCGAAGCAACCATGCAGGAACCGCGCTGGCTCTTCTTCATCGAGGCAAGCGAAATGCTCTCATCGAGCGGAGGCTGGGCGCAAAAATACAAGCACTACGACTGGTGAGAAAAAACACCGAACTGAACTCTTTCTGTTCTGTATGGACCCGGCGCCTCGTCTCTGAGGATATACGAGCATTGGAACAGCGATCTGCGCGAGCAAAGTACACATCCGCGAAGGGCCGCGCAGCAACACAACGAAAATCCGTCACGCTCTTGGTGTTCTTCGCGTCCCTTCGCGTGACTTCGCGGATCAACTGGTCTTGTCTGTCCCAACTCTCATCTGAGATTCACGCTATCGAACCAACCCGCCTTAGCCTATCGCGGACTTTCTATCGGCCTTCCAAAAACTTCAAAGAAACCTTCTCCCATCCCCCTTTCCACTCACTCATACCGCAACGCCTCCGCCGGATAAATCCGCGACGCCTGCCACGCCGGCAATATCGTCGTCAGCAACGAGAAGAACCAGGCCGCCGCCAGCATCCCAGCTATCGTCAGCCACGGCGTCGGAAAACTCAGTTCCGTCGCCAAGTCATAAGCCTGGCCGATCGTCATGTCGCCCAAAATCAGACCCGTAACTCCACCCAAAAGTATCCCCGTGAGCGCAATGAAGTTGGCCTCCAGCACGAACAACAGCGCCACCGTGCCCGAAGGATAGCCAATCGCACGCAGCACACCGATTTGCTGCCTTCTTTCAACCACCGTACGGCTGCTGATCACGCCCAGACCCGCGATACCGACCACCAGCCCCAAAGCCAGAAATCCCTGGAACAGTCCCAGAATCCCCCGCAATATGGCCTGCCCGGCTGCAAACAACTCGGAGAGTGGTGTAGCGTTCAACCCGCTGCTCAACATCGACTTCTCCAGGGCCTGCACTGTTTCGCTAACGCTCTCGCCTTCCACCACTTTCGCATAGAAAACGTCAGGCTCCACCGGTTCGCCATTCAGAATATCCAGGACCCGCCGGTTCATCTGAAAACTGGCCTCAGCCAGCGTATCGTCTTCTGCAAGTACGCCGACTATCTGGACGCTGTGCCTTATCTCTTCCCCGCCTTCTGCGCCAACTGGACTGCTGGTCGAGACCTCCGCCTGAACGCCGCCAAACTCAAACGCCGCTCCCGTTGCTAGCCTGTCAGGCCGGTTGCTGAGTTCGACCATTACCAGGGGAAGCGTCCCCCCCTCCTCCAGATAGAACCCCTGCAACTCGATTCCTCTGTCCCACGGCGGGCCGCCCGAACGGCCGCCTCTGCCAAACCTGTCACCGCTCCCCTCAGCATCCTCCTCTGGTGGCTCCTCGACCCACCTCGTAGTCACCACCGCTACGTCGTCCCGCTCCGCCAGCGCCTGCCAGACCGCCTCGTCGCTCCCGTAACCCTCCGCACGCATCTGGAATCCGTAATGCTGCGCAGCTTGTTTCGCATAGCCCTCGTCAATCCCTGCCATCAAGACAGTCGAACTTCTGTCTATTCCATGCTCAACCGGCTCAATCTGCTGCGCCGTAACGCCCATACGCGCCACCGTTCCCAGCACTGCCAGCTGTTCCCTGGGAAAGTCATCTCGCCTCTCCGCCTCCTCGTGGATGTCCGTGACCGGATCAAACAGACTGAGCAGGCTCGGCGACATGACGATGTCGAATCCGGCCGTGCGCTGTTCGTTCGGCTCCGTCACCACCTCGGTCGCCCGAATCACAACGCTCATCACCGTCACCGTCGTGATCACCATCGCAAACAGCAGGATCGCCGTCCCCGTCCGAAATCGATTGCTCAGAGAATACGCCACGGCCGTCTTCAATACAGGCGTCAGCGGCCCGATTCCTCCGACCAACCGCACGAACAGACCGGCAAGGCTGTCCGCATTGAACATCACCACCATGATCGCACCGATAATGATAAACGGTCCGCTCAGCGCAAACGATAGCAGCGTGAAACCAGGGTTCTGGTTGAACCAGGACAGGTCCGTGTCGAGCACACTGCTCCACGGCACGCCCCATAGGGCAAGGAATCCAACGCCGATGAACGTATACGCCAGGCGGAGGCGAAGCCCGGACTGTCCCGACGTCCATCGGCGGCCCAACCACGCCCCGCCCCAGCCTACCCCAACCAGCAGCAATGTCGCGCCCATAAAGGCAACCGTCTGCCCCTGCTCCCGGCCCAGCCATATCAGATAACCGCCGGCCCCGAGCAGGAAAACAATCGCCAACCCGCGTAGCGCTTTGCCTATTGTCCCCTGCCTCTTTCCGTTCGACGTGTCCGGCAAATTCCTGATCGCCGTGATGATGTTGAGACGGCTCACGTTCCACGAAGCAACTGTAACCACCACGAACGTCAGTATGACGCCCAGACAGTAGGCAATGACCAGAGAGGTAGGCGCCGCGTGCCAGTAGAAGCGAATCGGCGCCGCGGCACCCTCGACACGCTGAGCAATGTTGTTGATGAGACCGCTCATGACGCCAATCATGCCGTACGAGACAAGTAGGCCCAGGCCGAGCCCTACCAACGCCGCCGCCAGGTCGTATACCAGCCCTTCGGTCACAAACATCTGCACCAGGTGGCCGCGCCGCATCCCTACTGCTCGCGCAATGCCCAGTTCGCTGCGCCGTTCCGCCGCCAGCATCACGAAGATCAGGAAGATCAACAGCACGCCCGCAAAGATCGAGAGAATCCCAAAGCTCGAAAAAACCGTCCCCAAGGCGATGCCGCCGATTTCCGCTACATCGGTGACGAACTGCTTGCTCAGCGGCGCCAGCACCTCGAAATCCCGCAAATCGGCCATGCCCGCTTCGAGTGCCCGCCTTTCGTCCTCACCTAACGGCAGATCTCTCAGCCAGTCCTGGACTGCTCCGCTGCTCAACGCGCCCCGCAATGCAATCGGAATCTCGCCCTCCGCCGGACCGGCGACATAATCAGCCAGTACCTCAAGGTCGGCCTCGAAGCTCGTCGCCTGCGTCCACATCCCCGCGATCTGCATGATGAAATCCGGTACGTCGTCCTCGAACAGCGGATTGACCGGCGCTGCAGACTCTCTTTGTATGACCCCCGCAATTTCGGGCCTGCGCAGGACCGCCAGTAGCCCGGCCAGCCTCTCCTCGTTTAGCGAAAGCGCTCGCAGCTGGTCGCTCACCTCCGCCGTGTGGACCATTCCGCTCTCTTCATCGCCGGCGTTCGAAATCAATATGTTGTTGACCTTGTCCGGCATGAAGAGCAGCTTCTGCGCCTCATCCGTGTGCATCATCACCACCGGCAGAACCGCCCCCAATGGTCCGGCCTCCGCTACAACCGCACGTACCCGATAGGGAACCGGAATCGGACCGATGAATACCTCCAGCAGGTCGCCCGCACGCGCATCGAGCTGCAGAGCCCCAAGCTCGTTCAGGTACACCTCCCCCTGGCGCAACTGCAGCCCAAACTGGCCCAGCGTCCCGTCCACATCCTGCCCCAATGTGTTCAGGTTGATCGACCTGAGCGCCTCTGTCGCCGCCGCGATCAGTTCCTGTTGGTTCGGTACGTCAACGCCCAACATCGGCAGTGTCGGAACTGTAATCGGCGCATCCGGATCCAGATTGAACTCCGCCAGATCCTCATCGCTGATCCCCAGACCCTCCAGGCTGATCACGTCAGAATCAATCTCGTCGAGTATCTCGCTGGGGAACCCAAGGTTTCTCAGGATCTCTGTAGGTAGCGCCAGCTGCCGCAGCGTGAAACTGGGCCCTTCCTCCTGCAGCAACACAGCCCCTGCTGCACCAAGAGCCAGCACAGTCCCGACCAGGCTGGTCTCTTCCAGCCCGATCGCCGTCCCGACAACCTCCGCGGCCTCTCCCGACTGCTCCCACAGCCCGACAAGTTCAACAAAGACATCCCCGATTCCGTCGCGCAGGTCAGCCGTACTTACCGGTTCTCCGTCAATGTCGTGCAAGCCGAACCCGGTATCGTAGCCCTCATCCACGGCAAACAGGAAGCCCAGCGGCTCCCCCTGACCGGTACTGACGTTGCGTATGATAGTTGGAAAGAGAATCGAGCCGGCTACCCCGTCAATAAGGGGATATTCTGCCGCCTGTTCCTGCAACTGCGCTTGCCGCTCCTCCGTTATGCCCGGCAACCCCTCGTCTAGCACCGCGATCAAGGCGTTGATGTCGCCGCCGGTCAGTGCATTGAGCAGCGCCGCGCTTTCCGGACTGCTCGCTGCATCGGGGTCGATTGTGCCGCCGTCTGCCAGCTGCGTTAGGTCCATCAGAAACGGCGGCGACACAACCTGGTCGATATGCCCGTAGGCGTCAATAGTCTGACGCCGCACTGTCTTGTCCAGCGTGTCGCCTAGACTCAGCGCCGATACAATGATCATCGTGCTCAGCGTGAGTCCGATAACGATAAGCGTTGACTGTGCCGGGCGCCGCGGAATATTGCGAACGCCCAACTTGCCGATAATCGGGTTGCGCAACGAAATAAGCGCAGCGCCCGCCAGTATCAACCCGAGAGCAACCGCCAGGTAGAGTGCGACCGGTCCGAGGAAGCTACTCATTTGCCACGATCTCCCCGTCCTCCATCTGCACGATGCGCCCGCAAAGGCTTGCCACCTGCGGGTCGTGCGTTACGATGACAAAAGTCCGCCCCTGCTCTCGATTCAGACGCTGCATCAGCCCCAGCACCTCTGTCGAACTTCCCACGTCCAGATTCCCGGTCGGCTCATCCGCCCACACCAGCGCTGGATTATTCACCAGCGCCCTCGCCACCGTTACCCGCTGGATCTGTCCGCCGGAGAGCTGCATCGGCCGGTGAGAAGCTCGGTCGGCCAGCCCAACGCTCTCCAGACTCGCCAGCGCCCGCCGCCGCGCCTCCGCCGGTCGCACCCCACTGACCAGCAGCGGCATCTCCACATTCTCGACCGCCGAAATTACCGGCAGCAGGTTGAAAGACTGGAACACGAACCCCATCCGCCTGGCCCGGTAATCAGTGCGCCTGCGATCATTCATGTCGGCCAGCGAAGTACCCTCGATCGTCACTTCCCCTTCATCGAAGCTGTCCAGGCCTGAAAGCGTATTCAGCAAAGTCGTCTTGCCGCATCCCGACGGCCCCATGATCGCCACCATCTCGCCTGTCCCGATCGTCAGGTCCACCCCCCGCAGCGCATGTACCTCGATCTCGCCGCTGCGAAATGTCTTGTGAATATTCTCAGCGACCACAATCGGAACCGTCGCCTCCTCCTCTTCCCTGACCTCCCACTCGTTACCCTCCGCCGGCTGATTCCACGTGGCCGGCGCTTCTCGTACTGTAGTCTGACTCATGTTTTTCAATCTCGTTTCCAAAGGTTAGGGCACTCATCGCGCCGCAAGGGTCCAGAATCTGAGCAACGGGCATGTTATACTTACATGTACGCTGCCGCCGCCAAACTGTTTCCCTGCCCCACTCCAATCAACTGCCAACCACCTTCGCCTCGACCAGGAACTGCAGAAGATGAAGCTTCTCAACGATCCGCAGATGCAGGACTTCATAACAAATGGCTATGTGACAGTAAAGGCCCCGTTTACGCCGGCCTTCCACGAAACCGTGCGCGCCCAGGCCGAAGAAATCTTCACCACCCAGGGAAATCCCGGCAACCACATCCTCCCCGCAATTCCCCAGCTGGCCGACCTCTTCTCCCACCCTGCCGTCACCGGCGCCCTGACCAGCATCCTCGGCCCCGGCTACGCCATGCACGCCCACCGCCACTGCCATCTGACTCCGCCCCGCGAGTCAGCCCAGCGCCACCACCAGGACAGCTACGAAGACGACCAGAACGTCCGCCACCACCGCACCCGCTGGGCCATGGCCTTCTACTACCCCCAGGACGTGACCCTCGAAATGGGCCCCACATCGGTCCTGCCCGCCTCACAATACTATACGAGCCGCGACCAGGCCGAAAAACAGCAAGAGGTTCGACTCTGCGGCGAGGCCGGAACCGTAACAATTGTCCACTACGACCTCTGGCACCGCGCTACAACCAACCGCAGCCACCGCAACCGTTTCATGATGAAGTTTCTGTTTTGCCGAATGCAGGAACCGACCGCTCCCAGCTGGAACTGTACCAACCCTTCATGGAGCCAATCGGTCAACGGTGAGGAACTACCGCAACTCTGGCGCAGCGTATGGAATTGGCACGCGGGGTACAAAGTCTCACATCACCGAGAGGATGCCTCCAACCCTGGTCCTCGGGCCCCAGGATCGGAGAATGGGTCAGACGTAACTGGACCGACCCTGTCCGAAGCCGGTCGGTTGGAGCAAGTCTACCGGCTGGCCCGCCGCGGAGAGCAGGGGTCGGCAGAACTCGCCAAAAGGTTGGCACAAGAAGCCGTCGAGCTGCTCGATCACAATCAGGCCGCCCGCCACACCAACCCGAGCCAGCTCCACTCCAATTTCGGACTCAGCGCCCAGGGAGCCGCGGCAGTTCCCTTCCTGCTCGAGTCGCTGGAATCCGCTGACTGGCCCCTTCGAGCCGCCGCCGCCGACACTCTTGGCGACATTGGCTTTCCGGCCTCCCACGCAGTCCCCCATCTCCTCGACTGCCTGGACGACGATTCCGAATGGGTCCGCCGCAACGCAGCCGAAGCCCTCGGCAACATCGCCGCCCTCTCCCTCGCAAAAATCGGCCCTCACGCCAAGTCCGCCTCCTCTTGCCTCCAAACAGCCCAAAACGACACAAACCTCTACGTACGCGAAAATGCGCGCCTCGCCCTGGCGCGCATCTGTGCCAACTAGCTTCTGCTGACATTCCCTTCCAACCAGCCAACCCCCCGCAGGCGCCCCCCTTGCGGGTGCCCTCGACCGCCGCCCTTGCAGGAAACTGCTGCTTCGCTCTACCCCGCAGTGACCGCCGCCAAGGGAACTCTCCTTCTGGCCCAAACGAACGCCCTAACCGACTTCCCGCATCCCCTTGCCGCCATCCACACCCGCTTACTGCTGCCCGATCCCCCGATCAGTCCCCTAATCAGGCGTCGGCGTGACAGTAGGCGTAGAAGTGGGCGTGGGAACTGCACAATCAGCCAGTCCGGTCTCGTCCAGGTCGTTAGAGCTAACCCTGCGCAGCGGAACCGGAATACAACCACGCAACTGATTCCCCGAAAGGTACAGTTCAACCAGGTTGGACAACCTTCCCAGCGATTCGGGTACCGACCCCGTCAAACTGTTGTTGCGCAAGTACAAGATCCTGAGGCCGGCGAGAGCGCCAAGCTCCGGAACCGGCCCCGACAGGCGATTGTCGTGCAGACGTATCCTTGTCAGTTTGGTGAGAGCGCTAAGGTCCGGAATCTCCCCACTCAAGTCGTTGAACGAAAGATTCAACACACGCAGCTCGGTAAGGTCGCCCAACTCAGGAACGGGCCCGCTCAACTGATTCTGTCGCAGATTCAAATGCTCCAGTTCCGTGAGTGCGTTGAGACTCGGCAGCGAGCCGCTAAGACTATTGGAATACAGGTTGATTCTCGTAACCCGCCCCTCGCTATTCGTAGTAACACCGTACCAACTGTCAAGCGCCGCGCCTGTCAGCCAGTTGGCGCCTGCCTTCCAGTTGGCGCCGTCCGTGGCATTGTAAAGCGCCGTGAGCGCCTCCCGGTCCCCTTGTGAGGACCCCGGTGTACTCGTAGCCGTGGGGGTAACCGTCGCGGTCGGTGTGACCGTGGCCGTTGGTGTAGCCGTTGGCGTGGGCGTGGCGGTCGCAGTAGGCGTGAATGTCGGCGTTGCAGTGGGGTCATCCCCCGCTATTTCAGAGGACGCCGATGCTGATCTCAGCCCCGGCTCAGGCGTCGCCGTGACAGTGGGCGTGGGTTCATCGCAATACGGCAAGCCTAAATGGTACAGGTCATTCATCTCTATCTTGCGCAGCGATTCAGGAATGCATCCGCTGAACTGGTTGTCCCTGAGTATTAGAGCAGTCAGGCCGGGTAGCGCTCCAATCGAGCTGGGAATCTCTCCACTCAATTGATTGTAGCTCAGAATGAGCCAATTGAGGTTGGTGAGGGCGCTGAGACTTGGAATCGGTCCGCTCAGCCTGTTGTTTTCTAGGTTCAGTATAGTCAGTTCTGTAAGGGCGCTGACGCTTGGAATCCCTCCACTCAACTGGTTGTATCCCAACATCAGCCAATCCAGCTTGGTGAGGGCACTGAGACTGGGAATCGAACCGCTCAAACTGTTTCTGCTTACGTCCAGAAGCCCCAGTTCCGTGAGCGTGTCGACACTCGGAATCGAACCGCTAAGATTATTGTCGCGGAGGCTCAATCTCTTCAGTCGCCCAAGTGCGCTCAGGTTGGGAATCGACCCACTCAATTCATTGGACGAGAGGCCCAGTTCTTCCAAGTGTGTAAGTGAGCTCAGATTCGGAATCGAACCACTCAAACTGTTGGAACCCAGGTAAAGTTCCTTGAGGCTTGTGAGGGAGTCCAGACTCGGAATCGACCCTGTCAGCTCGTTGGAGCTAAGGTGCAGTTCTTCTAGGTCCGTGAGGGCGCTTAAGCTGGGAATCGCCCCGCTCAAGTCGTTGTGACGAATGTCAAGAAACTCCAATTCTGTAAGCGTGTCAAGGCTGGGAATCGCCCCGCTCAACTCATTGAAAGGAAGTTTCAGCACTTTGAGATTGGTAAGCGCGCTTAGACTTGGAATGGCGCCGCTCAACTCATTACTTGATAAGTCCAAATTCTCCAATTGCGTTAGCGCGCTCAGATTTGGAATCTGCCCCGTCAAATCATTGGAACCCAGGTGCAAGCTCCTCAGTTTGGCAAGGTCGTCCAGATCCGGTATCGCCCCGCTGAATTCGTTGAACTCTAGGTTTAGGTACGCTAACTCCGTGAATCCGCCCAGAACTGGGATCGCCCCGCTTAAATCGTTGCTCGAAAGGTCCAGATGTTGCAACGCTGTGAGGCCGCTCAAGTCAGGTATTGTGCCCGCCAACCAGTTGCGAGAAAGTCGCAATGCAATCACCCGCCCGCTCTCGTCTGTAGATACACCGTACCAGTCGCTTAGGGGTCTCTCACTAAGCCAGTAGTCATTGCGCACCCAATTGGCGCCGTCGGTCGACTCATATAGCGTAACCAGAGCCGCTCTGTTCGCTGCCGAAGACGCCGGAGTAATCGTGGCCGTCGGCGTAAACGTAGCGGCCGGTGTTTCAGTGGCAGTTGCGGTAGGTGTAGCCGTAGCCGTTGATGTAGAGGTAGCCGTAGCCGTAGCCCCGGGAGGGGGGGTGGGCGTTATCGTGAACGTGCTCGTTGGGGTAGGCGTGCCGCAGTATTGCAGGCCAAGACTGTCCAGGTCGGATTGATATTGGTTTCGCAACGATTCGGGAATACACCCGCTCAACGGATTCCTGTGTAGATACAGTCTGGACAGTTTTGGCAGCCCCGCAAGCGATTCGGGTATCGTCCCTGTCAGCTGGTTGTTTCCCAGGAAAATTACACTCAACCTGACCAGACCGGTCACATCTGGAATCGACCCGCTCAACCTGTTGCTGCGCAGATACAGAGCTCGAAGTCTGGTCAGACTGCTAAGACTGGGGATCGACCCGCTCAGCTCGTTAAACGAAAGGTTTAAAATCTCTAGCTCCGAAAGCCCACTTAGACTTGGAATCGATCCGCTCAACTCATTCCCACTTAAGTCCAAGTCCTCCAGTTGAGCGAGAGCACTCAAACCTGGAATCAGCCCGCTCAGCTCATTCCCACCTAAGTCCAAGTCCTCCAGTTGAGCGAGAGCACTCAAACCTGGAATCGATCCACTCAACTCATTCTCGTTGAGATACAACTTTTCCAGACTGGTAAGCGAGCTCAGTTCTGGAATCGACCCACTGATCTCGTTTCTCTGGAGGCGCAACTCTTCCAGGTTAGTGAGTGCATCAAGACTTGGAATCGATCCGCTAAGTTCGTTGTCGTTGAGGATCAGAAACTTCAGTTCCGTCAGCGCGCTCAGACTTGGAACTGACCCGCTCAGCTTGTTCATTGCAAGGCGCAACTCTTCCAGACCGGTGAGTGTACTCAGACCTGGGATCGAACCGCTAATCTCGTTGTTGGAGAGATTTAACTCCACCAGGTTTGTAAGTGCGCTCAGACTCGGAATCGGCCCGCTCAGCTTGTTATGCTGCAGATACAGCTTTCTCAGGCTGGTGAGGGCACTCAGACTCGGAATCGACCCTGAAAACTCGTTGAGGGCGAGGTCCACCTGTTCCAATCGCGCAAGGGCGCTCAGACTTGGTATTGGCCCCGACAACTGATTGTATCTGAGGTCAAGGCCTCTTAATTGGGTGAGGCCGCTGATGTCCGGAAGCTGGCCGCGCAAGCCGCTCCCACTTAGGTCCAGGTGAGCAACGCGTCCTTCTGTATTCGTAGTGACGCCAAACCACTCCCCTAAAGGCTTGTCACTGAGCCAGTTGCTACTGTCATGCCAGTTCTCACCATCCGTCGCATTGTAGAGCGCCACCAGCGCCGCCCGTTCCTCCGACGATTCAGCCCGCGTAGCCGTAGCGGTCGGCGTGGCAGTAGTCGTTGCTGTAGCCGTCGCCGTCGGTGTCGCCGTCGGCGCCGGTGTCCAAGTAGGCGTAGCCGTTAACGTATGCGTCGCGGTCGGGGTGGCCGTCGGTACAGGCGTCAATGTAGGCGTGGCCGAGGGCGTATGCGTCGCAGTCGGAGTGGCGGTCGGCACCGGTGTCAAGGTAGCCGTTGCCGTCGCCGTATGCGTCGCAGTCGGTGTTGCCGTCGGCGCCGGCGTCCACGTAGAGGTAGCCGTTAACGTATGCGTCGCGGTCGGAGTGGCCGTCGGTACAGGCGTCAATGTGGGCGTGGCCGAGGGCGTTTCCGTGGGCGTCAACGTTGGCGTAGCCGTGGCCTCGTCGCAATACGCCAGCCCCAGGCTGTCCAGGTCATGCAGCTCCAGGTTCCTCAGAGAGTCGGGAATGCATCCGCTCAACTGACTGCCCGCCAGGTACAGGACGTCTAGTCCGGGAATGCTGCCAAGTCCTGTCGGAAACGGCCCCGTGAACCCGTTGTTGCCAAGATAAAGCTTGGTCAGCCCGGAAAGGCCGCCCATCGCGGGAACTGTCCCATGCAGACTGTTCGAGGTGAGGTCCAACACACTCAGGCTCGTAAGCCCGCTCAGGTCCGGCATCGACCCGCTCAGCCCGTTTGTGCCCAGGTCGAGCAATACCAACTGCGAAAGCGCTTTCAGCACCGGGAGAGTCCCGCTCAGATTGTTGTGGGAAAGGCGCAGCTCGGTCACGCGGCCGTGCTCATCCGTTGTTACGCCGTGCCAATCGGAAACAGGCCTGTCGCTCAGCCAGTTGTCGCTGCGTGTCCAGCTTGCACCGCCGGTCGAATTGTAGAGGGTCGCCAGCTCCGCTCTCTCCCCCACAAGCGGGTTCGGCGTCGGCGTGGCCGTGGCGGTTGCCGTGCCCGTCGGAGTCGCAGTCGGAGTATGCGTGGCTACGCCGTCTGGCGCACCTGCGGGCCTCGGCGTGTGGGTAAATGTGGCTGTGGCAGTAGCCGTGCTCACCGGCGTCGGCGTCGCCGTAAACGTAACCGTATGAGCATCTGAACCACCCACGGGCACAACAGCCGACACCGACGCCGTCCACGGCCCCACCGCACCGCTGGAGGTCACAATCCGTATCGAATAGTAATAGGTTGTACCCGCCGTCAGGTCGCTGTGCGTATGCGACGTGCCGCGCAACGTACCCCCAATCTGTACCCATTCGCCTTTTTCCCAGTCCCAGAAGATCAGCTCATACGAGTCCGCATCTGCCACTTCATTCCAGGACAGAGTAATCTGGCCCTCGCCCGCCTCCGCCGTCAGCGAAGGCGCGGCTAAGCCGTCCGACGAATCGGTCTGCGCATGCGTCTCGCTGAATTTCAGAAAAGTAAGAAGGAGAATCGCCGCAAGGGCTGCGGCAACAAGGAGGAACGGCAGCGCCCGCCCGGGCACTGTCCTGAGCATGTATTTCATATCGGCACCAAATATGAAACTGAGCTGCTCTTGTATAATGTTAAATCAAGACCGATGCTACCATTTCAATCAACCTTTGTCAAAAGCGAGAATTTCGTGGGTGCATCCCAAAATGGGGGCGACCTCTCGTATACCTCTGGCCGAGACCAAACCATGGCCACTTCCCAACCATCTCTGA
>VXOE01000161.1 GCA_009840225.1 Caldilineaceae bacterium SB0662_bin_25 | reverse complement strand
GGTGTGATCGGGAGTGGGGCGGGCGCAGAGCTGCAGGCGCTGGCCGAGCGGTTGCAGGCGCCGATCTTCACGACGGTGCTGGGCAAGGGGGCGGTGCGGGACGACCATCCGCTTGCTGCGGGCGCGACCCTTTTGCTTCCGTACGCGAGGGCGTTTCTGGCTGAATCTGATGTGATGCTGGCGGTGGGCACGCGCTTTACTGAGGAAGAGAGTGATCGCTGGGGGTTGCGCCTGCCGGAGTCGCTTATCCATATTGAAATCGATCCGGAGGAGATCGACCGCAATTATCCTGCGACGGTCGGCGTATTGGGCGATGCGCGTTCAGCCTTGCAGCTCATCAACGAGAAGCTACGGGACGTGCGCGGGCGGGAGAAAGGCATTGCAGCGGGGATCGCGGAGATGCGGCAGAAGGTATGGGGTTACTGCCAGGAACGGGCGCCCGAAGGTGTGGAGCTGGTACAGACACTGAGGAAGGCGCTGCCGCGTGAGACGATCATTGTGAGCGACCTGACGGTGGCTGCGTACTGGTGCCGTCGCTTGCTGGACATTTATGAACCGCGGACAAATATCTACCCGTGGGGGTTCTGCACGCTTGGCTTTGGGCTGCCGGCCGCAATCGGGGCGAAGGTAGCCAAGCCGGAGCGGCCGGTGGTTGTGCTTTGCGGGGACGGTGGATTTTTGTTCAACTGCCAGGAACTGGCGGCGGCGGTGCAGCTTGGTTTGCCGATAGTTACACTGGTGTTCAACGATTCGGCGTACGGGGTCCTGCGGCCGCAGCAGGAGGCCCGCTACGGTGCTGCGCACGAAGTGGACCTGGTGAATCCGGATTTCATGGGGCTGGCGGGGGCGTTCGGCGTTGACGGCTGCCGAGTCGAATCGATCGAGCAGCTAGGCCCTGCGGTGACGAGGGCGATCGAAGCGGACCGGAGTGCTCTGATCGAGTTGCCGGGAAAGCTGCCGTGGCCGATCATGGAGCCTTCGGCGCGCATGTTTGAGGCGGACCAGTGAGCGGCGACTCGAAGAAGCTGCGCGTCGGCTTTATCGGCGCCGGCGCGATCACCGACCTGCACTACCTCGGTTACCGGGACTACCCCAAAGCGGAACTTCATGCCATTTGCGACGTCGACGGGACGCTGCTGCAGCGGCGCGCGTCAGAGTGGCAGATAGGGAAGAGGTACACCGACTACCGACAGCTGCTGGCCGACCCCGAGGTGGACGCGGTGGAGGTGATTACGCCCCATCATCTGCATGCGGAGATGGGCATTGCGGCGCTGGAGGCGGGCAAGCACGTTTCGATACAGAAGCCGATGGCGATCACTGTGGCCGAGTGCGACGCATTGATCGAGGCAGCAAGACGTGCGGGCAAGCTGATGCGCGTTTTTGAAAACTTTCGCTTCTACCCACCCCTGGTCAAGGCCAAACAGCTGCTCGACGACGGCGCAGTTGGCGAGCCGCTCTCGATACGCATCAAGTGCGTACAAGGTGTCTCGGGGGAGGACTGGGAGATACCGTACAGGCGCTGGGAATGGCGCTTCGACCCGGCCCGGGGCGGGGGAGGCCGGGTGATCCTCGACTATGGTTACCATCTTTTTTCGATCGCGCAGTGGTTCATGGGGGCGCCGGAAAAGGTGTTCGCCTGGATCACGCACCGCCGCATCCAACATGGCTGGGTGCTTGACAGCCCGGCCGTCGTCATCTGGAAGTACAAGGATGTCGAGAAGTACGGCTCCTACGAAGCGGTAACCTCAGACGACATGCTGGTGCCGACCAAGTACGGGCGGCCTGAGGATGAGTGGGTCGAGCTGACCGGCACGCGCGGGTTTATCTGGGTGAACCGCTGCACGTCGATGCTGCTGGACAGGCCGGCGGTGGAGATGTACCGGGACGGCGAAACGACGGCGTTTCCTGAGGTGGATTCGGACTGGGGGTCCAGTTTCGTTGCCGGTGTGCATGATTTCGTTGACGCGATTACGGAAGGGCGGCAGTCAGAGCTGAGCGGCGAGGAGGGAAGGGCGGTTCTGCGGTTCTGTCGTGCGGCGCAGCTGTCGGCGAAAGAGGGGCGTGAGGTCAGGCCGGAGGAAACGACTTGACGGCAGTGGTCAGTGGTCAGTGGTCCAGTAATAAGTTAGTGGACGTTTGGGGGATGAGCAAGACCCCGGGGATCATGTTAGTCATTCTTGGCTATGTAAAACAAAGCGGGGTAAGGCTGGCTGTTGGTTTGCTGGTGGCCGCGCTGGTCGCCGGCTGTGAACAGCTGCCGGGTGATGTGTTGGTGACGCCTACTCCCATTCCTACGCCTGTGCCAGTTCCCAAAGCGGTGCATCGAATCGAGCGCGGGGATATTGTGGACAGCGTGACGCTGTTGGGCATGGTGGATTCGCTGCAGCGGGTAAACCTTTCCTTTCGCATTGGCGGACGTCTGAACGGATTTCATGTTGAACCGGGAGATGTGGTTGAGACGGGACAGGTGCTGGCTGAACTGGACGTCGGATTTCTGCCGCATGAGCTTGCCAAAGCAGAGAAACAGTTGGAAATCGCCCGGCTGCGGGTGCAAACGGCGCAGGGAGCCAAGGAGTTAGCACTGGCGGAGGCGCGGGCGACACTGGAGATGGGGAGGCTAACGCTGGAGCAGGGGCGCGACGGCGCATCCGAGGCCGATGTTGCGCGCATGGGGCTGGCGGTGGGGGCGGCGGAGACGAAACTGGCGCTGCTGGCGGACCAGCATGACAGAGAGATTGCGCTCTACCAGGCTGAGGCGGAACTGAAGGCGATCGACGTGGAGATGCTGCGGGACCGTATCGGGCAGGCGCAGTTGCTGGCGCCGTTCGACGGGGTGGTGCGCTACACGGACGGGGAGGCGGGGCAACTGGTGGCGGAATACGCGCCAGTGATGGGGCTAGCGGCTCCCGACGCCCTAGAGATCAGAAGCTCGGGCCCGAGCGAGGAGGCTTTGCCAAAGTTGCGGATTGGGCAGGCTGTCACGATCCGCTTTCGCGACTACCCGCAGACTGAGGTTACGGGCCGGCTTATACAGGTCTCGATGCCGGGCGTCGCCGATGAAGGTCTGCCGATTCGAGTTGAGTTCGCGGCGCCGGAACTGGAGTTGGAGATTGGGGCTTTGGCCGATCTGCGCATCGTTGTGGAGCGAAAAGAGGACATTCTGACGATACCCAATGTTGCGATTCACAGCTATTTCAACCGGCGCTACGCGCTGGTCAAGGAGGGTGAAAGTACGATCGAGGTCGACATTACGCTGGGCGTAACCGATGGTGAGCGGACTGAGGTGCTGGCCGGATTGGAAGAGGACGAGGAGGTATTCGAACGCTAGTTTACAGTGGGTGACACAGAACCCGACCCCTCACGGGCCACCAACAGTTTGACGATACCCCATTTCCGACATTCCCGATTCCCAAGAAACAGCTTGTTTTCGAGGACTGTATGATATTTCAGATACAGTCATTAACCGGAGGCAGGGCGAAATTATCCTCTTTGACAGGCCGCGTCAAAGAAACTATACTCCCAGAAAATCCTCTATACCTTCCGAGTTTCTCGCAGAGACGGCAGCAGAATATTATTGGCAACCTGGCAGATTGTTGTGGTACAAGGATCGGTTTGTTTTGGTTGTTCCAAGATCTTTGAGACGGACCGATCGAAACCATTTGTTCAGGCGTAGTTCCAACCAAGATGGGAAGGAGAACCCTATCATGCGATCACAGATCAGTCGTCGACAGTTATTGCGGTTGCTGGGCGCGGGGACGGCAGGGGCGGCCCTGACCGCGTGCGTGCCTGCGGCCCCCGCGGGCGCGCCCGCTGAAGAGGCTATGGCGGAGCCGGAAGGTTTCGACTGGCAGCGCTACGCGGGTACTGAGCTGCGGTACGTCGGCGAGACACAGCCGCTGAGCGACCACGTGCTGTCGATTTTGCCCCAGTTTGAAGAGATGACCGGGATCAAGGTGAACACGGAGATTTTGCCGTGGGCGCAGATGGTGCAGAAGATCCGGGTCGAGCTGATGGCGAGCAACGAGGACATGGATGTCTTCCAGTTGCCAGCGGGCGCGGAGGAGCGGAACGTCTGGTTCGATGCGGGCTGGCTGAACGACATCGGCCCGTGGGTGGATGACCCGAGCATGACCCACGAGGACTACGACCTGTGGGAGGATATGGGGCAAGACTATCTGATGGCAGGCTACTCGTCAAGGGGCAGCCTGGTGTCGGTGCCGATGCAGATGAGCGCGATGATCGGCTACTACCGCAAGGACCTGTTCGAGGAGTACGGCATTGACGGGCCGCCAACGACATTTGAAGAGCTTGAGGCTGCTGCGGCAACGGTTCAGGAGCAGAGCGGCGGGGAGGTCTTCGGCATCACGATGCGCGGCAAGCCGCCGGTGCCGACCTCAGTCTTCAAAGGGTTCCTGGGCGGCATGGGGATCATGTGGGAGGACGATGAGGGCGTGCCGCTGATGGATTCGGAGGAGGCAATCGCCGCCTTTGACTTCTACGGCAAACTGCTGCGCCTGTACGGGCCGCCCGGGTCTCCCAACATCGACCATGTGGGTGCGGTGAACATCTTCAGCCAGGGCAAGGCCGGCATGATCATCGACGACGCGGTCTTCCGCAAGGACTTCCAGGACCCGAGCAAGTCGACGGTGGCCGGCAACATTGGGTATTTCCTGATGCCGGCAGGTCCCAACGGCCAGAGGGCGTCGGCGGGCGGCTGGAGCATCACAGTCGGCGGGCTCTCGCAGAAGAAGGAGGCGAGCTGGTATCTGCTGCAGTTCATTTCGAACAAGGAGAGCATGCTTAAGTACGTACTCGACGGGGGCGCGGTGCCGCGGCGCTCGCCGTATGAGACGGAGGCGTACAAGACGCAGGCGACACAGGACGACCTGGACTTTGTGCAGGTACTGCTGGATTCACGGGCGATCGGCGACTTTTCGCCGCCGGCACCGCCATCGATTATCAACCTGATGCGGGCGCGTGAGTCGATCGCACAGGTGATCGTAACCTCGATCGAGGGCGGCGACGTGGTGGCCGCGGCTCAGAAGAGCCAGCAGGAACTGCTGGAGATGCTGGAAGAGCAGGAGGAGTAAGAACGAATACCGTGGCCGGCGGCGCGTGCGCTGTCGGCCACTTTCAGTTTGAAAAGCGAGTTGCCTATGCAGCAGAAAGCAGGGCCGAATTCAGATCAGACTGGGCAGACTTCCGACAGTTCCCCTGAACCACCCTTCGAGAGCGGGGGCGCCAGGCAGGAAGATCAGAAGCCAAGGTATGCCCCGTCTGGGGGTCTGCTCGGGCGTGCCTTTGCACTGATAGACCGCAACCTGGCTTACGTACTGCCTGCGCCGGCGGCCATCGTAATCCTGCTGTTGATGGGTTATCCATTCTTTTATACGGTATCGTTGAGTTTGCAGCGGGTCAATGTGACGATGACCCGCTTTACTTTTGTCGGCGCCGAAAACCTGTTGGAGGTCCTTACAGCAGACGCCAGATTCCTGAGTGCGTTTTGGATTACGCTTTACTTCACGGTGGCCAGCCTCATGCTGGAACTGGTTTTGGCGATGATCATGGCGCTGGTGATGAACAGGACTTTTCGGGGGCTGGGCGTCATTCGCACGCTGTTCCTGCTGCCGCTGGTGGCGACGCCGACAGCGACGTCGGTGATATGGCTGATCATGATGGAGCCTTCGATCGGCATTCTCAACTATTTCCTGGAGGCAGTGGGGCTGCCGCCGAGCCTGTGGGTGGCCGGCGAGAGGTCCGTGGTCCCCAGCCTCGTCTGGATCAATACTTGGCACGGGGTCCCGTTCGTTATGCTGATCCTGCTGGCGGGGTTGCGTTCGCTGCCGACGGAGCCGTTCGAGGCGGCGCGCATTGACGGGGCGAGCAAGCTGCAGGAGTTCTTCCTAATCACGCTGCCGCTGCTAAAGGGGGCAATCGTCGTCGCCATGCTCTTCCGGGCAATCGATACGTTGAAAGTATTCGATGCCATCTGGATCATGACGGCCGGCGGACCGGGTAGACGGAGCGAGACGCTGCATATTTACTCCTACCTGACGGCGTTCGAGTTTTATGATTTGGGCTATGGCTCGGCTGTGATTCTGGTCTTCATGGTGATCATCCTGGTCATCAGCGCGGTCTTAATCAGACTGCGGCAGCGGGCATGGCTTTGAGCCGCCAGGCTACCGAGCAATACACAGAGCAAGCGAAATGAACAGACCGTATCTCAAGCCGATGGGAATGAGGAAGACGAGGCAAATACAGGACTTTATTTTCTGGATCATCCTGTCAATTTTTCTGGTCTTCTTTCTGTTTATCTTCTTCTGGATGTTCGTCTCCTCGTTCAAGCCGAACCTGCTGATCGTGAGCGACCCGCCGGTTTGGTTCTTCATTCCGACGCTGGCCCACTATGGCGAGGTCTTTGCGCGCAATCCGTTTGCAAGGTACCTGTTCAACAGCCTGACGATCGCGGTGAGTTCCGTAGGGCTGTCGCTGGTGGTGGGGCTGCCGGCGGCCTACAGCATCGCAAAGTACAAGCAGGACGGGCTGGCGCTGGCGCTGCTGGTGGTGCGCATGCTGCCCGGGATCACTTTTCTGGTTCCCCTCTTCATCGTTTACAAACGGCTGGGGCTCTTGGACACACACGCAGGAATCGTGATCACCCACATTCTGACGGTGCTGCCGCTGATCATGTGGGTCATGATCGGTTTCTTCGAGGATGTGCCGAGCGAGCTTCTGGACGCGGCGCTGATTGATGGCTGTTCGCAATTGGGCACGATGATCCGCGTCATGATCCCGCTCAGCCTGCCAGGCATCACGGCGGTGGCGATCCTCAGCTTCATCTCCTCGTGGAACAACTTCATTTTTGTGCTGATTTTGGGCGGCTCGAAGACGATGACACTACCGCTGGCGGTATACAACTTCCTCACGTACGGCCAGGTGAATTGGGGCGCGCTGTGCGCGGCGGCTACGGTCGTGACGCTTCCGGTGCTGCTGCTGGCACTTGTGGTGCAGCGATTCCTGGCGGGCGGGCTGACGATGGGCGCGATTAAGGGGTAGGACTGTCGGATCGATTGAGTGAGGATGCTTGTGCCCACGGCGGGGACGGTCAGATCAGTTTATGACGCTTCCCGGTCCTGTTTTCGAGATATGTTTTACATCGTCGGAGAGTTCAATCCTAGAAAGCAGTTGCGAGGCTTGAACGGCAGTAATCCATGGAGGTAGCCTGACGTCGGGCTGCTGCAGAGACAAGCGAGTGAAGAAATCGCAGTTTTCCAACAAAGGAGAAAGTCGATGACAGCAAAGCGAAGAATGAGCCGGCGGGATTTTCTGTGGGCTTCGGCAGTTGGATCTGCAGGCATTGTAGCAGCAGCTTGTCAACCGGCTGTGCCGGCAGCGGAAGTGGCGGAGGAGGAGGCTGCGGCTCCATCGATGGAGTCGGTCGAAATTCGTTTCAGCCACTGGCATGGCGGTTTCTGGGATCCAATTCGTGACGGTATAGGCGAGGCGCATCCAGAGATCACTGCAATCAGCGAGTCGACGCCGTGGGGCGAATACTCGACCAAGCTGCTGACGCAGATGGTGGGCGGTGTGGCGCCAGATGTCGTCATGGTCGACAGCTACTGGCAGGGAGAATGGTTCAAGGTGCTTCTGGCACTAGATGACTCCCTGGACGCGCACGGCGTGGACAACAGCAAATGGGACGCGGATCCGTGGATGCAGTGCGGAAATGATGGGAAGATCTACTCCCTCTCCCAGGTCTACTGCCCTAACTGGCAGTTGGTGGTGAACAGAACGCTGGCCGAGCAGGAGGGAATTGATCTGCCCGATTGGGGTGACGACGGACCAGCTGCGAACTACGACGAATGGCGCTGGGACGATCTGGTCGAGCTGCTGCATGCGACGACGAAGGTCAACTCTGATGGTGAAGTGGAACAGTGGGGACTTGCCAACAGCACGGCGCGATTTGGGGCCACTTCGCTCTATTTCATGTATAGCAACGGCGCCCAGGCATTGGACGACCTGTGGGGTTACAATGAGACCGAGGCGTTGATCGACTCGGAGGAGTCGGTACAAGCGTTGCAGGACTACATCGATCTGACGCTGGTGGACAAGGTGGCACCGACGCCAGCCGAGGCGCAGGCAGTTCAGGGCGGTCTGTTTAATTCAGGCAAAGCTTTCTGTACGATCAGACACCCGGGCGTTGGAGATCAGCGTGTGAACCAGGAGGCGTTCGGACTCTTGTTCATGCCGGTTCCCTGGCGGGAGCACCGCGTCCAGATGATGGGCACGAACTCCTGGGGCGTGTGGAGTGGGAGCGAGAATACGGACGCGTCCGCCACATTCGCCATCTGGGCCACTACCAGTGAAGCGATCAGCGACTGGATTACGCCCAACATCAATCTCACCGGGTACGATATGCGGAAGGCTATCGATAAGCTACCCGCTCTGCCGGAAGGATGGATGCGGCGCTTCTACGAGGTCTTCCTGAGCCGGGACGAGCGCTTTACCACGCATCCATCGGCCGCGGAGAACGTGCTCTGGATGCCCAGATGGTACGGGCGGAAGGCGAGGTTCTTCTCCGATACGGTACGGCGGGAATATGACAAGGTCTTCCTGGGCGAGAAGTCGATGCAGCAGGCCATGTCAGACGCCAAGGTAGAGATCGACGCGGCCCTGGCAGAGGGATAGCCACAGGCGGCATTTACTGCTTCCCGGTGGTCGGCGAGTCGCCGGCCACCGGACACACCCCTCTCTGACCGCGCGCGCTGGATTCGCATGCACTGGACGCGGGCGGCCTAAACTTCAGATGAATGTTCTGGTTACCGGCGGCAGCGGCAAAATCGGAGGGTACGTGCTACGTGAACTCCTTGCAGCTGGCCACACGGTGTCAAACTACAGCCAAACCGCCCCGTTCGTCGAGCCGGTCCGGCATATCGACGGTGACATCACCGATTTGGAACGGATGCGGAAAGCATGTGGGGATCACGAGGCCATCGTCCATTTGGCGGCGGTTCCGGGGCCAGGGATCACGACGCCGGAACGCCTAATGTATGTCAACGACAGGGGCACCTATACCGTTCTGGAGGCCGCGGTGGGCGCGGGGGCGCGGAAGGTCATTTTTGGCTCCTCCAAGGAGGCGATGAACACGGACTACAGACGGAGTGACACGCGGCCGCGCTACTTCCCCGTCGACGAGGAACACCCGGCCGAGCCGCGTAACGAATACGGAATCAGCAAGCTGATCAACGAGATCACGTGTAAACGGTTCACCGAGGCCTACGGCATTCAGACCATCAGCCTGCGCATCAATCACAACTGGTATCTGGACAGGGCAGGGGCGGAGGTCGCGGTACGGTCGGGCTGGAGCCGGGACCGCACAGTGGAAGAGCAGTGGGAGGGATACCGGCGCTACATTGTCGATTCCGACATGGGCCGCTCCAACCTGTGGACTGTCACCGATGCCCGCGATGCGGCACGTGCGTTCAGGTTGGCTGTGGAGAACGAAGCGATTGGACACGAGGTGTTCCTGATTAACGGTGCGGACACCTGCTCGCTGGATGAGACACCGACGCTGGGCACCCGACACTATGACGATGTGCCCCTGCGGCGCCCGCTGACCGGCTTTGACAGCTTTGTCTCGACGGTGAAGGCGCGCAAGCTGCTGGGATACGAGCCCCGTTACACGTGGCGGGAGAGCGAGTTTCGGGAATGGATGGAGGCGCAGCCGTGAGCGCAGCCACGCCGGCCGCCAGCAACGGACGCAGAAGACGGATGTCCCGACTGCGCCTGCGCGAGGCGATTGACGGCTACATCTGCATCGCACCCTGGGTGCTGGGCTTCATCATTTTCACTGCTTTCCCCATCATCGCCTCCTTCGTACTCTCCTTCAGCCGCTACACGATCCTCGATCCGCCCCGCTTTATCGGCCTGGACAACTACACAAAGATGGTGAGCGGCGATCCCTTGTTCTGGCAGTCGCTCAAGGTGACGGTGATCTACACGGCCCTCCTGGTCCCGCTGGGCACAGTTGGCGGCTATTTGCTGGCGCTGCTGCTCAACCAGGCGGTGAAGGGGGTTGGCTTCTTTCGCACTGTATTCTACCTGCCGGTGGTTACGCCGGCTATCGCCTCCTCCTATCTGTTTGCATGGATCCTCAACCCAGAGATCGGCCTGGTCAACAACTTTCTGGCCAGCATTAACATCGAAGGGCCGCAATGGTTTGCTTCGCGTGAGTGGGTGATTCCCAGCTTCATCATCATGAGTCTGTGGGGGTTGGGGGGCAACATGATCCTCTATTTGGCCGGCTTGCAAGGGGTACCGACCGTACTTTACGAAGCGGCGATGCTGGACGGGGCCGGCGCGTGGGCCAAGTTCCGAAACGTCACCCTGCCCATGACCTCCCCCGTCATTTTCTTCACCTTTCTTACCGGCATGATCGGCACATTCCAGGTGTTCACTGGCGCCTACGTCATTACCAGGGGCGGCCCGGCTGACGCTTCGCTGTTCTACATTCTCTATCTCTATCAGAATGCCTGGAACTACCTCAAAATGGGCTATGCGGCAGGCCTGGCCTGGGTTCTTTTCGCTATCATTTTTGTACTGACACTCATTTCTCTGCGCGTTTCGGGACGGTATGTTTACTACGAAGGGGCGGTCAAATAGTCTCTCTCCTTCTCAGTGGTCTGGCGCTGGCCGGCGACGACGTTCAAGATCTCGAGGCCGATAGTTTGGGGCTTACAAAGGGTTAGGGCGCGACGACGATGACCATAAAGGCGCGAGTAGACTCGGAGAATGGACAGACGGGCGGTTGGAATTCCGGCTGGTTGCGGAGCGCGAGCGGAAAACAGGTTGCCGGTCAGGCCTTGATATACCTATTGTTGCTCGCAGTCGGCTTTATGCTGGCTGTCCCCTTTATCTGGCTGGTCTCCAGTTCGCTGAAGACCGAGACCGACGCCTTCGCTATCCCGCCAAGTTTCATCCCCAATCCGATCCAGTGGAGCAACTACGTAATGGGGCTGACCGAATTCCCCTTCGTTCGTTCCACCATTAACACGATGATCATCGTTGTGTGGGTGCTGGTGGGGACGGTGCTGAGCGCGAGCCTGGTTGCCTTCGGTTTTGCGCGTGTGCGCTTTCCCGGGCGCACGGCGCTCTTCATCCTGGTGCTGAGCACGATGATGATTCCCTCGCACGTGACGCTGATCCCGCAGTACCTACTGTTTCGGGAACTGAAGTGGCTGGACTCGTTCAAGCCGCTGATTGTGCCCAGTTTCTTTGGGGGCGGCGCCTTCTACATTTTTCTTCTGCGGCAGTTCTTTCTGACGATTCCGCTGGACTACGATGATGCGGCTCGCATTGATGGTTGCGGCACGTTTTCGGTTTTCTGGCGCATCATCCTGCCACTGTCGAAACCGGCGCTGGGCACGATGGCAATCTTTACCTTTATGAGCCAGTGGAACTCCTTCTTTGAGCCGCTCATCTATCTGAACCGTTTCGAGACACAGCCGTTGGCCGTCGCCCTGACGACCTGGGT
Organism: Caldilineaceae bacterium SB0662_bin_25; assembly: GCA_009840225.1. GTDB lineage: Bacteria > Chloroflexota > Anaerolineae > Caldilineales > Caldilineaceae > Bin5. The sequence goes on along the minus strand of VXOE01000161.1, from coordinate 1,540 downwards.
ACAGACTGCACACGGCGAGGGATCGATGCACTACGTCCCGTGGGTGGCGATCATGGCCGTTTCAACGCTGATCGCCTTACCGCCCGTCATGGTCTTCTTCCTTGCGCAGCGGCACTTCATTCAGGGTGTGGTCGTGAGCGGAATGAAGGGTTAGCGAATTTCAGCCCGTACCTTCCGAGAAATCAGGATAGGGAAAACAACTGTGATCATCGACGCGCATTTTCACATCTTTCCGCCGCTCGGCAGAGCAACCGTTGAGGAGGACCCGCTGCAGCCGCTGCGGATGAAGTTCTGGCAGTGTCATATGCGCGACAGCACCCGATTCCGCCGCAAAGCCGATGACGCGCCAGTGCCCGAGCCGTTCCTGCAGTGGGACTCGGACGACATCAAAGAGATGCCGGAGGTCAATTTTCGCATGGCCGACTTCGGCCGCGCGGAGATCACGGTTGACGGTGTCGACTACTATACGCAGGCCTATCCGCCAAGCCTGATCAACTGTGAGGCGCCGCCCGAGCGCATGATCGGGGAGATGGACCTGGTGGGCGTGGACATGGGTGTGCTCCAGCACGACCACATTTACGGTGCGTTGAACGAGTACTACGGCGAGCAGATGCGGCGCTTTCCAAACCGCTTCATTGGGCTGGCGCAGGTGCGGGAATGGGAGGCGGACAGCCCGGCGGAACATGAACGGCTGGAGCAGGCTGTGAGAGAACACGGTCTCATGGGTCTCTATTTCAGCGTCGAGCCGTTTGCGCTGAGCAACTACGCCGACCATCTGGACGACGCCAAGTTCGAACCCCTATGGGAGAAGGTGCGCGAGCTAGGTATCCCCGTGTGGTGGTATCTGCATAGCCGCCAGCGCGACCGACTTGGCGGTTTCATGGAACACGTAGCGGAACTCGACCGATGGGCTGAGGCACATCCCGATATCCCCGCGTTGCTCACGCATGGCATTGATACGTTCAGTATGCGGCGCGGCGAGGAGCGCTATGAGATTCCCGACGCGCTGATGACGCTGCTCAAGCGGCCGAACATGCACGTTGAGGTGCTGTTCTGCGCGTTCTGGCCGGAGTACCCTTTCCCGGGCGCCCAGGAAAAGATCAGGGAGCTGCGTGAGGAGATAGGCGTTCAGAAGCTGATGTGGGGGACGGACATGCCCTATTGCTCCGGCTCCTGGTGTACTTATAGGCAGGCGATTGACTACATCCGTGTGCATTGCGAGTTTCTTTCGGAAGATGAGAAGGCGCTGATTCTCGGAGGTAACGCCGCGCGCATGTTTAATCTGCTATAACTACTAAGCCATGTACTGTGTGTTCTGTGTGCGGACTGTCTGGGGGGAATGTACCGTCCGTATTTCTGTAGCGAGCTCGCGATGGTCATAGCGGTTAACGTTGGGGACATATGGGAGCTGGCCCGTTTATCTTGCCTGCGCTGGCACATACTGGGAATCTGCCAAGGCGCGGGGTGGGGTGGGGGGTTAATCCTGGTCGCAGCGGGTCGTCAAGGTCAATTTGCCACACACTCGATGCGGCGGGTGTTT
>VXOE01000286.1 GCA_009840225.1 Caldilineaceae bacterium SB0662_bin_25 | reverse complement strand
CCCCCGCACAAGGGAGGGCCGAATAGGCCCGACCGCCCGGAAAAGCAGTTTTTAGTTTTTAGTTGCCAGTTTTTAGTGGAGGGCGGCGACTGATGGGAGATAGGTGTGAAGAGGAGAGGGAGTCGCCTTGGGCGGGGTTGCGGAGTGGTTGTGGGTTAGGGGGTGGCTGGTTTTTGGTTTGCGCGGACGACGGATAGGGTCCAGAGGGTCATTGGGATGAGGGTGAGGGCTGTCATCGCCCAGATGATGGCGGAGATGCTGAGGGTGGTGTCGAGGGCGGTGCCGACGACGCTGGATGCGAGGGCGCTGGCGAGGTAGAAGAACATGAACTCGGTGGCGAAGACTCTGCCATGCACGGTTCGGTCGACATTTTGGAGAAGCAGCTGGGTGGAGAAGACCCAGACGATGCCGCCGCCGACGCCGCGTATGATTGTCGCCAGGAGCACAAACGGGAGGTTCAGGAGGGGCGCGGTGGCCGCCGAGCCGAGGACGCTGAGCAGGAAGCCGACAATCATTGCCTTTCTCAGTGTGGGGCCGTCGTCGCCCGTCAGTTTGCGGGCGAGGATGGGGCCGATGCCGGTGCCGACGCCGACCAGACCAAACATGAGCCCCATGCTGATACCGCCGCCCTGGCCGACGGTAAAGACCCGCTGGGAGATGGCGACCATGACGACCTGGGAGCCGGCGGTAAGGCAGAGGGAGTTGAGCGCTTTCTGGGAGGCGATAAAGAGGATGTTGGGATGTTGGTAGAGGTATTTGAGGCCGTCGATGTACTGGCGCAGGCCGGCGGCGACGGTCTTGTCCATTGACTGGGTTGCGGGCGCGGCGGGCATCCGGATCTGCATGAGGAGCGCGGCAGAGAGCAGGAAGGTAAGGGTGTCGAGCAGGAAGGCGGGGTAGATGCCCCAGGCGCCGGCCACGAGGCCGCCCAGGGCGGCGCCGAGGGCGAGCATGGTGGACCAGGTGGCGGAGCTGATGGCGTTCATTGCGCCCAGTTCTCCTTCTCTTGCCAGCTCGGGCAGGATGGAATTGCGGGCGGGATAGAAGAATCCGCTCACGCAGAACTGGGCGGCGGTCAGGGCGTAGAGGAGCCAGACGTCGCCGGCGTCGCGTACGAGCAGGAAGGCGAGGACGACAGCGGCGCGGACGACGTCGGTGGCGATGAGGATGTGTTTGCGGTTGTAGCGGTCGGCGGCTACGCCGGCGACGGGGCTGATGAGGAAGGGCGCGAGCATACGTACGACGAAGAGGGAGCCGACGGCGAGACCGGACTGGGTGAGCATGCCGACGAGCGCGGCGGAGGCGACGAGGTTGAACCAGTCGCCGAGGAGGCTGACGATCTGGCCGAACCAGAGGTAGCGGAAGTTGCGGTTGTGGCGGAGCAGGTCGGTATAGCCGACGGGGGCCTGGGTGGTTGTATTGGCAGTCATTCAGGTTTTCAGGTTATTTTCCCATACCGCGCAGCGCGTTCAGGCAGCGTTCGACTGCTTCGAGAGGGGGATAGGCTTCGCTCTCGTATTCGACGATGTACCATTCGGTGCCGCCGACGGATTCGCAGGCTTCGAAGAAGGCGGTCCAGTCGGTGTCGTCCTCGCCGATGACGGGGTCAAAGGCGGGATTGGGGTAGTCGTGGCCGGGGCCTTCCTGCAGGCTTTTGGTGAAGGGTTTGAGATGGACGGTGACGGCACGGCCGGGGTAGCTGCGGATGACGCTGACGGGGTCGGCGCCGCCGTAGACGGCGTTGCCGGTGTCGAACTGCATGATGACGGACGGGCCGGTGTTGCCGAAGAAGGTATTCCAGGGTGTTTCGCCGTCGAGAGGCAGGAACTCGTGGAAGTGGTTGTGGTAGCCGGTGCGCATGCCTTCGGATGCGAGGCGTTCGGCGAGACGGTTGGTGAATTCGGCCAGCTTGAGCCAGTCGTCGCGGCTGCGACGCAGCTCTTCGGGGATGCCGGGGATGATGAGTTTGTCGTTGCCGAGGGCGTGGTGGAAGGCGATGGTCTCGGGCAGGGCGTCGTCCTGTACGAGGTCGAAGGGGACGTGCCAGCCGGCGCAGGCGAGACCGAGTTCGTCGATTTCGGCTTTGAGGGCGGAGGCGGTGTGTTGGGGCGGGCCGGCGAACTCGACACCGGTGTAGCCCATTTTGGCGACGGCTGCGAGGGTGCCGAGCATGTCGTCGGCAAATTCATGGCGAACGGAGTAGAGTTGGAGGGCGATGGGAGGCATGGGGACGGGATCCTTTGGGTGGTATAGAAAGACAGTGTAAACGATCAGTTGATGGAAGCCGGTGTCTCTGGCGCCAGTTGGAGACCGGTCGCGGGGGTCATTTTCCGGTTTCCTGTGTGTCGACGCTGAGCTGGCGGACGGCGGATTCGTCTATGTCGACGCCGAGGCCGGGTCCGGTGGGGACTTCGAGGAAGCCGCCGGACTGGTCGAAGGGTTCGGCGATGCCCTGACGGATGGGGCTGGGGGTGCGGTCAAACTCCATGACGGGCTCCTGCTGGTAGGGGCGGGGGGTGCGGGCTGGAGGACATTCGGGCACGGCGGAGGCGACGTGGAGGCTGGCGGCGATCATGACGGGGGAGCCCCAGACGTGAGGGTTGAAGAGGATGCCGAAGGCGTTGGCCATGGAGGCAACGCGGTGCATTTCGGTGATGCCGCCGGCCATTACGACATCGGGTTGGATTATATCGACGCAGCGGCGGCCGATAAAGTCTTTGAATTCGTAGCGGGTGCGCAGGTTTTCGCCGCCGGCGATGGCCATGGGCAGGGCGGCCTTGACCTGCAGGTAGCCCTCCACGTCTTTGGCGTTGACGGGCTCTTCGAACCAGTAGACGTCGAGGCCGGCCAGCTCGCGGCCGATGCGGATGGCCGTGGTGGCGTTGTAGGCCTGGTTGGCGTCGGCCATGAGGAAGATGTCGGGGCCGATCGCTTCGCGGAGGGCGGCGACGCGGCGCACGTCCTGGGCGAGAGGGAGGCCGCCGACCTTGGTTTTCATGCCGGCGAAGCCGAGGTCGACATACATGCGGGCTTCGTCGAGGAGCCGCTGCGGGATGACGCGGCCGTCGGAGGAAAGGTTTTCCTCTGTATAGTAGAGGCCGGTGGCGTAGACGGCGATGCGGTCGCGCACTTTTCCGCCGAGGAGGGCCGAGACGGGCAGGCCGCTGGCTTTGCCGGCGATGTCCCAGAGGGCGGTGTCGACGGCGCTGATGGCGCTGCCGCCGATGCCGCCGGCGACGTTTCCGTTGTAGAAGAGGCGGAACATGGCTTGCCAGATGAGGTTGCGCTGCATGGGGTCGGCGCCGAGCAGGATGTGGGCGAACTCATCGTGGACAATGCGGGCGGAGGGGCCGTTGAGACCCTCGCCCCAGCCGACGATACCATCGTCGGTGACGAGTTTGACGAGGCCGACGTGACGCTTTTCGGTCCAGCCCTGCGACCAGCCGAAGCCGGGTTGGATGGGGGCTTCGAGGAGGAAGGTTTCGATGGAGGCGATACGCATTGGTGGGGCTCCGGGATGGTTGTTCGCGGCAGCGGGACCGCGGCATGGGCAGGACGCGGGGGTGAACGCCAAGGGTGATGGACGGCTGGCAACCAACCGTGTCTATCCCGGCACACTCTGCTGGCGGTCCAAGGTTCTATAGTACCATGCGGGGAATCAGAATTGCGATCACGATGACGGCGAACTGGCAGCCCGTGACCCAGGCGAATGCGCGCAGGAAGCGGCCGAGGCTGACTTTGGAGGCGCGGCGGTAGCCTGCTTCGCTCCAGAAGAAGAAGACCACGGCGGCGACGGCCAGGCCCAGGAGCGTGAAGCGGTGGACGGCGGGAAGCGTCCACTGGTCGGCGCCGAAGGCGATGGCGATGGCGCGCATGGCTGGGAGGGTCGTTACGATATTGAGGATGAACAGACCGCAAGAGGTAAACCAGAGCAGGTAAAACAGGGTGACCTGTGCGGCGGCGTTGCCTACAAACTTTACGTTTCTCATAGGGGGTATCCAACTATAGGGTCAGAGGCCAGGGGCAGCGGGCGTTCATGCGACGACGCCGGCCAGCTCCAACTCATTGGCGAAGTGGCACTTTGCGAAGTGGCCGGGTACGACCTCTTCCCAGGCGGGCTCCTGCTCGTGGCAGAGGTCCTGGGCGTAGGCGCAGCGGGGGTGAAAGTAGCAGCCGGACGGTGGGTCGGCGGGGTTGGCGACTTCGCCTTCGAGGAGGATGCGTGCGGATCCGCGGCGGCGTGGGTCGGGTTTGGGGATGGCCGACAGGAGCGCTTCGGTGTAGGGGTGCCTGGGGTTGGTGTAAAGCTCGAGGGTGGAGGCCATCTCGACAATTTTGCCGACGTACATTACGGCGACGCGGTCGCAGATATGGGCGACGACGCTGAGATCGTGGGCAACAAAGACGTAGGTGAGCCCCATCTGATCCTGCAGCTCCTGCAGGAGGTTGAGAATCTGGGCCTGGACGGAGACATCGAGGGCGGAGACCGGTTCGTCGGCGACGACGAGGTTGGGCTGGCAGACGAGGGCGCGGGCGATGCCGATGCGCTGGCGCTGGCCGCCGCTGAAGGCGTGGGGGTAACGGCGCATCACTTCGGGCGCAAGGCCGACGAGACCGAGGGTGTCGGCGACGCGATCTTCGAGTTCGGTCCCTTTTGCCAGACCCATGGCGCGCAGGGGGGCGCCGATCAGCTCGAGGATGGTCATGCGGGGGTTGAGGGAGGCGTGGGGGTCCTGGAAGATCATGCGCATGTTGCGGCGGACCTGGTTGAGCTGCTGGTTGTCGAGCTCGGTCACATTGACGCGTCCGAGGTTTGGGTCGCGGAAGAAGACATCGCCCTCGGTGGAGGGGATGGCGCGCAGGACCATGCGCCCGGTGGTTGTTTTGCCGCAGCCGCTTTCGCCCACGAGCCCCAGTGTTTCGCCTTCGTTCACCTGCAGGCTGACATCGTCGACGGCTTTGACGTAGCCGACGGTGCGTTTGAAGAGGCCGCGGCGAATTGGGAAGTACTTCTTGAGATTATTGATCTCAAGAAGCGAGGTTGGAGATGGGGACGGGGAGGCGTTTCCGTTTTCGCGTGACATTTGACTCTTTGTTTTTTTAACGCGCTACCGCTTCGCTATTTGAGCGCTGTTGTAATGCGCTACCGCTTCGCTATCGGGGCGCGGCGTTCGTTGCGTCTCAGGTATAGAGGTGGCAGCGCACGGCATGCCCTTCATCGAGCTGGATCAGCTGCGGCTCGGCCTCGTCGCAGACGCCGGGCATGAAGTCCGGGCAGCGGGGGTGAAAGGAGCATCCCTGCAGCCGCTGATAGGGGCTGGGAACCATGCCTTCGATGGCGTTGAGCTTCTCGCGCTTGTCCTGCAGGACATCTTCGAGGCGCGGGATTGAGTTGAGCAGGCCCTTTGTATAGGGATGCTTGGGATTGTAGAAGATCGAGTCGACATCGGTGCGTTCGACGACCTTGCCCATATACATGACGACGACATCCTCGGCCATTTCGGCGACGACACCGAGATTGTGGGTGATGTAGAGGATGGACATGTCGTATTCGGCCTGCAGCTCGCGCATGAGGTCGAGGATCTGGGCCTCGGTGGTGACGTCGAGGGCAGTGGTCGGTTCGTCAGCGATGAGGAGCTGGGGGCGGCAGGCGAGGGCCATGGCGATGACGGCGCGCTGGCGCATGCCGCCGCTGAGCTGGAAGGGGTAGTCATCGAAGCGCTGCTCCGGGTTGGGCATTTTGACGCGGGCGAGGGTCTCGATGGCGATGTCGCGGGCTTCGGCCTTGTTGACGTCCTGATGCAGGAGGATGGCTTCGGTGATCTGCTTGCCGACGGTGCGAACGGGGCTGAGGGCGGTCATCGGCTCCTGGAAGACCATCGAGATCTGATTGCCGCGAATGTCGCGAAGCTGGCGGTCGTTGGACTCGAATTGGGCGAGGTCGACGATGTCCTTGGCGTCGGTGCGGTCGTCGAACTGACGGTGGAAGCGGATTTCGCCTTCGACGATCTGGCCGGGGGGCGGGATGAGGCGCATGATCGACATGGCGGTCATGCTTTTGCCGCAGCCGCTTTCGCCGACTACGCCGACGACCTGGCGGCGGCGGACGTCGAGGTCGACGCCATCGACGGCGCGCACGGTGCCTTCGTCGAGGGCGAAGTGCGTTTTCAGGTCCCTGATTTCCAACAGGATGTCCTGCGGTCCGGCTCCGTTTTCGTCTAACGCCATAGCGTGTAACCCTTGTGGTAAACGGCTGGCGACCGGCGCTGCCGCTGGTTTGTGCAAACTGGCCGCGGACTAATGGTACGGGTCGGCGGCGTCGCGCATGCCATCGCCCAGGAAGTTGAACATGAGAACTGCGATGACGACGAAGACGACCGGCCAGAGAGTCCAGGGCGTCTGGGCGACCGACATGATATCCTGCGCGTCCTGGAGCATGACGCCCCAGCTTATGGTGGGCGGCTGGAGGCCGATACCGAGGAAGCTCAATGCGGTTTCACCCAGGATCATGAAGGGGACGGCAATCGTGAGCTCGACGATAATGAAACTGGTGAAGCCGGGGAGCAGGTAGCGGGTAATAATTGACCACTGGTTTTCGCCGTCGAGCCGTGCGGCCATGACAAAGTCCTCTTCGCGCAGGCTGAGGATTTTACCGCGTACGATGCGGGCCAGCCGCGTCCAGTTGAGGATGGAGAGGATGATGGTGATGGCGAAATAGAGACGCAGGTTGGGCCAGTCCTGGGGCAGTGCGGCGGCGAGCGACATCCACAGGGGGATGGTAGGCAGGGCGTAGAAAATGTCGATGAGACGTTGGATGACTTCATCAATTGCGCCGCCAAAGTAGCCGGAGATGCCGCCCAGGAGCACGCCAAAGATGGCGGTAAGGGCGACACCGATCAGGCCGATTGTGAGAGAGATGCGGCCGCCATAGATGATGCGGGAGAAGATATCGCGTCCGATGCGGTCGGTGCCGAAGATGAAGAGCGGCATCGTATCCTTCTCGGTGCCGAAGAGGTGCAGGTCCGACTCGATGAGGCCCCACATCTTGTAGGAATCGCCGCGCACGAATAGCCTGATGGTGTTTGGCTCGGCGGCGTTGGCCCTGTAGATGGGGCGAGCGGTTACGGGATCGCGGCCGCGCACGATGGTGTAGATGAAGGGGCCGCGATAGCTTTCGCTGACGACTTCGAAGAGGCGGATCTTGGTGGGCGGGGCGGAGGCGAGATCCTTGTAGCGGGTCAAGGGCGCGTGGGGGGCGATGAATTCGGCAAAGAGAACGACGACGTAGAAGAAGGCGAGCACCCACATTGCGAACTTGGCCAGACTATGACGGCGGAATTTCCACCAGACGAGCTGCCACTGCCCGGCGCGGTAGAAGTCTTCGGACTCGGAAAAGGTGGTAGCCGGGCTTGGCGGCGTCTCGACTGTGCGCGGGCGCGGGTTGAGCAGCCTCAGGATATTGGCGACGATTGAAGTCATGGTGTGCGTTACATCTCCTCCACGCTGCCAAACCGGATGCGGGGGTCGACGGCTGCCAGGGCGATGTCGGCCAGCAGGCTCCCGACAAGGGCAAGGGTTCCGACCAGAAGAATGATACTGCCGGCAAGGAACATGTCCTGGGAAAGCAGGGAGCGATAGAGAACGACTGCGGCGGTGGGCAGGTTGAGCACGATTTCGACGACGGTACCCCCGGAGATAATCCACGGCAGGAGGAATCCGAGGGAGCTGATCAGAGGGTTGATGGCGATTCGTACAGGGTAGTTCATGAGGACGGCAAACTCGGACAGGCCTTTTGAGCGGGCGACGGTGACGTACTGTTTGCGCAGCTCATCGAGCATGGTTGCGCGCATGATGCGGATGATGTGGGCGGTGCCGCCGATGCCGAGGATGAGAACGGGCACCCAGATACGGGTGAGCATATTCTGGAATTTGGCGATGCTCCAGGGTTGGAGTTCGAACTCGGGGGAGAAGAGTCCTCCCACTTTGAGGCCGAACCAGGCGAAGGAGAAGTACATGACGACCATCGCCAATAGGAAGCCGGGCACTGCAAGCCCGACGAATCCGATCATGGTAAAGAGGTAGTCGGTGAAGGTGTACTGGCGTACCGACACGTAGATGCCGATGGGGACTGAGACTGTCCAGACAAAGACGGTTGTGAGGATGGCCAGCAGGAAGGTGAGGGCCATCTTGTCGCCGATGACCTCTTTGACAGGTCTGCCCCACTGGAAGGACTGACCGAATGAACCTTTCAGGAGGATGTTCTGGAGCCAGGTCAGATACTGGACGTGCATGGGCCGGTCGAGGGCGTACTGTTTCATGAGGCGCTCGACTTCGGCTTCGTCTACATCGCGGCCGGATGCCCGCAGTGCGTTGATGTGCTCGGTCAGATAGTCGCCTGGGGGAAGCTGGATGATAAGAAAGGCGACGAGAGAGAGCAGGAACAGCAACGGGATCATGCGCATTACACGCTGGATAATGTAGACGGTCATTGGGAACTCCTTGAGAGGAGAGAGTGAAGAGGAGAGTGTAACCTCTCACTCCTCACTCCTCTACACTCACTTCTTGCAGTTTACGAGACGCCGCCTTCGTAGTAGAAGGCTTCGGGGTGGTAGGTGGAGATGCCGTAGGTATCCCAGCCGACGGGTTTACCTGCGGCGGGCAGGTTGCGCATGGTCTTGGGGAAGATGAGCGGCGCCGGGCTCTCGGAGACGGAGCCGACGGCCAGCGGGTTATCGGCCAGCCAGTCGAAGATCTTCTTACCGGCAGCCACGCGCTCGGCATCGTCGATCACAGTGTTCATGGTGTTGTAGTGGTCGTAAAGGGTCTGGATCGCGGCCGGCGGCTCTTCGCCGTCCTGGCCGTTGCTCCTGAACCAGCGCCCCCACTCGGGAGCTGGGCCGCCCTGGCCGATGTTGGTGGGGATGAACCAGCGCATTTCGACCGGCAGCAAGGTATCGGTGCAGCGGTCTGCGTGCCAGCAGCCGCAGTGAACCAGGCCCTGGCTCCAGCGCTCGTTGTAGAGCGAGATCTGGATCTCCTTGGTGGAGGCTTCAATACCGACCTCGCGCCAGAAGGTAACGACGATTTCGGTGAACTCGTGGGTGGCAACGCCAACGCGCGGCCCGGCGTGCTCGATGTTGAACTTGAGCACATCGCCGTCAGGGCGCAGGCGGAAGCCGTCGCCGTTGCGCTCCGTCAGCCCCATGTCGTCGAGCAACTGGTTGGCCAGGTCGGGGTCGTACTGGGACCAGTTTTCGGCATATTTCGGTTCGTAATACTGGGAGTTGGGCATCGGCGCCAACTGGCCCATCTTAGCAAGGCCGAAGAAGAGATTCTGGTTGATCTCCTCGCGGTCGATGGCGACGTTCAGCGCTTTGACGAAATTGGGGTGCTGCACGATTTCACGCAGCACGAGGTCTTCGGTCAGCGTGTGGCAGGGATAGAGCGTGTAACGGTCGGTCATGCAGCTGGTGTAATCCATGACCTGGTAGTGCTGGTTGGGCTCGTTTTCCTTGTAGAGGGGATAGCGGGCAATCGAGACATCGTGCGGGCCGACGTAGTCGAGCTCGCCCTGGATGGTCTTCTGTGTGGCGATGTCGTGGTTGGCCACGAAGTCGATGCGCAGATCTTCGACGTAGGGCAGCTGCTGGCCGGAGGTATCGACCTTCCAGTAGTAGGGGTTCCTCTTCATGAGCACGAGGCCCTGCTGCGGCTCCTGGTCAACGATCCAGGCGGAGAGCATGGGATACTCGGGTGAGTTGGGCCGTGTGCCCCAGACGCTGCGGCCACTGCGGACGTTGCTGAGGAGCTGCACCCAGGTCTCATACTCGGATTCTTCGAGCATGGCGGCCAGGTCGTCCTCGTCGGCGAAGTCAGCGTGGAACTGCTTGAGGTAGTTGCTGGGCAGTAGGAAGTCGCCCTGAATACGGCGCGTGAGGTAGGCGGGGAAGTTGCCGAAGGGGGCGGCGAAGGTGACGGAGAAGCTGTAGTCGTCGTGGATGTCGAGGACCATGTTCTCGCCGCCGTGGCGGTAGACCCACCAGACGCTGGAAGCGACCTCGGGATGGGTGGCGACGGAGTTCCACCAGAAGTCGACGTCGCCGGTGGTGACGAGGTCGCCGGTGGACCAGCGCATACCCTCATGCAGGTGGAAGGTGTAGTACGTGGCGTCGTCGCTGATTTCCCAGCTTGCGAAGAGGTTGGATTTGATGGTCTTGAGATCCTGGTCGGAATAGGTCAGCATACGTTCGGAGAACCAACCGTACTGGCTGACGAAGCTGGAGGGATCGAGGTGAATCTGGCGTACGAGGCCGCCGTACTCGCCGATTGACTCGCGCGGCAGGACCAGAGGCGAAACGGGCAGGCGTTCGGTGACGGGGGGCAGGTCACCATTGGCGACCATTTCGGCGAGGCGCGGTGATTCCGAGTACTGTGAGGGCGCTTCGGCGTCTTCCATGACGGTCTGGGCGGGCGCCTCTTCCTCAGCGGCCGGCGCGGCGGCCGGCTCCTCGGTGATCACCTCCGGCTCGGGACCTCCGCAGGCAGCCAGGACGACGGCTGCGGTTGTCGCTCCCGACAGCTGCAGGAAGCGGCGGCGATGCATCGTTCGTTGGGTCATGCTTTCCTCCTGGGTTGAAGCAGTGAAAATTTGTAAGTGACGGATTTAACCACCGGCAAAATCGAGTTGTATAGCCTGGTCAGCATGGACGACGACCATTTGTGTAGCGGGCCAGCCGTCCGTCACGCAGTTGGGGCCTTCATAATGGTTGGCGTTGTGTAAAGGTTGCGCTACGCCGTTGACCAGGAGCGGCCCGTTCCAGTCGAAGGTTACGGTATCACCCTGTAACTGGCGATATGATACAGAAAGCTCGTCACAGGTAAGACGTGCAGCCAAAATCCGTTTGCGGAAATCGGCAAAGGAGCCATAGTCGGCCTTGCGGCCCATCTGGCAGATCCAGGCGGCGTTGTGCCCGGCCGCGCGTAGTTCGCGGGAGGCGGCGGGGCCGTCCTGGACAAGCTCGATGGGTTGTGAGCAGCCGAGGGCGATGTAGGCGTCCCCCTTGGCGGCGAAGGCCCACTCTTTGCCTATCTGATGCTCGTCGAAGGCGAAGGCGGGGAAGTAGGCGCGGGTGAAGCCGAAGGGATCGGAATCGGGCAGGTTGAAGAGGGCGATGAGGAGGTCGCGGTGCTGGGCGACGCGGGGCAGCAGCCCGCTGCGCCAGTAGCCGTCTCTGTGGGCGTCTTGATCGGGGTCATATTCGCCGGGGTGGTTGACGAAGACGATGGCATCGGCATCCAGGGTGGCCTGCCAGCTCTGTCCGCCCTGGCCGGGCTGACCGGGCTGGAAGTCCTGCGCGCTGCTGAGCAGATAGTCGGGCGTTCTGTAGATTGCTTTGTGGAGCGATTGCGGGGGTTTGTGCTGCTCTGCTTCCTGCGCTTCTTCGCACCCGGCGGCAACGGCGTGGCGTTCGCTGGCCCACATGGCGTCGGGGTCTGGCAGGGTTGCGAGGGAGGCGATGAGGTGGGGGTGTGCATAGTTCTGGCAACAGCAGAGGCTTATAGGCGCGGCGAAATGCCAGTTCCAGGCGCCGACACCCCACATGAGGCGGGCAACGCCGGCAAGGGGCGACACATGTCCGCTTGGGACGACGCCACCGTTTTCAGCTGTGATCTGGCCGGCGCCGTAAACGCCCTGGAAGGAGTCCAAGGCCAGGGTCACCAGGACTTTGTCGATCAGAACTGCGGCCAGGTCCCAGATCTCTTGCGATTCGGCGAGATCGATGAGGTGGGAGAGGGCGGTCAGGAGTTGGGCGAGGCTGTGGCTTGACGATTCGGCGAAACCGGCGGCGGCGGCGTGCTGGAGGCGGCGGGTGACAGCTTTTTCGGCGCGTTGGCGGTGCCACTGACCGGAGTGCTGGCTGCACGGGAAGGTGTGTTCGGGGTAGAGTTGCCCGGCGAGGAGTTCACTGGCTGCGAACAGCAGCTCTTCGGTGTCGCCGAGGGTTTTGCCCGTTCTCTGTGCATAGGCCTGCCTGCAGTAAGGGAAAGAGGAGAGGCAGTCATCGAGCTGCTGTCTGATCTCGGTGGGGAATTGGTCGTTTTCGCCGTAGCGGGCAACCACGCCGAGCAGCATGGTCAGGCGGGTGAGGTGATCCTCTTTCAAGGCTGCGACGGTCTCGATGGCGGGAGAGAATTTTCTGGTGGTGATGCGATCCCACCAGCCGAGGGTCATTTTGGCGATCTCGGAATAGAGGCCGTCATCGTGGGTGACGGCGTGGCGCAGGAGCTCGATCTGGCGTTCGACGAAGGTGCCGTAGGGGGCGGTGCGATAGTCTGAGCGTACGGCGGAGAGCGGGATTTTGCGCTGGACGCGTACGCCGCGGACATAGTACTCGCTGGGGGAGGGCATGAGGACCAGCTCGTATTCGCCGTCAGGGATCGAGACGGGCTGGGTCAGTATGCGGTCGCGGCTGTCGCCTTCCTTGCCTTCCGAATCGGCGTAGATGCGCCCGTCGGTCAGTTGGAGACGGGCGTTAAAGTCGGCCGGCGCTTCGAGCTTGCGCGGCCAACGCAGGACGATCCTGTCCTCGTGGGCGTAGACGTCTTTTTCGAGATGGAGCTGCTCGAAGAAGGACTCGAAGAGCTGGTAGCGGTCAGCCAACTTCGCCGCGTTTTCGGGGGAGTCGGCGGTGGGGGAGTTTTCGCTGGAATTGGACTGATGAGCGCCGTTGCTCCGGGTTTCGGTTGCCAAAGGTACTTCGTCCTGGTTGTTGACTCGAGTCGCTATCGGAGATGCTGGCCGCACTGCAGGCGGACAGGTGTTGCGCTGACGATGAAGGGGGGCGGCTCAATGCAGGGTGTGGGGGCGAATTATATGCTTTGCCGTAGCGATATTACAAATCAGAGAGGGTTTGTATGCGCGCTTGGACTTTGTCAATCGGATTGGGGACAGTGGGGTCCCGGCAGATAGGGACTTGGCAGATGCAAATCAAGTGTAGAGTACCAGGAGTTGCCAATCCACGAGGGCACCCACGAGGGCACCCACAAGGGGTGCCCCTACAGGGGGCGGGCTTGGGCAACCACAAGGGGTGCCCCTACGG
>VXOE01000233.1 GCA_009840225.1 Caldilineaceae bacterium SB0662_bin_25 | reverse complement strand
ATCGGTATTGTTGTATAAGCGACCTCCCCCAATGTCGTCTTTTGGCACATACCGGGGGCGGGCCACCCCCCCCCGTCATTCGACTCTTGAATCCGAAGGATCTGTCGGGGAAGTACCTACCGATCAAGCAGCTTCCATCATCCATACTGGCCGCATAGTGCTCCTGAGTCTCTTTGGCGTCGGGCAGAACTATCCCAAAGACAGGGGGAAGAGTATCGCCAGCCTGGTAGAGACCTGTTGAGATGACTGTTCCACCTCAAACTCACTGCAGAATGCTGCTGTCTGCAGGAAGCACTCGACAAAGAACTGGCGACCGATCTCCAGGAATTGCTTCTGACGTGGGTCCTTGCATTAACCACGCCGGAGAATGACGTCTACGAAGCTGACCGAGTCAAACCATCGGCGACCCTGACCTCCGCGCCCGCTTAGATTATCCTGGCAGGGGCGGTTTCCAGGCATCAGGGAATTCTGGCAGGAGTTCTTCCTCGAAGTAGCATCTGGTCCCATCCCTACCTTGCTTCCGCAATGGTTACCTCCTATAATCTGCCAAAGATTTCTCTGTACCATTGTCCAGGTTTTGCCCGGCGGCGCCCGAGTCGCCTTGTTAGCGATCTTATTCTCGTAACCTGAGGAGATTCCAATGGACATTCAGCTGATCTTTCGAACGTGGGTGAATGCACTGACCCAGCCCGGCGAAGAGTTCTTCGCCGCCCAGCGGGAGAACGCCTCCGCGACGCTGTCGACCGCACTCACCTGGATCATCGCGGCTTCGGTAATTGCAGCGCTTCTCGGCGCGCTCCGGTCCACCATATTCTCAGCACCAATGGGCGGGTTTGATCAGCTTGTGGACCTGCTTCCCCCCGATGTCCAGGACGAATTCGGGACAGCTGTCGAAACCGGCCCAACCGCAGGAACGGCCTTCAGCTTCGCCACCATCATTATCGGGCCCATCAGTTTCCTCATCGGCGTTGGGATCTACCACCTGATCGCTAGAATTCTAGGCGGGATCGGACAGTATGGTCGCTACACCTATCTCTATTCGACCTTTGCCGCGCCGCTGATGATAGTTACCTCCGTTCTCGGGTTTATTCCAGTGCTTGGAGGCTGCGTTAGCGCCATCTTGGCAATCTACCAGCTGGTCCTCGCCTACTATGCCACCAAGGTGGAATACAACTTGACCCAAGGGAGGGCCATCATTGTGGTTGTCGCTCCGCTTCTCGCTGGGCTACTCCTGATTGCTTGCCTGGCCGTGGTTGCTTTCGGCGCAATCCTATCCCTCCTGAGTAACTTTACATGACCATCATCGACGCCCACAACCACCCTGACTGGCACGGCTACAACTTGCCAAGGTTGCTGGGCGACAAGAATAGTTTCGGCACGAAAAAGCACCTGTTACCTTTCCTGCCATAGTCCGCAACGACATCACGACCCCTTCTGCCATTTCCCGGCCGTGCATTCTGGCTGACGAGCCGTCTGTGTGCCCTTTGCTGCCTGTCCGCACTACCGGCAAGCTGCCACGCAGACTCACTCTCGCTGTGCCGCGGTTTCCCGAATTCATCGACCTTCTGACACAGACCTTCCGCCGGCTCCACGAACGCTAGTGATTCGCAGCTGGACTGCACCCCAGCCGCTCTTGGAACCTGAATTCCTTCGGCGACACTGCTACGACTTCCCTGTGTTGATACTCTCAATTCAGTTGCGTCGAAAAGCGACAAATAGAGAGAGGCTCTCTGATTCTGAAACGGAGACTTCCTTCGGGGGCGCGCCGGAGGTTTCGCTGGTGTCCGAAACTAGATGCAGCTAACAAGGAAGAAGCTAACCATCAAGTTGCCGCTCTCACCAGTTCCAGCTACAATGAACGTATGGGCTATGAGTGGGACGAGGAGAAACGTCGCGTAAATCGGGAGAAACACGGCGTCGACTTCTCGACAATTGAAGGCTTCGATTGGGCGAATTCGACAGTCAGACAGGACAATCGGCATCAGGAGCAGCGCTACATCGCAGTGGGACGTGTTGGCACTCGCCTCCATGTAGTTGTCTTTACCAGGCGAGGTGCGGATATACGCATAATCAGCTTCCGAAGGGCCAACTCTCGCGAGGTCAGAAACTATGAAAAGCGGCAAATCCCGGGGTAACTCCTTTGAAGAGGCTAAAGTTGAATATGGGGAAGATGCCGCCATAGACGCCGGAATCGCAGCCGACCCCGATACGATTGAACTCGATGAAGAGTGGTTCAACCAGGCGCGGCCCGCCAGCGAAGTAATTCCAAGTATTGTCGAGGGCTATCAGCACTCTCAAAAGAGGGAAGCCAATTCTACAAAAGTAATGCTCCCCATTCCTTTGGACGCCGATCTGGCGGACCGCATTCGCAGCATCGGGCCAGACTGGGAAGAGGTAGTAAACGAAAAGCTCCACCAGGCATTCTCCCCACCTTAGGTCGCAACTATCTTCTCGCCATATCGCGTAATCCTGCCTTAGTGAGAAACACACTCATACCACTTTGCGTTCTAAAGAGTGGCGTGTATTCTAGCCACGGTCTCCTGGCCACTTGCGACTGTCATTCTCAGGTCAATCTTCCACCCACAGTGAAAGTATACCCTGTGCTTGGGCAGCAGGTCCTTGCGATCGAACCCCCAAAGCCTCCGGATCCTTGGCAATCCGGAAACTTTGGTTCTTGCTTGCTGAGGAATCTGTTCCACTGCCTCATCTCACGCACACACTACGCGACACCTTCCCACCGGAAACCATTGGCATCTCCTAGGTAAAAAGATGTCGAAGCTCCGCACCGTCTGGAATAACTGCCCATGACCATCATCGACGCCCACAACCACCCCGAATGGCACGGCCACGACCTGCCCAAGTTTCTCGAAAATATGGACCGCTTCGGCATCGACAAGACCTGGCTGCTGACATGGGAGTGCCCTCCCGACGAATACAATCCGGCCAGCTACTTCAGGGCAATGCACTTTGGCGACGGCAGCGCCTATCCGGTCCCATTCGAAGCCTGTCTGCGCTACAAACAGGCCGCCCCCGAACGCTTCGTCCTCGGCTACGCACCCGACCCCCGCCGCCCTGAAGCTATCGACCAGCTCCACGCCGCCATCGAGATCCACGGCGTGCAGGTCTGCGGCGAAATCAAACTCCGCATGCTCTACGACAACCCCGACGCCCTGAGGCTGTTCCGTTTCTGCGGTGAAAGGGGGCTGCCAATCACCTTCCACATCGACTACCCCATTCCGACCGGCAGCAGCTATCCCCGCACCGACTGGTGGTACGGAGGCAGCATTGATTCCTTCGAACGTGCTTTGCAGGCCTGTCCCGATACCGTCTTCATCGGCCACGCGCCCGGTTTCTGGGCCCACATCTCCGGCGACGACCAGTACGACAAAGTCGGTTACCCCAAGGGCCCGGTTCTCCCCGGCGGCCGCCTCTTCCACCTCTTCCGCACCTATCCTAACCTCTACGCCGACCTCTCTGCCGGCTCAGCCTACACCGCCCTCACACGCGATTTCAGCCAGATCGAGGACCATCCGTTCTCACCTGAAAGCGGACCGACCGCCGAACCGTTCCTCATCGAATTCCAGGACCGCCTCCTCTTCGGTCGCGACTTCTTCGACGACCGCATGCAGATCCTGCTCAACAGCCTCGACCTGCCCGCAGAGGTTCGACACAGGATATTCTGCGCCAATGCAGAGTCGCTACTGGCGTAGTGTTCTGATTCCTGTCGCTTGCTACTTGTCAGTTCTTAGTTGCGTTGGGAAACTGTCAGGAGATGATAGAAGGAGTTGAAAATGGGGAGCCGGACTGAAGAGTTTTACCTAATCGTCTAACGCCCCTTCGGCGCCCAGGGCGGACGCCATCAGCTTCCTGTAGCGGGACGCGTCTACTCGTGTCACAACGTCCACATCAGTCCATTCGCCTTCTCTGACGAATCCGTCCGTCAAGATGCGCCGGTCGAAAACCGTTGCGCCCCTCGCCGATCCGCTTGAAAGTTCCACGTGGACCGGCCGGCGTACCAAGGTCGCGCCCTCCGGGTCGATCACAGTCGCGACCGTCCCCGCGTCACCGATCAGAGAAAAATCCATCCCGAAGAAGTGGCAATAGTGCAGCGCGATACCGCCGGCGATGCGCGCGCCTGCCCCCTTGGCCTCGGTCATGGCCTTCGCCTCCTCCTTCGTAAACCTCACCTGCATGAACGGGTCCAACGGGTACAGCGTAACAGGCAGCCCACTGTGAAGCACGACAGACGCAGCCTCCGGATCGTAACGAACATTGAACTCCGCCGCCGGTGTCGTATTGCCCGGCGCCGCGTACGTCCCGCCCATTACGTACAGCCGCCCGATCTTCTCATCGATTCGCGGATACATCCGCAGCAGCATGGCAATATTCGACAGCGGAGCCAGGCAGATCATCGTCATCGGCTCCTCTGCGTCGCTCAATGTGCGCCGCAGAAACTCGACCGCATGGTCGTCGACTCTTGAGCGCCGCGGCGCACTCAGGCCGAGATCACCCATCCCGTCACCCCCGTGCAAAGGCGGGGCCGGCAGCCCGGGCTCGAGAACTGGTCTGTCCATCCCCGCCGCCACCGGTACCGGCGGCGCCTCGATCGCGTCCAATAGCGTGAGTGTATTGGTAACGACCTGCTCCAGTGCGCAGTTACCCGCCACACAGGTGATCCCCCGCACATCCAGCGCCGGAGAAGCCATCGCCAGCAGCAGCGCCAGCGCATCGTCGCCTCCAGTGTCTACGTCAAGCAATACGGGAAGCGGTTTCGCCATTTCAGAACTCCTAAACTGCGGACGACCTGTCCATTGACGCCATCGAAGATCTCCTGCGTCTCTGCAGCGCTACTGCAAAGACCGCCATGAGCAGCGCGCCCAGTACAGGAGCCACCACAAGGCCCTCCAGCGCAGTCTCCAGCGCTATCTGGTCCGCTACCCAACCTGTAAATGTCGCGCCCAGTCCCCCCGGCCACCACCCCAATCCCATTACCAGGCCAGACGCCATCGCCATGCCCCGCGGCCACACCTCCTGCGCAACCACAACCGTAGTCGGGTACGTGCATCCCAGCAGAAAGCCGATCGCGCCCGCATAAATGAACTGCACGCCGCCGCCTGAGCTGATGAAGAACCAGTATGCCGGCCCGAGCATGGCGAAACTGCTCAGCAATACCTGCCAGCGGCCGAACCGGTCTGACAAGATCCCGCCAAACAGGCTGCCAACTCCGATCAGCAGCGAAAGTACGAATAGCATCTGCCCACCGTAAACGACCGAATAGCCCCTGTCCTCCAACAACGTCGGCAGATAGGTCGTCAGGCTGAGTTGAAACCAGGCGCGTGTCATTGCCACCACAGTGATGAGGACCAGGCCCAGCAGAAAGCCCTCTCCCGCCCGCGACTGGCGCTCCCGATGCGCTTCGCGATCTCCTCTGCTCTCCTGACCCAGCCCGTTGACCAGCCAGATGGCGGCCAGGACCACGACCGGAAGCAGGACGATTGTCCCCTTCAACCCCAACAATCCCAATCCAATCGCCAGCAGAAGCGGACTGCCCGCCGACCCAACATTCCCGCCGACCGCAAAGAATGAGACCGCGCGCCCCCGCTTCCCCTCATCAGTCGCCTTTGTGACAACCGAAGCACCCGCAGGATGAAAGGCTGCCGACCCAAACCCTGCCAGTGCCACGCCTATCAGCAGGACCCAATAGTTGCCGCTGAAGCCGAGCACAGCCATGATCAGCCCCACCCACATAACGCTTAGAGCCGCAATACGCCGCGCATCAAAACGGTCGATGAAGAATCCGAACAACGGCTGCGCCAGGGACATCGTCGTCGTGCCAACTAGGGTAATCATGCCGATCTGCCCGTAAGTCAACCCGAACTCGGCGCGATACAGCGGGAAAAAGACCGGCAAATACTGGTGAAATAGCTCCAGCAGAAAGTGCCCGCCAGCCACCAGCAAGACCGTATTCGTCAGCAGTTCGTGCCTGAGCCTGGGACGCGGTACTGCATCTGCCTGCCTGTCGCTTATCATTGTGCCCGTCTTCTCTTCTCAGTGCTGTCGAACTGAACTACGCCTGATGCTTGAATGCCGTTAAACATAAACCGGTCGCCCCCTTTGCGCATCGGCTTACATGATTCCTCTTCAGGCATTCGCGCCCAAAAATAAAGAGGGAACGAAGATCGACCCTCTTCTTCCCTCTACCTCGGCCATGATAATATGCAAAGGAGGAACTGGCAACTTGAGTGCCTTCACAAAGGCTTCCTCAAATCCCTTCACAGAATGGGCAGAGTGAGCCCCGCCGTGGGCAGGACCTCCTAATGTTCAATGTCTGTGTCAACTGCGGACAATACCACGTCGACAAAGAGGTAACCGATGCGGCTACCGCAGTTGAATTCTCCCATCCCCGCAGCCCGGACCACTGGCAACAGGACGCCTGGCTGGCTATTGCCACCTGTCCCCGGTGCGGTCGTGCTCACCCGTTTCTGCGGCTGCCGCTCCTCCTCGTCGGCGGAGCCAGCGCCGCCGGCAAAACCGCAATCCTTCATGAACTCTCCGGCCGCTTCACCGCTGCCGTGCTCCTCGAAGCCGACCTGCTCTGGCTCAAGGAGTTTGAAGCACCCTCAGACGGCCATCGTCGCTTCTTCGAGACATGGCTGCGCATGGCGAAAAACATCGCCCAAAGCGGCCGTCCCGCGGCCCTCTTTGGCGCCGGCCTGGCCGTCCCCGAAAACATCGAACAGTGCCTGGAGCGCCGCTATTTCGGCCAGGTCCACTACCTGGCCCTTGTCTGTGAAGAAAACCTGCTCCGCCAGCGCCTCCTGGCCCGCCCCGCCTGGCGCAAAAGCGGCCAGGCCGAACAGCTGGCCGCACAACTGGATTTCAACCGCTGGCTGCAGACTGACGGACCGCATCAGACGCCGCCTGTAACCCTCCTGGATACTACCGGCACATCTGTCCGGGACTCGGCAATAGCCGTCAAAGAGTGGATGAAACGCGCCCTGGCGTCGGCTATGCCCGGCACGACCTGACCAATGACCCACCCCGGCAGTCTCTGGCGGAACCGGTCGTTTGCCCGGCTCTGGGTCGCACACGTCACCTCCGGCGCCGGTACAGCCATCACCAATGTCGCTCTGCCGCTCGCCGCTGTCCTCGTACTGGGCGCTACGCCGACGCAAATGGGCCTGCTTGCCGCCGCCGGCTCTCTCCCCAACCTTCTCTTCGGTCTCCTTGCCGGCGTCTGGATAGATCGCGTCCGGCGCAAGCCGATTCTGATCTGGGCCGATATCGGCCGCGCCCTGCTTCTCGTCACCATACCCGTCGCCGCCTGGCTGGGCCAGCTCTCCTTTCTCCAGATCTGGCTCGTAACCTTTGCCGCCGGCACGCTCACCGTTTTCTTTCAAATTGCCGCCATTTCAGTACTGCCAGCCCTCGTGGAAAAAAGGCAACTGGTCGAGGCCAACAGCAGACTCTCCACCAGCGACGCCGTCATCGCAATCGCCGGACCGGCCGCCGCCGGCGGACTCGTACAGCTCTTCAGCGCCCCAAGAGCCATTCTTGTCGATGCCGTTTCCTACCTGCTTTCTGCCCTTGCCCTCGGCGGCGTCGCCGAAGAGGAGCCGCAGCCCGCCTCACAGCCAGACCGCGACGACGCGCCAAAGCCCGTCAAAGGGATCCGGGCTGAAGCAGTATCGATTGGTCGCGAAGTGGGAGAGGGAGTGTTCGAACTCCTCCGAACACCGCTGCTGAGGGCGTTGACTTTCACCTCCAGCCTGGGAATGCTGGCCGGCTCCATCTCAGCGGCGGTGCAGATGCTCTTTCTTGTCAATCAGCTGCACTTCACGCCGTCCATAATCGGCATCGTCGCCGCCTGCTCTGGCATCGGCTCCCTGGCGGGCGCAATGCTTGCCGGAAGAGCCGCGCGGCATCTACAAGCTGGAAGGACACTCCTCTTAGGCAAACTGTTGTGGATCGTGGGTGCACTGCTGCTGGCGACAGCCGACCTGATTGGCCGCGAAATAGCTTCAGCCGGCGTCGCACAGGCCCTGGTCGGTCTGGGCAGCACGCTCTACTTCGTAAATCAGCTCAGCCTGCGCCAGGCGATTACATCTGTTCGACTGCTGGGGCGTGTTACAGCTGCCCGCCGCTTCGTCCTCTTCGGCGTGGCAACCGTCGGTGCCTTTATCGGCGGAGCTCTGGGAGAGTCAATCGGGCTGAGGGCCACCCTTCTTGTCGGATCCGCAGCCCTGGCAATGGAGCTGGTCCTGCTTCTTCTCCCAACCATCAGGCGGGCCAGAATCGAATGAACGCGCCGTCAACTCTTTACCTTCTGCGTCCTCGGCAAAAACGAGAAGTCGGCCCCTTGTACCCGGACGAGCAGGAAAAGCGCACCCGCAAGCAACATGCCCGTAAGCAGCCAAAACAGACCGCTATACCCCAATCCGGCGATCAGCAGTCCCCCCAGCACCGGTCCCGCCACCTTGCCGCCATTCTTCAGCGAACCGGCCAGACCCATCCCCGCCCCAACCTTTCCAGTCGGTACCTGCTCCGCGATCAGGGCAACCGTCGCCGGGAAAATCAGAGCCTGCGCTGCACCCATCGCCGCAGCCACGGCCAGCAGCCCCGCAGTACCTCCTGCCGCCAGTAGGAACGGAAGGGTGACCGCCAGGCAGAACATCCCCAGCGAAACCGCCCTGAGATGGCCGATCCGGTCTCCCAGCCTGCCGCCCCAGGGCTTCAACACAATCAGCGCGCCCTCTTGCACGCTGAAGAACAGGCCTATCTCGACCGTAGAATATCCGGCTGTCAGCGCGTAGATCGGCAAGAAGGCTTTGATGACGTACGTCACGACAAAGACGCCCGCCTCCAGGGCGCCTGAAAGCCAGACCGCAGGCGTACCCAATAGCCCCGCCTCCCGCTTCAGGAGCCCTCTTACGGCGCCTACCCCTGTAGCCTTTCCCCCTGCCCTTTCCATGTCTGCCTTGGATTTGGCTGCTGCCCTCTCTGGAGGGCGTGGCTCGTCCTTGCCCATCCACAGCACTGGAACAAACGCAGCCATGCTCAGCACGCCGATGAGCGTGAAGACCGCGACCGGCTCCAGTGAAAGCAACAGCCAGCCCGCAACCGCCGGCCCGACCAGGTAGCCCCCACTGCGCGCCATGCCGAACCACCCAAGCTGCTCCGCCTTGCGTTTGCCCCCGCGCTCCGCCACATACGCCACGGTCACCGGACCGTAGATCGCCGTCGCCGTGCCGTGCAGCAACCGGATGACGATAAGCTGCCCGGGCGTCTCGATTGCGGAATAGAGAAAGGGCACACCTGCGAAGATCAGCGTGCCGATCAGAAGCCACAGTCTCCTGCCCATACGGTCCGAGAGCAGGCCGAACAACGGCTTTGTCGCCATCCCCGTCAGCGTCGAGACCGAAACGATCAGCCCCAACAGCGCGTCCGACGCCCCCAGTGATGCCGCAAAGATCGGCAACAGCGGCGTCTTGCCCATCTGGTAAGCGCTGCGTACGATAAAATCTGCAAACGAGATCTTCAAGAGCGCAGGAGACCCTGCGCTCTTTGTTACTGCCAGTCGTACCCGCATATCGACGACGCTAGACTACTACCGGAGGCACATCCGCCGCCTGCACCGCCGCGTTGAAGTCGGCTACACTCTCACCCAGGATCGACTCAAGTTTGTCAAACTCTGCATCGACCTTCGTGCTCAGTTCACCAAATACATCATACGTCTGCTTTGTCGGGGCATCGTCTGCCGCCGAAATCACGCTGATGAGATTGTGCAGCCTGGCGTTGAGCATCGTCTGCAGTCGCAGCCGGTCGAACGCCACCTTGGCTTCGGGCTGAACCAGCTGAGACTCCACCTCTCCCAACTGTTCTCCAATCTGCTCTGCCCTCTCCTTGACCGCCGACTTCGTCTGTTCGTCGGCCTCGCTCTCCCCAACCATTTCGGCCATGGCCGTCACGCGTTCTCGCGCCTTGCGCAGCCGCTTTACCGCCTGGTGTGTCTCGGTAAGCTTCGCGTTCACCTCCTGCCATAGGTCGAACTGGGCCTGCATCGACGCCTCGCTTCGATCCAACTTGGGATCAATGTAGATTTCAAACGATGCCGTCTGGCTCTCCCCGTCTACGCTCAGGCGCACCTGGTAGGTCCCTGGTGGCGCCATCGCCCCTGTGACACTCTTCTCCGTAAACGGGTCGCCCGGCAGCTGTTCGGCGTCGGCATAGTGCATGTTCCACACAAAGCGGTTGAGCCCTGCATTGGTGGGTATGTACTGAATGGAGGGAGCTTCCTCCTTCTCCTTTTCCATCTCCTCCTTCGCCGGTTTAGGCCCGTATGACCGGATCTCATTGCCAGCCGCATCCAGAAATGTCAGGCTCACGTCCTCCGCGTCGCTCGGGAGCGTGTAATAGACGATCGCGCCGTGGGGTGGATTCTCGCCCCCGTCGAGGACGCGGCGCGTACTCCCGCCGGTGTCGTCCTCTTCGTCCCTGAAAGTAATCAGCTGCCCGAAGGCAAGCGCATAGTTGCGCGCATCGCCTCGCGATCCGCTGACCGTCCACGGCAGCCAGCGCCGCAGCGTTTCGCGGGGCGCAAACAGCCGCGCCCCGCCTTCCTCGGATTCCTCCAAAGAGCTGACCTGCCGCAGCGGTGTGAGATCATCCAGGATCCAGAAGGAGCGGCCGTGCGTGGCCACCACCAGGTCCCCGTCCTTGACAATCATATCGTAGACCGGCGCCACCGGCAGGTTGCCCGGAATCCTCTGCCACGACCCGCCGTCATCGAACGAGACGAACACGCCCGACTCGGTACCCGCGTACAGCAGCCCCTCCCGCTCAGGGTCCGCCCGCAACATGCGCGTGATCTCATTCTGCGGGAAGCTGCCGTCGAGCCGTTGCCAGCTCTGCCCCAGGTCGGTCGTCTTGAACAGATACGGCCTGTAGTCGTCCAGCTTATAGCGCGTCGCCGCTACATAGACCGTCGAAGCGTCATGCGCGCTCGGCTCGATGACAGTCACAAAACTCCACTCCGGCAGGTCCGGCGGCGTAACATTGCGCCAGCTCCCTCCGCCGTCCTCGCTGATGTGAATCAAACCGTCGTCACTGCCCGCCCAGAAAAGACCCTTCTGGTGGGCCGATTCAATGAACGTTGAAATCGTGCAGTAATGCTCCGCCCCGCTCGTATCCAAAGTGAGCGGGCCCCCCGACGCCTCCAGTTTGCTTTCATCGTTGCGTGTCAGGTCCGGACTGAGTATCTCCCACGAGCTGCCTTCGTCCGTCGTCCGAAACACGTGATTCCCGCACGTATACAGCACATTGGTGTCGTGAGGACTGAAAAGGATCGGGAATGTCCACGGGAAGCGGTACTTCATCTCCTTAGGCCCGAATCCGCTGAACGGCTCCGGCCACACCGTCACCAGGCGAATCTGCTTCGTGCGGTGGTCGTACCGTTGCAGCGCGCCCCCGCCGCCGGGTGACGAGCCGACCGCACCCACGTAAACGATGTTGGAATCGTCCGGCTTAACGGCAATATACCCGCTCTCGCCCGTGCCCGCCGGGTAGCAGTCACCCCAGGGAATCGCCCCCTTCTCCGTTGCGCTCGGTACCGCAATGCTGGAATTGTCCTGCTGCGTACCGTAAACATGATAGGGCTGCTGGTTGTCCACGTCCAGATGGTAGTACTGGCCAGTAAGCTGGTTGTAAATCGTGCTCCACGTCTCGCCGCCGTTGAAGCTGACACAGGCCCCGCCGTCGTTACCGTTGATCATCCTTTGCGGGTCGGCCGGGTCGATCCACAGGTCGTGGTTATCCCCGTGAGGCGTCGTAATCTCGTTCCACTCCTTGCCCCCGTCAATGCTCTTCCACATCTTCAGGTTGTTGACGTAGACGGTGTCGGGGTCCTGCGGGTCGGCGAAAATGTGCAGATAGTACCACGGCCGGTTCAACAGGTCCTGGTTGTTCGTCAGATGCTCCCAGGTGGCCCCCCGATCATCCGAACGGTACACACCCGACTTCTCGCCCTCCGCCTCCACGATCGCCCAGATCCGGCTTGGCTTGGCAGGTGATACCGAGACGCCAATCTTCCCCAATATCCCCTCCTGCGGCAGCCCGGGATTGCGGCTGATATCAGTCCAGCTGTCTCCGCCGTCCGTCGACTTCCACAGCCCGCTGTCCGGTCCGCCGCTGACCAGCTCCCAGAAGTGGCGATGTACCTGCCAGATCGTGGCGTAGATGATCCGGGGGTTGGTGACGTCCAGTGTCAGGTCCACCCCACCCGCGCTATCGCTCACATGCAGCACCCGCTCCCAGGTCTCGCCCCCGTCGGTGGTCCGGTATACGCCGCGCTCATCATTCGGCCCGAACGCATGGCCCAGCGCAGCAACGTAGGCGGTATCGGGGTCCTGCGGGTGAATCCGAATCTCGCCGATATGATGGCTGTCGCGCAGCCCTACGTTCTTCCACGTCTCCCCGCCGTCGGTCGACTTGTAAACGCCGTCCCCCCAGCTTACGTCCAGCCGGATCGTCGATTCGCCGGTCCCCGCGTAAATGACATTCGGGTCCGCTTCAGATACGGCAATTGCCCCGACCGAGGAAACGTTGAACTGCCCGTCCGTAATGTTTTCCCAATAGGTGCCGCCGTCCACCGTCTTCCACACACCGCCCGCAACCGCGCCGAAATAGAAGACGTTGCTCTGAGTCGGATGTCCTGCAACCGCGACAACGCGTCCGCCCCGCGGCGGACCGATGCAACGAAACTTTAGGGCGTCCCATGCCGAAGGTTCAGTTTTCATCTCTCTTCTCTCTCTGTGAAATTTAAGGCTATATCGAAATCGCACCCTATATCTGCGCGGGTGCGGTTTTGGGCAGGGAAATGAGTAGGTGTCGGGTCAAAGCCGGTCTATCCGCTCACCGAGTGGCTGGCGCTTTCGCTCACCCAGCTGCACGCATTCGACCCCGACCGGCGGGGAAGTGAACACCGGGTCCCCACCTTCAAAGTAGGTCCGGAGCCCGCGTGTTCTGGTACTTCTGTCACGAATACGCAAGTGGGAAACCGGCAAAATCGCAAAGCGCGCATATCCTACCCGATTCCAACGCACAGGTCAAGACCAATAGCCACAAGCGGTGCATCCCTAAATGGGGGCGAACAGTCGCATACCTCTGGAAGCACCCAAGCCATGGTCAGTTCCCACTCCAGTTTCCACCAGAATGAGCCCGGCCACTGACTACTAACTACTGACTACTAACTACTGCAGTTCTGGGCGGTCGGGCCTAGTCGGCCCTCCCTTGTGCGGGGG
>VXOE01000167.1 GCA_009840225.1 Caldilineaceae bacterium SB0662_bin_25 | reverse complement strand
CTCTCTCTGCGCCGCCCGCCTCCGCCTCCCCTATGCCCCCGCCGCGACCCCGCCCCCGCCCCCCCCCCTGCGGGTGCCGGAGGCGAATGGGGAGGGGTGCCCAGCTCTTGGTCAGGCAGGTCAGGCAGCGAAGGTTGGTGCGGCTTTCCTTTGGAGGCGCGCTTCAAGGACAGTGGAATGTCGGGAACCGTTACCTGCAGATCAGCAAGGTCTTCAGAGGCCAGATCGACATAGTGGTCTCGTCTTTCGGCCCAGTCATACATGGCATCGTGGTGCCCTGCATTGACGAAGACGAACTGGCCATTGTCAACTGCCAGGAGGATGCGCAGTTCCTGTGAAGCCCTCAATGACCAGAGGTTGCTGTTGGGTCCGCCGCCCAGTTTTTCGAAATTGAGACCTGGGTTTGCCGGGTCCTGGTTGAATTGGGAGACGGCGGTGACAAAACGTGCTTGATCCTGCCGGGTCAGCCGCCGGGTGTGGCGAATTTGCTGATCAAAGGACCTGGTCATGGCCAGCTTTACACTGTCCATCTCTACACCATTTTCTCCTCAGACGCGCAGGTATTCTGGTCCTGACAGAAATCCATGGCGGCAGGCCATCTCTCTGACAAGCTACGGCCAAGGCAACCGTAGCCTAGTCGGAGAGTGTACAGGTCACGTGATGGCGTCTTCGGGCAGGCGCACGGGTACGCCTCGTTCGATCAGATGCCTCTTCACGTCCATCACCTGGAGCTGGCGAAAGTGGAAAAGGCTGGCGGCCAGGGCCGCTTCGGCGCCCCCTTGGGTGAGAGCGGCTTCGAAGTCCTCCGGCCGGCCGGCGCCGCCGCTGGCGATGACCGGAATGTTGACGGCGTCAGAGATGGCGCGGGTGAGGGATACGTCATAGCCTTCCTGCGTGCCATCGCCGTCCATGGAGGTCAGCAGAATTTCGCCGGCGCCGAGCTCTTCCACTTTTTTGGCCCATTCAACGGCATCGATGCCTGTGTTAATGCGGCCTCCACTTATGAATACGTCCCAACCTTCGGCGGCGTCGCGGCGGCGGGCGTCAATGGCGACGACGATGCACTGGCTGCCGAAGCGGCGTGCGCCCTCGCTGACGATCTCCGGGTTGCGCACGGCGGCGCTGTTCACGCTGACTTTATCGGCGCCGGCCAACAGGATGGCGCGCATGTCGTCAACGTTGCGAATGCCGCCGCCGACGGTAAAGGGGATGAAGACGGTGTCAGCGACACGGCGTACCATTTCGGCGACGATATCGCGCGCTTCGTGGGTGGCGGTGATATCGAGGAAGACCAGCTCATCGGCGCCCTCGCGATCGTAGACGTGGGCCTGTTCAACCGGGTCGCCGGCGTCGACAAGGTCTATGAAGTTGATGCCTTTGACAACGCGTCCATCCTTGACGTCGAGACAGGGAATGATTCGTTTTGCCAGCAAGATTACCTCCAGAGGCGGCAGGTGCGGCGTTGCGGGAACAGCATGCTGCAACCGGTTCGACAGCTCGTCCGGTTCACTCGGTCTTACTCGATCCCTCCGTTGCCGGCTCCGAGCAGGCGGGCGGCGGCGCGCCAGGCGGGAATCTGCTCGGGCGACGTTTCGAGCAGGAGGGCCCGCGCCTCCTCCAGGCTGCACCAGCGGCATTCGCTGTGATTGTGATGGCCGAGCCGCACGTCCCCTTCCCCGATCTCGGCCAAAAAATAGGTGACGGTGCGCTGGACATCGTAACCGCGAATGTGGACGGTGAAGTCAAGAGCGGTTGGGCAGTCTTCGTACAGTTTGCGAATCGGCAGCCCTGTCTCGATGGCGAACTCCCGGCGGGCGCAATCGAGGTCGTTCTCGTTAGGCTCAACGCCCCCGCGGGGGAACTGCCACTCCTCAAAAAAGTGGTTATATAGGAGCAGAAGCTGTGCTTCGTTCCGGCCTGCGGGCGATTGCGGGGGGCAGCGACGGATGGGGACGATACCGGCGCTGCGGCGCAGTCGCTGGGCGTTGCCGATTTCGATGGCGGCGGGCAGCTCGAGGGCATTGGTATAGAGGGCCTGCCCGATGATCACGCCGTCGATGCCGTAGTGTTCATGGCGCTTGAGCGCACGGATGTCGTCGAGACCGGCGACGCCGCCGCTGGCGATGACCTGCAGACCGGTCAAGTCGGCCAGTGTCGCCGTAGACTGCACGTTGACGCCGCTGAGCAAGCCATCGCGGCTGATGTCGGTGAACAATGCCAGTTCCACGCCCAAGGCAGCCATGCGGTGACCGAGTTCGACCGCGCTCACCTGGCTGACCTTCTGCCAGCCATGGGTGGCGACCATTCCATCCTTTGCATCGAGCCCAACGACGACGCGGGTAACACCCCAACGTTCGAGTGCGATGCGCACCAGGTCCGGATCGCGCACAGCCGCAGTCCCTAAGATGATTCTGTCTGCGCCCAAGGAGAAGGCCAGTTCAATATCCGCGACGCTGCGCAGCCCACCGGTGAACTGAATCGGAATGTCGACCGCCTGCCTGATCTGAATGAGGCGCTGCAGGTTTATGGGAAGGTTCCCGTCCAGACTGGATTCGTCCGAATCCTCGCGAGGTTCAAGACCGGGGTCGGTCTCGCCAGTGGCTCCCCCGCCTTCGAGCGCGTCGGGGGAAAGGCGCTGGACCTTGGGATGGAAGTCGGTTGAGCCGCCAAAGGCGCCATCGAGGTTGACGACGTGCAGCCACTCGGCGCCCAGGCTTTCCCAGTGACGCGCCATCTGGGCAGGATTGTCGCTGAAGACGGTTTCAGCGTTGGGATCGCCCCGTTGCAGGCGAACACAACGTCCTTTTCTCAGGTCAATTGCGGGATAGATGCGCATAGTTCAGTCTGTGGCAATCTGCTGTTGATCTCAGGCATGCTGCTCCTGGGATACGCTATCATAGATGGCTTCGTCAAGTTCGGCCTGGAGTTCGATCAGCGCCTCCTCGCCCAGGATTCCTTCGCGTGACAGATCGTCAAGCGCGGTGCGCTCGGCGCGCAGGGCCTCTGTTCGCGCCAGTGAGACGATCTGATCGCGCAGGTCCGGCTGACTGTCCAGCAGCTCATCGATCTGGCCGCTCACGTGTTCTTCGCGCGCGGTCAGCTCCGCCTTTACGGTTGTAAAGGCTGTGGGGATGAGCGCGCCTTCGCGGTAGAGCCGGTCGATGTAGCTGATAGCTGAGCGGATGGCCAGAAGCTGGCCCTGGATACGCTCATACTCGGTAGGCTGCTTGGCATCCTGGGTCAGACCGAGCCGGGAAAGCAGCCCTGAAATGGAGATCGCCTGTACCAGGATCGTGAAGAGGACGACAGCGAAGGTCATTGCCAGAAGCTGGGGACGGTTAGCGATACCGGCGGGCAGGCTTAGTGCCAGCGCCACGCTGATCGCGCCGCGCAGCCCTCCCCATGTCATTACAAGGAGGAATGGGGGCGGGACATTGTG
This sequence comes from Caldilineaceae bacterium SB0662_bin_25, assembly GCA_009840225.1. Lineage (GTDB taxonomy): Bacteria > Chloroflexota > Anaerolineae > Caldilineales > Caldilineaceae > Bin5. The sequence goes on along the minus strand of VXOE01000167.1, from coordinate 9,968 downwards.
CCGCAAGAGGCGGACAGCGCCGCCCAGCAGATAGACAACGAGGAATCGGCCCCCCAGGACGGCAACGACTGCGATAAGCGACGGTACGAGATAAGTGACCAGCTGCTCCCATTCCACGCTTATGCCGAGAAGGATAAAGATGAATGAGTTGGCGAGGAATGCGATGTATTCCCAGACGGTGAAGAGAACCATCTTGGTGGAAGGCGTCATGCCGCGGGGGCCGATATTGCCGTTAACCAGGCCCGCCACGACGACTGCCAGGACACCACTGAAGTGGTAGTGTTCCGCCAGGATGAAGCTGCCGTAGGCGAGTATGGTCGTCAGCGTCACCTCGATCAGATAGTCGTCGATATGCTCGATCAGCTTGGCCACGGCGTAACCGAGGACGCCGCCGATGAGGAGGCCGCCGACAGACACTCTCAAGAAATCGACCACGCCTTCCAGCGGATTGAGCGTGCCCTCCAGCGCCAGAGCCAGCATGATGTGGAAAATGACCACGGCGGTACCGTCATTGAAAAGGCTCTCGCCTTCGACAAGGGTCATCAATCGTTTTGGCGCGCCCACCGAGCGGAAGGTGGCGACGACGGCTACGGGGTCGGTTGCGGAGATTAGTGCGCCGAAGATGAGGGCGGCCGGGAGAGGCAGCACGCCGGCGATAACCAGAACGGCTGCGATGATGCCGGTGCTGAGGAGTACGCCCGGCACAGCCATGGCCACGATCGGCGTCAGGTCGGCTCTCAGATCCTTGAGCTGCAGGTGGAACGCGGCTTCAAAGATGAGAGGCGGGACGAAGAGACCGAGCACCAGGCCCGGCGTCAGCTCCAGATGCATGCCGCCGCGGAAGGCCAGGACCAGCCCGGCGCCGACCAGTGCCACTGTGTAGGGCAGTCGGATGCGGCGCACGGCCAGGGCCACGAGCAGGACGACTGCCAGTACCTGGACGATTTCAAATTCCAACTCGAAGAACGTTTCCACGACTTACTCCAACGCAGCAGAAGGGCAGCCCGGTTCCTTCTGCCCGCCGTCAAGTTGGTCGTCCGCAGGATCTACAACAGGGGAAGCTGCGCCCCTGGGAATGTGCGGCACGCCGGGAAGGACGGCAAAATCTTCAACGAACCGCCCGCCCTGCACACAGGCGACTGCGGCAAAGGAGAGCTGCTGCCAGTCTTTCAGCGCTACGGTGGGCAGGCCCAACAGGTGCGCCCGGTAGAGGCTGAAGGTAAGGCCGTGGCCGACGAGGGCCATCGTGTCATGCGGATGGCGGGAGGCCCAGTCATCGATCCCTTCGCAGAACCGGTTGAGCGCCGCGGCGGCAGGTTCCCAGCCGGCGATCGATTCGCGGGGGCGGCGGAAGACCTCGGCAACGCGGGCGGTATAGTCGTCTGTCCACTCGGGCGTGCGGTGCAGCTCATCGAAGCGGCCGTCCTGCTCCACCGGCAGGTCTCTTCTATGCAGAAGCGGCGCAACGGTCAGGCGGGTTTTCGGTTCGCAGCTCAACAGCAGCCGGTCGACTTCGTCCCAGAACGGCTGCCGGGCGAGCGCCGCGGCCTGCTTGCTACCAAGCTCATTCAACTGCCAGAGAGCGGCGTCGGAGCCCGGGACCTGTCGCGTGCAAGCGTGGGCGATGAGATAGAGTTTCCGTGGTCTACTGATTTCGGTCGCAGTCAAGGGAGTTCCTGCCGCTGCCAGGGCAACGCATGAAAGGGCTGCCCGCAATCTCCTCGCGGGGGCACTTCGTACTGTGAAAAGCGCAGGAACTCAGATTCCAGTTCCGGTTCAAATGCTATCAACATCCGGCTGGCTCTCAACAGTCTGTATGAAGTTGCGCAGGATATGCAGGCCGACCGTGTGGCTTTTCTCGGGATGGCACTGGATACCCCAGGCATTGCGGTGGCGGACGATGGAGGGGTAGTCAACGCCGTAATCGGTAAGGGTCAGGACGGCGTCCGACTCAGCGGCATCGCAGAAAAAGCTGTGGGCAAAGTAGCCGTAGGCGCCGTCGGGAACGCCTGACAGGAGAGGGTCGGGGCGCTGCTGGTGCAATTGGTTCCAGCCAATTTGAGGAATGCGCAGGCTGCGGCCGTTGCGGTGTGGGTCCGGCATCTTGTCGGGGAAGCGGCGCACGCGGCCGGGGATCAGGTGGAGGCCCTCGTGAACGCCCATCTCCTCACTCTCGTCGAAGAGCATCTGCATACCAACGCAGATGCCCAGCAGAGGCAGTCCTGCGGCTACACTGTCCAGTAGAGGGGCTTCGAATCCCTGGCGGCGCAGATTGTTGACGCTATCGCCAAAGGCGCCTTGTCCGGGCAGAACAAGCGCTCGCCAGCGGCTGAAATCGACCGGATGGTCGACGATATCGACCTGGATCCCAAGGGGGGCGGCTACAGTCTCAAAGGATTTGTAGACACTGCGCAGGTTGCCAACGCCATAGTCAACAATAGCGATCATTGCGAACGAGACAGACTCTTTTCCATAGCGATGGCAAAGTTGCGCACCAGCGGCGGCGGAAACTCTTCGCGAAAGATGGCGGCTGTGAGTTCACGAATCCGGGTCTCGGCACGTTCAGCCTCCTGGCTGCTCAGCCGCTGGGCGCGCACCACCTCGTCGAACTCCTCTTCGCGCAGAACGAAGACCCGTTTGTCTGCATTATACCAAATCGCGAGGATCAGATCTGAAGTGCGATAGGCTTTGTCTTCGCGCTGCAAGGGCCGGCAGACAGGGAGGTAGAGGCCGACGGCCGTGCCCTCGGCGTCAAAGTACTTTTCGACCATCTGATCCAGGTCGGGGAGCCAGAAACGGAACCAGACATAGCCCGGCGCGCCGATCACGGTATCGAGCAGTTCGAGGGTGGGCGCCTGTTCAGTCCAGGCGGCCCGCTCAACCAGTAGGGAGTTGAACCACTCGGCGCGATAGTCGGTCATGGCGGACTGGTGATTCCAGTCCCCGCTGGTAAACGATTTGAATAACCGCTGGGATGGCTGCGCTGCCTCGGTCATCATTTCACTTTCAGCGGCGGTCCGATTCACAGACAGCCGGTGTCGTTGCGTCAGTACTTCCTGACGATGGTACGGTAGGCGTTGGGTTCGCGAAACTGAATCAGCTGGCGCTCTTCGCGAATGGCCCGCACGCGGTCCAGATCGATGGTGGCGACGGCATAGCCTTCCATGGGTTCATCCAGGACCGTGTAGAGCTCTCCGTCCGGCCCCGCCAGGATGGAGTCACCCGCGAACTGCATCGTGGGCTCCTCGCCGACGCGGTTGGCCGCGGCAACAAAGAGGGCGTTTTCGGTGGCGCGGCTGACGATATGCGCCCGCCACTGCTCATGGTGACCGATTTCCCAGTTGGCGGGGAGGACGATCAGTTCGGCGCCGTCCAAGGTAAGGCTGCGGGCCGCTTCGGGAAAGACCAGGTCGGATCCGACCATGAGGCCGAAGCGACCCCAGTCAGCATCCACGTTGATGAAGCGGAAGCCGGAACGGTAGACCTGGCGCTCCTCGCCCAGGAGGTGCACCTTGTGATAGGAGGACAAGATCTCGCCGTCCGGGCCCAGACAGGCCAGGCCGTTATAGAGAATGCTCTCGACCTTCTCCTTGATGACCAGGCCGAAAACGACATGCGTGTTGAAATCATCGGCCCGTTTTGCCAGGTAGTTAGTGGCGTGGCCCGGCACGCGTTCCGCCAGGGTCGTGGCGCGCAGGCCCAATTCAGTACCGGTATAACTGAGCTCCGGGAAGACGATCAGATCGGTCTGCTGTGTCGTGCAGATTCGTTCAACAAATTCGCCCATTTTGCGCAGGTTTTCCTCGGCGCTGGTGAGCGCGGGGGCCATCTGCACGAGAGCTACGGTGATTTCACGGGCCATTCAGTCTCTCCGAAAAGCCTGAGACGGGTCTCAGGGGATGAAAGTCAAGCAAGTATAGCACGGTTGACTGCTTTCCCCATCTTTCGCGTGCTGTGTTAGAATTTCAGCGCAAGTCAAAAAGGAGATCTTCAATGCCCGAAAACGAATCGATGTTCAGAAAAGTGGCGGGTCGCGCGTGGATCATTGTGCTGGTGGCGGCGATTGTGATTCCGCTGGACCAGTGGACGAAGGAGCTGGTGCGCCAGAACATCGCGAAGTTCGACTATATTATTCCGATACCCGCCCTGGGCGAGTATTTTGTCTTCGAGCACGTTGACAATTACGGCGCGGCCTTTGGCATTTTGCAGGGGGCGGGCAGTGTCTTCATCGTCATTGCTGCCGTGGTAACGGTTGGTGTCTTCTATTACGCAATCCGCCACCTGCCGGACGATCAGCGACTGATTCGAATACTGCTGGGGTTCCAGGTGGGAGGCGCGCTGGGCAACGTAATCGACCGCATCATGCAGGGCTATGTAACCGATTTTGTCAAAATCGGTGTGCCCGGCGTCTACTACTGGCCGAACTTCAATATCGCCGATTCCTCAATCGTATGCAGCGTGATCGCTTTGGCAGCCGTCATCCTCTACCAGGACATTCAGGCCTCCAAGCAGGCTGAGGAGGAGTCCATCGAGATCGGCGCAGCCGGGTCATCGGAGGCGTAAACAAGGGAGCGGGTGGGCAACGAGAGCCAGGAAGTGCACCAGTTTACCGTTCCCCCGGCTGCGGCCGGCCAGCGCCTTGATCGCTGGCTGACGGACCGGTTCGAGGAGGAGAGCCGCAGCGCGATTAAGCGCTGGATAGCGGACGGACTGGTTACCGTCGACGGGTTGCGCGCCGGCAAGGCCGGAATGCCCCTGGAAGCCGAAGCTGAGATCGAAGTCGCGGCGCCACCGTCTCCGGTGGAATCTTCACTGCGGCCTGAAGACATCCCACTCGACATCATCTTCGAAGACAGCGACCTGCTCGTCATCGACAAGCCGGCCGGACTGGTCGTCCATCCGGGGCCGGGCCACGCAGCAGGTACCCTCGCAAACGCAGTTCTTCACCATTGCCCGCAGTTGGAAGGGATCGGCGGGGAGAGACGGCCTGGCATCGTCCACAGACTGGACAAGGGCACCTCCGGCGTGATCGTCGTGGCCAAGAATGACTCGGCGATGCGCTTCCTGCAGGAGCAGTTCGCCGGCCGGACCGTGTACAAAGAGTATCTGGCGCTGCTGGAGGGCAGGGTGGAGCCGCCGCGGGGCCGCATTGACGCGCCGATCGGCCGCCATCCGACGCGGCGCCAGCGCATGGCAGTGTTGCCGGCTCCCTCCGAACTTAGTGGTGCGACCGGTGCTGGAGGACCGGCGGCCGGTGCGCGCGAGGCCGTGACCGAGTACGAGTGCCTGCGCGTCTACGAGGACATGTCGAGCGGGCAGACTGCCCGTTTTTCACTGGTGCGCGCCATTCTGCACACGGGACGCACGCACCAGATTCGAGCTCATTTCTCCTGGCATAAACATCCCGTTGCCGGTGACACCGAGTACGGGTACAAGCGACCGCGGCTGGCGCTGAAGCGGCCTTTTCTACATGCCCACAAGTTGGGCATCCGACTGCCCGGAGAGGTGGAACAGCGCGTGTTCGAGTCGCCGCTGCCCGCCGAGTTGCAGCGCATACTCGACAGGCTCGAGGAGTGACCATATATGATCGACAAGCTTTACAAGATCGCCGAAGGGCTGAACAACCGGTTTCAGGACGGGGACGAACCCTTCTATATCGTCACGCGGCTGGCTGAGGAGTGCGGCGAGGTGGCCAGCCAGGTCAGCCATTTCGAGCGCAAGGGGGTAAAGGCGCTGAAGCTGGGTGCTCCTGACCGGGCCGCGTTCGCGAAGGAGCTGCAGGACGTGATGCGGGCCGTTGTGCAACTGGCGATCCACTACGAGCTGGAAGCGGAGCTGGAGGCGTCGGTCGATCGATCCTATCGGGAGATTGTTATCGAGGGTTTAGTCGATCCGGTGCCTGACGAGGCGAAAGGTAGAAACAACTGAACAGGATCAATTTGAGTCTAAGCGGCACTCATTCAACTCCTGAACTCTGAGGACAGAGTCAAGCCGTTTCATCCCTCCAGATTCGACGAAATCCCGGAACTTCAAACCCTTTCCTCTTCAACGAAGGCACGTCAAGGCAACCAGTCGGCAACAGCCTCCCGCTCTTCGAGAAGCTCCTGACCGCTGGCGGTGATTGCAGCGCGGTCGAAGTCGGTCAGCGGCAGCCCTTCCACGATCTGGTAGACACCATCCTCAACTGTCACGGGATAGCTGAATATCACGCCGGCGGGAAAGTCGTAGGCGCCGGTGCCGGGGATGCCCATGCTGACCCAGTCGTCCTCGGTCGCGCCTGCGTACCAGCTCTGCACGTGGTTGATGCAGGCGTTGGCCGCGCTGGCCGCGCTGCTGGCGCCCCGGGCCGCGATCACGGCGGCGCCGCGTTGCTGTACGGCGGGGATAAATGTCTGCCTGATCCAGGAGAAGTCGGCGACGACGGCTGCTGCCGGCTGGCCGTCTATCCGGGCGTGGAAGAGGTCGGGATACTGGGTTGCGCTGTGATTGCCCCAGATGGCCACATTTTTGACCGTGTGGAGCGGCCGCCCGGTCTTCCTGGCGAGCATACTCTGCGCGCGATTGTGATCGAGTCGGGTCATAGCGGTAAAGCGTTCTTGAGGCACGTCGGGGGCGTTGTGCATGGCGATCAGGCAGTTGGTATTGGCCGGATTGCCGACGACGACGACGCGGACGTCGGAGGCGGCGTTGTCGTTGATGGCCCTGCCCTGGGTGACGAAGATGGGGCCGTTGGCGCTGAGCAGGTCCTTGCGCTCCATGCCGGCAGTGCGGGGGCGGGCGCCGACGAGCAGGGACCAGTTAGCTGCGGCGAAGGCGACGTCCGGGTCGTCGGTCAGTACCGTATCGGCGAGGAGAGGGAAGGCACAGTCGTCCAACTCCATGGCGACGCCTTCGAGCGCGCCCATCGCGGGCGGAATCTCCAGCAGCTGGAGGATGACAGGCTGATCGGGGCCAAACAGGTCGCCGTTGGCGATGCGAAAGATGAGGGCATAGCCGATATTGCCGGCGGCGCCGGTTACGGCTACACGAATCGGGTCATTCATCACTCTTGGGTCTCCTGGTGCAGCAGGGGGCGATAACCGCCTGCCTTCAGTGATCTGTAGCGGGTGGACTCTCGGCAAGATCCACTGCCATTTCATACTGGCGGTCGAAAACGCGGAAGCCAAGCGAGGCGAATACCGGGTTGAGACGGCTATCCGCCGGCTGGTCCATGAGCGTCATCCTGGCATCGACATAGCGAAGCTGGAGCGCTTGCAGCAGCGGGCGGGCGGCGTCCTGCAGGTTGGCCTCCGGATCGACGGCGATGTCAAGGATTCGAAGGCGGGCTGCAGGCTGACCCCCGGCCGGAACGCCGGACGACGTGGACGGAGAAACCAGCACATAGGCGACCGGCGCGCCGTCCTTGGCCGGGATGGTGAAGCCGACACAGCCATGCTGCTCCACGTAGTTAAGCAGGCTGCGGGCGCGGCGCTGCCAGATCGTAGGCAGCTCGTGCCAGTGGTAGAATTCGCGCAGAATCCGGGCTGGGTCGGCCTCATCCAGTCGTTCGTACGGAAGCGGGAGCGGGCCCTGGCGAGGGTCCCGTTCCCACAGCAGCAGTTCGCGCAAGCGTTTGAAGCCGACCAGGCGATAGACCGAGCGGGCGTGGTCGTTGGTGACCAGCACTTCCAGCAGTATGCGGCGAACCCCGCGCGCGACGGCGCGGCGCTTGAGATGCTCCATAAGCCGCCGGCCCCAGCCGCCGCCGCGATAGGCCGGGTCAATGCTGAGGCCGCCGCACCAACCTTCGTCGCCGCGCACGGCCAGCAGGGCAGCGCCCACGCCCTGCATCCGCCCCTCTTCCTCCGCCACCAGGACTGCACAGTCTTCCAGGTCGATGTTGGAACGGTGCAGATGCCCGAGCATGCCAGACGGGTCCAACTGCATATTGTACCGGTAGTCGGCGAAACCGCGGTTGAAGCCTTGGCGCAGGGCCTCGACCTCAACCGCGGCACCGGTTACCATGGTTGGCTGTTGCGACTCGGGCAAGTCGAAAGGGCCTCCGATGGTTAGTGGTCAGCCAGAAAGGTATTGATGGTTGGACGCCAGGCAGCAGATCTACTGCGCCCGGGCAACAAAGTCGAATTCGACGATAAACTCTTCGCCCACGTTGGCGACGTTCGGCACCTGCGGGATCGTGAGGTCGAAGTCGTCTCTGACAACAATTGTGGCCGCGCTGCCCCGCAGTTCAGTTTCGGAAATGACCTGCAGAGTCACGATGAAGAGCACAGGATTTGTCACGTCGCGAACCGTCAGTTCACCCGTAACTTCAAACTCGATGTCGTCACCGACGGCCACGGAATCCGGCATGCCGGAAAGTTCTGTCGAGCTGAAGGTTACGAACTGGTGCTGATTGGACTGCAGGATAAAGCGTCGGATTGCGCCATTGCGGCGGTCGTTATCGGTGATGAACGTGCCGGCTTCGACCTGGATCGGTCCAATGACGCTGGCGGCAGGGTTGGCCGCATCAACTGTAATTTCCCCTGTGATCGCGTTGGTTGTGCCGATCACGGTCTTGGGCTGGCCGAATAGAAGCTCATCGATGCTGAAGCGCGCCTCTGACTCTTCGGCCACGATCACAAACGTCCGGCCGGTACCGGGCAATTCTGCGCTCTCGGCCGCCGATTCCGCCTGCGGCGCGGCAGTGGGCAGCGGTTCTGGCTCTGGTTCAGGCGTGTTCGTCGGCTCCGGCTCCGGCACGGGCGTATCCGTCGGATCGGGCATTGGTGTGTCGGTCGGGACGGGTACGGGCGTATCCGTTGGATCGGGCTCGGGTACCGGTGTTGCCGTATCGGCGGCAGCCGGGGCTTCTTCCGCGTCCGAGGCCGGCTCGTCCCCGCCGCCGCAGGCTGCCACAAGGAGCGTAGCCAGCAGTACAATGACAATCAGCCTCAGGTGAGGAACCGCTAATCTGGGCGAGGCCGCATATGACTTCGCCTTTGAAGTGTGCAGTTTCATCGGTCCGACTCCCCCATCCAAAATGGATGAAAACATGAACGGTCGAACACTTCGACCGCGCTACCGGCGGTGACGTTCCTTTCCATTGTGGACCTATTTGGGGAGTTTGGCAAAACTTCGCGTTTACAGTCGGCTATCGCTGGAATCCGCCCTCCGCATAGCCGGTCAACTCCACGTAGCCGCGACCGGCGACGGGCTCGCCGTTCATCGTGCCGCGCACGATAGTGGCGCCTTCGTAGTAGGAGAAAGCAACGTCCATCTCCTGATCGTCGATCAGCGGATCGATAGTCAGTTCGATTTCATGCGCGGGGAAGGTGACGCGCCAACCGCTGGGGTAGACGGTACCGCTGTCCGGGCTGGTCCACTGCCCTGTTGGCGTCAGGGTAAAGTCGTCCGGTTGGATGGGAAGCTGACGGCCGTCGGGGAAGCTGAGCGTGCCTTCAAAGACATCCTGGGATCTGCCGGACTTTGTGCGGATCTCGGCGAACATCAGGACGACTTCGTTGTCCAGGGTGACGGCGAACCAGTCCCAGCCGACCGCGTCCCCGCTGAGAGCGGAGGTCCCGAACTCGTGGTCCATCCAACTGAGGCCGGTGACAGCGATCCGGTCGCCGCTGAACACGATGGTGCCGGAAGTCTCCATACGCACGAGGCTGTAGTAATGGTTGGCGTTGCCGGTTTCCGGCCCTTTGCGGCTGTAGCCGGCTTCACCGTGGAGCAGGGGTGGGCGCGTTTCGGTGAGGGTGAGATCGATCGAAACGGGACCGTTGTCGGCCTCGGCCGCGGCCTGCAGGCGGAACCGTCCCGGCCCTGCTTCCTGAGCCTGCCAGTCATCCAGCCAGACTTCGTATCGGGGCGAGCCGGTCGCGGGGGGGGGCGCCCCGGGCCCCCCCGGGCCCCGGCGCCCCGGGGGGGGTGGGCGGGGGCGCTGGGGGGGGGTGTACTAAAAGAGGAGCGCCCGCGGGGCTGGG
>VXOE01000139.1 GCA_009840225.1 Caldilineaceae bacterium SB0662_bin_25 | reverse complement strand
CGGGGGCGGAGCCCCCGCACAAGGGAGGGCCGAATAGGCCCGACCGCCCAGAAAAGCAGTGGTCAGTAGTCAGTAGTCAGAGACGGCGCTTATTCTGGTGGAAACTGGAATGGGAACTGACTGTGGCTGAGTAGTCAGGGTTTAACTGACAGAGTGCCTCTTGGGTACCCAGTAACTTTCTTGCCAGCGCGGGCGTCAGTCCATTCAGTGGACCAGCCCGTCCTGATGCACGGGAGATTGGTTTGCACGCCATAGCTCCGATTGGGACTGGACGGTCGCGGGCAAGAGCATAGACCGTCGCGGCATCAACGAGCGGACCGAAGGGATGGGGGAGGCAAGAGGCTTTTGTCGCAAGTAGAGGCCGGAAAACGGTGACGCGTTTTCCCTTAGTGGCCGGATGGCTGAATTTGGACGCGCCCCAGGGCGGTCTCTGGCTGCCAGACGCCCACTTCGACAGTTGGTGTAGACGTCTTCAGATCGTAGACGACTATTCGCAACTCGTATGCGCCTGCGGCCAGCTCGTTTGGTATTTCAAGGTCGAAGACTGTACCGACCGGTTGTGACGTCCACAGACTCGTGGTAAGCGGATATTTATAGGGTCTCCTCAAGACATGATCACTCTGAAAGACCTTGACGTCATCACCGTTGTACAGGCGTAGGGATATAGAGTAATCAACCGCCAGTTCCGGAGCGGTTCGCCACAACATGCCAACCTTTAGAGAGCGACTTTGTTCTGCGTCGAACCGCTGCCGCCTCGGCAATTTTATTCGACTTGAACCCAAGGCCAGCCCTTCCAGGGTGATGCCTCCATCATAGACGACTGGACTCGGCAGGTCTTCGAAGAGAACCCAGGGACGATTGCGAGAGATATCCACGTAGGAATCGACATGTATGCCGTCGAAATCTTCAGTAGCGACATAACTTCCATACTTATCCAGAAGAATGGTGAGAAAGTCGGCGATGTAGTTTGATCTCCACTCAATCGTAGGAGACCACTCAACCCAGTTCACGACTTTCACAGTTGAGACATCCCCTATTTCTGCCAGCGACGCTTCGATGCGATGGTCAAGGTCTGACACGTTAGGGTAGGTTCTCACAACTGATGTTGCCCCTTGATAAAGATAGTCAAAGGCATCATACCGCTGGTGGGTGATGAAGTAGACTGTATCTTTCTCCTCAGGCCGCGCGTTCAACCTCTGGGCGAAAGTTGGCCAGATCATATCGTAGTGGTAGAAACTGTCGGTCATCCCCTTGCCGAACAAGGTTCGATATGTGCTGGCGCCCTGAATCACAATCACGACGCTGATTGCAGTTCCAAAGATTGACGCCCAAGTTTTGGCTCCCACCAACTTGCGAGACGCTGACCACTGGAACGTCTCCCACAGGCCGACCGCCACCAGCAGATAGATAGCCGGCACTGCGCCGACCATGCGCATCGTGTTTTTGGTATCGGCCAGAAACGCAGGCATGAACAGCAGCCCCACCCAGAGCAACAGGAGACGACAGGCCGGCCTCCGGTTCCACCGCCACACTGCGGTCGCCACGCCCAGCCAGAAGAAGAGCGCTTCCCATCCATTCAGCGTCACAGCGTGCTCAAAGGGAGAACAGCAGCCGGCCAGGAGGCGAAAACTGAATTTCGCAAGAATCTCCCACACATGGACTGTCAGGATCTTCGCCAGAGTCAATACGGGGGCGCCCTGATACTCACGGAAGATAAAGAGCATCTGGATGCGTTCATTGAAAAAGAGGTCGGGATGCCGAATGTAGTGGAGGAGAATTGGGGCGGCTACCAGCGCGGCAACGCCTGTGAAAGCGGCTGCCCAAAGAAGGTCAGCTTGCATTCTCTTCAGGGATACAGAGCGAAGTGGCAACAGAAAGCTGGTACCGAAAAAGAGGAAGAGAAAGGGGACAAAACGCGCGGGATAATAGATGTAGGGCAATAGCCCCGCGCACGCTCCGGCCAGCATGACTGCCCACCAGCGACGTCGCGTCCATCCCCACCACAGCAGGGCCAGACATAGGGCAAGGAAGAGTGGCAGAAAGCTGCCCCGATAGGCAGTGCGCCCCAGAATCGTCTGGCCAAGCGACACGGCCAGCAGACCGGATGCAGCGCCTCCAACCATCAGGCCGCGCTGCCGCGTCTCCCGCCCGCGCTCGTCCCATCCGAACAGTAAACGCCCTAGCCAGAAAACCACGCAGACAGTGCATATGCCGGCCAGAGCCGTAGGCAATCGGAGCGCCAGCGGCGTGCGGCCCAGGAAATTCGTCGCCAGCGCTATCAGATAGATGCCCAGCCCATCCTTGTCTCCAAATGTCAGAGCGTGTTCGCCCTGCAGAACCTGGAGAGCGTATATTCCGTTCCAGCCTTCGTCGAACTTCAGCCCGGGCTCGAGTTCGTGCAGTCGATAGAGCCGCAAGAACAGGGCGACTGCGGTGAATGCCAGAAGAACCAGGAAGGGCGTTAGCTCTGCCCTGTCAGTCTTGAATCGGAGCATTTGAGGGGGGTGTCGCAGATCAAGGGGTGCAGGATGGAGAGGTCAGGCGGGGCCGGTGGTCTTTCGGCACCGGCCGCCTGCCTCTTTCCTCTGGCACCTGCGGCATTATGCCACGGCGGCGGCGAAGAGCGCCTTGAGGTAGCCGATGGAGTAGGCCCAGCCGACGTCGCGGGTCTCGTTGTCGCCGGGCAGGTCGGGAATGTGATCGGGGTTGATGTAGCCGCTGAAACCGACGTTGCGCAGCTCGCGCAGGATGCGGGCCATGTTGAGGTCGCCGTCGTCGAGGAGGGTCTCTTCGAAGCCGCCGGCGGTGGCCAGGCTGCCGCGTACGTTGCGCATGTGGAGCATGAAGAGTTTGCCCTTTCGGCCGTAGTTGTTGATCTCGTCGATAACGAGTGAGCTGCCGCCGGCTTCGGAGCGGGTGCCGATGCAGTAGACGTAGCCGACGTTGGGGCTGGGGAAGGCGTCGATGATGCGGTGGAAACCGATGCCGCCGAAGGGTGTGTCGATGTTGGGTGTATCGGAGGGGTGGACGGCGAGCTTGATGTCGTATTCCTCGGCGATGGGTGTGAGGCGCTCGAAGGCGACGCAGAAGCGGTCCCACCAGCGCTCGAGTTCGGCGCGGGAGGGGATGTCGTGAGGTCCCTGCACGAGCGTCTCGGCGCGGGCGAGGTAGCCGCCGCGGTGTTTGGTGCGGTACTGCTCCATCATCTGCGGGAAGACGTCGCCTTCGACGCGCTGGCGGGCGATGGGGATGCGTGCCTGGCCGTATACTTCGAGGGCTTTGGCGGCGTTGTCCAGCTCGTCCTCGGCGCCGACGCGCTCATCGATGAAGGTATGTGTGAGGGTGGGGAGGGTGACGCGGTTGATGTCGATGCCGAAGGAGCGCACCCGGTTGCGGAGGGCGCGCACTGCATCCAGGTCCGGGTAGCCCTGTTCGGTGACGCCGGGCATGTCGGCGTCGCGGCCGAAGTCGATGGCGTCAGCGCCGAGGGCGACTTTTTGGCGGAGCCACTGGTCGGTTATTTCGGCGTTGTGTTTGAAGATTGAGACGCGTAGCATTTCTTGATCCTTATTTGGAGACTGGCGCGGCGGCTCCATCCGGTGGCTAATACTGGCTGGAACGTCCGCGCAGGGAGAGAATGGGAGCCCGTCATAGCGCGTTCACATGGCGTTATGACAGGGTGTTCAACGATCTGAGAGCGTGTTTTCGGCTTTGGCGAATGAAAGCATCTGCGCGTTGACCTTGTCGTACGCCCGGCGGGTGAAGCTGCAGACCAGGGTGCCGAACAGGTCGAAGATGACGGCTCGATAGGGCATTCTGTTACTCAAGGCGTATTCTGCGATTTACGATGTGAAGAAGTCAAAGACGTTGGCCAGGTTGGAGGTGCTTGATTTGTAGATCTCAGTGTACTGGCAGCGGGTGCAGGTGACGGTGGTGAATTTCTTGTTCTGGACGTCGAAGATTTTGGCGAGTGTGCCGCCGGTGGCCTGGAAGATATCGGTTTCGAATTCGAGGTTTTCGCATTTGGGGCAGGTCCACTTTTCGTGGCGCATGGTTTTTCTATTGCTCCTTTCTTAAATGGCCCCTGAACGACCGATCTAGCCATCAATAACGCCCTCCCACGAATGCAAAGACCAGCCATTCAGATCCCGATGTCTTACCAACCTATGCTCTGCCACCTGCAAATCTACGAAAAGAAGCCTTCTCAATTCCGCGATGTCGATGACTCCTTCAGACGGAATCGGCACATCTTTTTGCAGTGAGAAGCCGTATTGCAATACGCATATGTGAAGGGTCAAGCCGGGTGCTTCAACGTCACCTTCAAATTCGCCCTGAACTTTATCGATTTGCATTGCCATGACGTCCAAGAATTTGATGATAGTTGAGCTGTCGATGCTTTCCAAGAGATGAAACCAAAGCCCCCACACTGGCTCGCGCATTAACTTTTGTACGTCCTTATAGATTGGGAAATTGTTTTGGGCAGATGAACTGACGCCCTTCGCTTTGAACTCGACGTTACAGATGCCAATTTCACTCTCGTGGTGTACCTGAAGGTCGGTCATCGCAGAAAGAGCTCTAGTTCCGGAAAAACTATAAAGTTTACTGGTAGGCGCCTCTACCGAATACCTAAGGGGCCCTTGAGACAACGCTTCGATGAAAGCGAATCTGGCCTCCTGTTCACTGACGCGCAACCTCCCGTCTCGGTACTGTGGGAAGACAAGACGACCCGCGAGAGGAGTTACCGGCCTATAACCGGCGCTGCGAGCAAAGGCGTCCCACAGGCCCGTATCCGCCCGTTTGCACGCTTTGGTGACTTCCGAATGCAGTGTGGTCGTAAGCAGCCCACTCTCTTCAAGGTTAGGCTGGACTTCAGGAACGTCAGCAACATCGGCAGTGGACTTCCCTTTTGAAACAACCAACGCTAGAGCAAGACCGAATGGACCAAGCAAGATTCCTAGCGTAAACCAACCACACCCATTTCGTCCTTTCCTTTTGGCTATCACCGCGCTGAGAACGCTGCATAACAACCAACCCACTATTGCGAAAACTTCCACTGTCACCTCCTCTAGTTTCGTTAGTGAGGGTTAGTTGCCTGTATATCATACAGTTTGAAGGGTAAACCGCAGAATACCTTTCTTGAAGCCAGTATTCGCTGACGCTTATCGAGACCCTAGAATTCCCGCTTCGATTTCCCAAAAGGGACTAAGCTATTCTTGGATGGTCTTTCGGTTTTCCGGAAATGCTTCAGGCGTCAAATGGTGAGTACGGCCAGAGGTGGGTTAATGACGAAGGTGTAAACATTCAGATGGAAAATCTCACCAGGGTAATTTATCGTGCCAGAATTCGGCGACGCATAAGATTTGACCTGTCGTTGGTCTGAAGAATGGATACCATAACAAATCAACTGAGAAATGTGTCAGCGATCTCTAAACGAAAGCTTTTCTTTAGAAGCGGCTTCAAGACTCATCACTACGAGTGCCGAAATACATACTCAGACCGGTTCAGCGCATGTATAGCGACTGGGACGACTGATCGCCGCCAAAGTTTTCACCGCAGTACCGGCATTTGATCGCTTCCGCTTTGATCAGTTCGGCGCAGTAGGGGCAGTACTGCATTTCGCCGCGCTGGATCAATCTTTGCTCGAGAACCGGCTGGTTTTTGGAGACAGCGAAGGATAGGATGAGGCCTAGCGGGCCCAATAGGAAGCCGAGCAGAAACCAGCTGCAGCCACTTCTCCCTTTATTGTTGGCGACCATCGCGCTGACGATGCCGGACAGAAGCCAGACGGCTGCGAATGGAGCACCGATAATATACGTTTCTGTTGGCCCAAGCAGCGCGGGCAGATCGATTTGTGGAATGTCCATTATTGTTTCCTCTCCTCTTGGCAATTCAGTCTCAGGCCATTACGGACGGAACCCGGCCTCGCTATTGCCCGCCTCTTCATACAACATTTTCCCCGTGCTTTCGATCTCCTGCAAAAACGAAGAGCTTTGTCTTTGTAGAAGCTCGTACTCACCCCTGGTATAGACGATAAGGTCTATTGGGGTATGTTTGTTGACCGCAAGGAGGCTCTTCCTCACCATGAGCCTGCTCTGCATCCTCTCCTCATAGGTCTGTGAGATTTTCTCAGAATCCAGAATTACCAGTAAGTCGATATCACTTCCCAACTCCTCCGTTCCCGAAGCAACAGAGCCGAATAGCACGATCCGATAGGGATCGAAAGCTATGAGACGCGAGACGATATCGTGAATGACGCCGGTCCTAGCTTCCATTTTCTTACAACAGAGCCGTTCCCTAGGACTTGCAGAAGTGATGCCAATTCAGCATATAACGTTTGACTTATCTCTCATAATCAGACCAAAACAATAGCCTCCGCAATACTGCACTGGAGGCTAAGCGCACCCATTTTGGTTATCGTTGGACCGGCAAGTATACTGACCCCGGTCTACACTCCACAACTTGCTCGGGAAACCTCACATGACACTAACAGATAAAGTCGCCATCGTCACCGGGGGAGCGGTCGGAATTGGCGGGGCCATTGCGCGGCGGCTGGCCGCGGATGGGGCGAAGGTGCTGGTCACCGATATCATGCCGGAGGCGGCGGCGGAAAACGCGGCCTACATCGAGGAGAGCGGCGGCACGGCTTCCGCCTATGAGGTCGACATTTCGCAGCCGGATCAGATACGGCCGATGATCGAACGGGCGGTTGACCTCTGGGGCGGGTTGCACATCGTGGTAAACAACGCGTGGGGGGCACTGGAGCCGGACGGCACGGCCATCACGCTGACTGAAACCGCCTTTGACCGCGCGCTCGACGCTTCGCAGAAGGCGGTCTTTTTGAGCGCGAAGTACGGGGTGCCGCACATTCAGGCCAGCGGCGGCGGCAGCATCGTCAATATTTCTTCGGTGCACGGGCAGATGGTGGCGCCGTCATGCCTGGCCTACGAGATGACGAAGGCGGCGATTATCGCGATGAGCCGCCAGATGGCTCTTGATTTCGGGCCGATCGGCGTGCGGGTCAACTGCATCTGCCCCGGCCATATCGTGACCGAGCGCCAGGGTGAACGCTGGGAACGCAACCCCTCTTTGTTGCGCTTTTTCGACCAGCATTACCCTCTGCGTCACACAGGCGTGCCCGACGACATCGCCAACGGTGTGCGCTTCCTCTGCTCCGACGAGGCCAAGTTCATCACCGGCCACACGCTGGTCATTGACGGCGGTATGACGATTCAATTGCAGGAAAACCTGGTTATCGATACGGCCAGGTATTTCCGCGATCACCCCGAGATCGACCTGGACACTCAGTAGCCGATTCCCCGCAGATAGGTGACCATTCCGTCGCTGCGTTCGGCCTCGCTTATGGGATCTTCGCGGCCAGGTATGGGCTGGCCCGGGCAGGCTGTCACCCAGCGGTCGTAGCCGATCTCATCCAGAACGCCGCGGATAGCTGGAAAATCAACATTACCGTGTTCCCCGACCTGGCACCACTGCGGATCGTAGAAGCCGTCGGCGCGGCGGGTGGTGGTGGCCCAATCCTGCAGATGGACATAGTTCAGTTGTGCGCTGAAGTCGCGCAGCGAGGCGACGGGGTCATAGCCCCAGAGCTGCGCGTGGGAGACGTCGATGCACAGCTTGGCCGTGCGCAGGTTCTCCATGTAGAGCTTCCAGTGATCGATTGAATCGACGAGCAGATTGGTGTGGATGTGGTAGGTCAGCTCCAGGCCGAACTGGGCCGCGTAATCGGCCCACTCGTCCGCGCCTTCGGCGGCTGCTCTGACGTCATCGTCGCTCACGGGGCGGTCGTCGGGCTTGCCGCCGTTCATGTACATGAAGCAGTCGCAGCCCATTTCGGCGGCGAACTCCATGCGGCGCCGGTTCAACTCGACGTTTTCACGATCGCGGCTATCGGGCGTCCCGTTGGCGGTTAAGACGACTAGGGGCATCCCGGCGTCGTCGCAGACACGGCGCAGGCGTTCGGGCGTCCCCATCCAGTTGAGGGGAAGTCTGCTCTCCCAACCCTGCCAGCCCGCTTCGGCAAGCCTATTCAGGGCCGGCTCCAGTTCGGGATTCTGCCAGCGCAGGGTACTGTAAGCGAGCTTGTAGCTCATGTAGAGTCTCCTTTTTGTGGCGAAAGGTTTGCGGCCAGTCTCAATCGCTGGGGGAGATGGCGGGACGCAGACGGTCGGTCAAGAGCCGCTGGCGTTCACGTCATCCGAGGGCTGGTATCCGAGATAGCGCCGGGCCTCGTCCAGGCTCCAAGTCATACCGGTGTTATCGGACATGCCGTTGACCACGATGGCCGGCGCGGGCCATGCGGCGGCGTCGGCATTGACGGCCCGTTCGAAAAGGTGCACAAAGTCGCGGTTTGACAGCCACATCTGGCGGAACCAGCGTTCGGCGCGGCGGTAGCCTTCGGGGTCGGGGTGGGATTCGGCACCGCCGATTTGGACGCCCGGGTCGCCGGTGGCGTTGAGTGTTTCGGGCCGGTTGTCGCCCGGCTGGCACCAGCCGATGCGCACGCTCACAAAGGTGGTGGCGCCATCTGACTGCGCGCCCAGGGCCTGGCAGATGCGTTCGCCCACCATCTTTGTCGTTGAATAGGCGGTGGCGTCGAGGGGCGGTTCGGTCTCCTCCCAGACGGTGCCCACGCCCAGGGGACTTTCGGGGGTCAGCGTTCCAGGGCCGACGGTGGCGGCGAGGGGCTCGTCCTTATAGCGGCCCATTACGTGATTAGAGGTGGCGAAGACGAAGCGCTCGACTTCGGGGCTGCCGGCGGCTGCGAGGGCCACATTGAGGGTCATGTCGATGGATATGGCGGCTTCGTCCCAACTGGCGTCGGGGTAGGGGTTAAGTGCGGCGAAGTGGACGACCGCTTGCACCCGGTCCAGCGCATCTCGCCAGCGGGCGTCGTGGGGATCGGTGAGGTCACATTCAAGGAGTTCGACGGCAGGCGTTGAACATGTTGTATTCTGGGCGGCGGCGTCGTGCAGTGCTTGTAACTGATCAGACGACGGCGCACGCACGTCCAGCCCGATCAGCCGCTGGCAGGGGCTTGTGCGGGCGAGGTGCAAGAGCAGCTTTGTACCGAGATTGCCAAGGCCGCCGGTTACGGCAACTGAACGAGAGGAAGACATAGGTCAGTTATCTCCTGTCGTCGAGCTGTTCCATAGGTGACTCTCTTTCGCAGTATCGAATCCTCAGGCTCGAATCAAAAGGCGGGCCGGTCAACACATGGTCTACCGACCCGCCTTTGCGAACAGTTTGGCGGCCAGAGCAGTACCTGGCCGCAGGTTTACAGGAACTGGGCGCTAGGCGCCGTTTTTCTCCCAGATCTCTTCGAGCACCCGAGCCGGCGACATTGGCAGTTCGGACGGCCGTACGCCGATGGCGTCGTAGATGGCGTTGGCGAGGGCCGCAGCCGGTGGAACGATCGGTACTTCGCCGACGCCGCGCACGCCGAAGGGATGGTCGGGGTTGGCAACTTCCACCAGAACGGTCTCGATCATGGGCAGATCGAGCGCGGTGGGCATGCGATAGTCGAGCAGACTGGCGTTGAGCAGATGCCCCTCGTCGTTGTAGATATACTCTTCGTTCAGGGCCCAGCCGATTCCCTGGACGACACCGCCCTGGATTTGGCCTTCAACATAGCTGGGATGGATCGCCTTGCCCACGTCCTGGACAGCGGTGTAGCGCAAGATCTCGACCTTCCCCGTCTCCGGATCGACCTCGACGTCGACAATATGGGTGCCGAAGCAAGGCCCGGCCCCCTCGGTATTCATTGTGACGCTGGCCGTCAGCGCTTCATAACCGCTAGACAGTTCCTGGGCGGCTTCCTTGAAGCCGAGGCTTTGACCGTTGCCACTGAACTGGCCGTTTTGCCAGGTGATGTCAGATATGTCCATCTCCCAGTAGTCGGCAAGCTGCTCGCTCATCTTCCTGCGCAGTTCCAGGCCGAGTTGATGGGTGGTTACGCCGATCTTGTGGGTAACGCTGCTGCCGCCGGTGCCGCCGGTGTAGCCGATCGAGTCGGTGTCGACGACTTGGGGGTTGATGTCTTCGGCTGCAAGGCCGATCGTCTCGGCCAGCATCATAGCGGCGGATGCGCGCGTGCCGCCGATATCGGCGGAGCCTTCGAGCAGGTTTACGGTGCCGTCGGCGTTGACCACGGCGGTGACGCTTGAGGGACCGGCGCCATTGAACCAGAAGCCGGAGGCCACGCCCCGGCCACGATTTGTTCCTTCGTTTGGGATGGCAGTGTGGGGGTGGTCGATGGCGGCTTCAACGGTTTCTTTGTAACCGATGCGCTTGTATTCGGGCCCGTCGGGGCGGCGGTCTCCTGCCTGGGCGGCGTTGATGTGGCGGAATTCCAGCGGGTCGATCTCCAGGATTTCGGCCAACTCGTCGATGACGGTCTCGGAAGCGAAGGCGGCATTGGTACCGCCGGGCGCGCGGTAGGCACCGCTCTGCGGGCGGTTGACGACTACATCATAGCCATCGATGCGCAGGTTATCGAGCTTGTATGGGGAGAGAATCACGCCAGCGCCGGCGCCAACGGGGGAGCCGGGATAGGCGCCCGCCTCGTAGATGAGGTCGGCTTCAACTGCGGTGATGCGGCCGTCCTTCGAAGCGCCCATCTTTACCTTGATGTAGCTGCCGGAGGTGGGGCCGGTCGCCTGGAGTACTTCGGTGCGGGTCAGCGCCATCTTGACCGGGCGGTTGCCGCTCTTGCGGGAGAGCAGGGCCGCGGGAAGGTCGGTGTAGGGGGTGAACTTGCCGCCGAAACCGCCTCCGATTTCCGCGGGCGTCACCTTTACCTGGGAAACGGGCACCTGCAGGAGGGCGGACACAGAGTCGCGGATCTGGAAGGGGCCTTGGGTGCTGGTCCAGATATGAATCTGGTCGTCGGACCGCCATTGCACAGTTGAGGCCTGGGGTTCCAGATAGCCCTGATGGACCATGGCGGTAGTGAATTCGCGCTCGACAATCGCGTCAGCGGCTTCGTAGCCGGCTTCGAGGTCGCCGCGTGCGTGGCGGAAGTGTTGAGCGACATTGGTCGGCTTATCGCCGACTTCGCCCAAGGCGGTGGTGCGCAACTCTTCGAGGAGAATGGGAGCGTCGTCTGCCATGGCCTCGCGCACATCGAGCACCGGTTTGAGGACCTCGTATTCGACATCGATCAGTTCGACCGCCTCTTCGGCGACGTGGACGCTGTTTGCCGCCACGGCAGCGATGGCGTGGCCGTGGTAGAGGACCTTGTCATGGGCCAGCATGTTGGCGCTCAGATAGCGCAGATTGACGGCGTCTTCGCCCATTTCCTGAATCTTGTCAGCCGCTTCGGCGAGGTCGGACGAGGTAACGATTGCTGTGACGCCCGGCAGGGCCTCGGCCTTGCTGGTATCGATATTGAGGATGCGGGCGTGGGCATGGGGGCTGCGCAGGTATTTGCCGTACAACATTCCCGGCACATTCTGGTCAGCGGCATAACGGGCTGCGCCGACAACCTTATCGGTACCGTCGTGCCGAATGGGCCGGGTCCCCACTACCTGGTAGCTTCCGGACATAAACGATTTTCCGTTTTCAGCCATAGATATCTCCTTAAGAGTTGGTTATTGCGTGGAAAGTTGCTTTCTGGTCCCTGCAATCTATCATCTTCGAACAGTTCGATCGTTACACAGGAGGTCTCAACCGGATTTACCAGCTTCTGTCTGTTCGAATGTTAATTGCCACAAGGGTGCGACATTTGACATATGAACCGGATTGTACCGATCTTCATCCGCTCCGTCAAACGTTTTCTGCCACGGTGCCAAAGATTGTGCCGGTATGGGCCTCTCTCAAAAGGCAACGGAGCCGTGACAAGGCCCGCTAACCTACTGAACCCGATACGATGTAGTTTGACTGAGCCAAGAAACCTAGACGCCAACCCCGACAGCCCCGACAGGATGCGCACTAGCAGCCGCTAATGATGATGGGCGTAATGATGCGCCAGTAGATCTCTACCAAAATCATTGGCCGGGTCGCGCCAGACCGAGTGAATGTGATTGGCGTCATTCTGGGTGTTGTCGTATTCACAGATGAAGCGCGGGCCCTGGATGCGGTAGTAGTGGCCCTGCCTCTTTTCGAGACCGCCTGCCCAGGCAAAGTGGATGCCGTCGAGGCCGCGCTCGCCGAGATGGTGCCATTCGGTCTCGGCCAGTTCGTCCGGCATTCGATGGATGTACTCGCCGATGAGGGCCAGGAGGATCTCCTGTTGCTGGCTGTTCATGCTGTTGCGGCAGAGGCCGCGGGGTGTATCGGAATAGCGCAGCGCCTGAACGTGGGAATCGTCCACGCCATGGGCCTCTTTCCACCGTTCCAGGTCAGGGGAGTTGGCGGGCATACGGAATGCGCCTTCCACGACCTGGGGAAGGTTGTAGAGGACGTTGTCCGGCGGCGCGGCTGGAGAGATTTTGGCGACTGCCAGGGCTTCCTCGTCGAAGGAGCGGACCAGCTCGCGGGCCAGGTCTTCGACGCCAGCCAGAGGTCGGAGGGTGGCCGCGGGGCTGAAGGGCGCATCGGCCGGGTTCGAACCGAAGAACATTGGCGTGGGCGAGATGATTTTCCCATCGGCGATTGTGAAATTGAGCGAAATGTGGTGGCCTTCAAAACGCCATCCCCACACGCCCTTTTCGTCGGGGCTGTCGAAGATGGTCAGGAAGTAGAGCTGTGGGTCTCTACCCGGATGGGTGCGCTCCCAATCTTCCAGCATGTCGAGAGCGTTCTCAATGCCCATCACGGTCGAGGCGGTAACGAAACCGGCGCGACTGAGACCGGTGGTTACCAGTTGCAGGGCATTTTGACGCTGGGGGAATGTCATTTCGGATAGAGAAAGCCCCTTGCGGAGTATCGGTGTGTAGTGCCAGTTTGTGCGCTCTTCCTGGTCGGCAAAGGGGACGACCGCTCTGTGTTTCTGGTCTATGGAGAGGCAGGCCAGAAAGGCAGCTGCGGCTTCTCCCATACGCCGGACCAGAGTTTGGGCGCCAGCGCCAGTCAAGGTATCAGTTGTGTTTGTCATGCGCGCATCCTTTGTGCGAATATCTGCGGATATTCCGGTGCCCAGCGACCGGATGCCAAGTGCGCTCAATCGTACCTTAAATGTGCGGAATGCTCAACAAGCGGAACTTCAGAGTGCATCCCGGAATTGGGGTGGGAACAGTCTGGCGGGGCGTTCATGCCGGCGGAAGCTGGGATTGTTTGCCGGCTCTTGGAGAGACGGAGGGCAGCCGCCAAGCCTGGCCTTACCGGGAGGTCCGCTGATTTTTGGGAGGCCAGGGCTGGCGCAGGGCCTGTCGCCAGGGGATTTGATGGGACTGGCGGGACGTGGTCTGGCTGGACACTTTCGAATAGGCACCTGTCACCAATGTCGACACCCGGTCGGGTAGGCAGTAGGGGGGCGTTGGGGGGGGGGGGGGCCCCCC
>VXOE01000201.1 GCA_009840225.1 Caldilineaceae bacterium SB0662_bin_25 | reverse complement strand
GGGTTAGGGGCCAGGGGTTAGTCACTGCGGCGACAAGTCGAGGCTGGAAATGAGGGCGCGAGTGGTCTTCTCGCGCTCTTCTGCGTTTGGTTACGGGGGGTGCTGGCGAATGAGCACTGTCGCCGGCCTCACCCGTTCCAGTTGTCCACGACGGCGAGTGGCGTCAGTCCCGGGCGAGGGGCCAGTGGATTTTTTCGACGCCCAGGGCCTGGGAGCGCATGATGGCGATCATGATTTCGAGGCTGTGGAGGGCGCGGCGGCCGCTGGAGATGCTTTCGCCGCCGTTTTCGATGAGGTGGATCAGCTCGTCGACGGCGTTGACCATGGCGCTGCGGTAGTCCACAGAGCCGCCGAGCTGGCGGCTGGTAACCTCGTACGGGCGCTCCGCCGAGGTCAGGTAGACAAGGGCTTCGGTGTTGCTGATGCGGATGCGGCCGTTGGTGCAGAGGAGGTCGAGCTCGAAGTTGACGAGTGTGCGCTGCGAGACTTCGATGTGGGCGCGGACGCCGTTGGTGAAGTAGACGAAGGCGGAGGCGCCGGGATCGGTTTTGGGGTCGTGGCCGCCGTCGCCGAGGTATTCGGTGCGATCCTCGTAGCCCTCCTCCATGCCGCCGATGAGCCAGTCGGGGGCGGCGTCGGCGTACATGCAGACGGTGTCGACGAGGTGGGTACCGTTGCGGAAGAGCATGGCGCGTTCGCCGCCGAGATGGGCGTTTATGCGAGTGAGGGAGCCGATGCGGCCTTCTTCGATGATGGAGAGGGCCTGGCGCCAGAAGGGATCCCAGCGGCGGCCATGGTCGACGCATATCACGGTGCCGTTCTTTTCGACGGCGGCCAACATGCGGTCGGCGTCGGAAAGGGTGGTGGCGAGGGGTTTTTCGCAGAAGATGGCGGGGACGCCGGCCTCGGCGGCGTCGACGACCATTTGGGCGTGGAGGTGGTCTGAGGTGACGACGCTGAGGATGTCGAGGTTTTCGCGTTCCAGCATGGCGCGGTAGTCGTTGTAGTGCGCGGCTGCACCCCAGTTTTTTTCGTATTGGGTCAGGAGCTCGGGCACGAGTTCGCAAACGGCGACCACTTGGGCGCGGGGATGGGCGGCGTAGGCGGAAGCGTGCGAGTGGGGCTGGGGGTGGCGGGTGGACCAGAGGTCGTAGCGCGGCGGCGACTGGCCGATGCCGGTGAGGCCGATGATGCCGGCCCGGTAGACCTTGTCATTAGATTGATTGGTAACGGTCATGATAGCCCCTTGTTTGCTCTTGTTTGCCGCCATTGAAGATGCCGGCAGTTGTTCGCTTGGCGCCGGTTACGGGTTTTCTTGCTCCGCTTCACTTCTCCAGACAACATAGGGATACTCGCGATTCTGCAGCGGGAAGTCGACGCGGGCGCGCAGGCGCTGCGATTCGTGGATGGCCATGATCATTTCGAGAACGGCGCGGGCATCGCGGCCGTTGGTTACGGCTGTCACGGGGCGGTCTTCCTCGATGGCGTGGATCAGCTCTTCGACGAATACCCGGTTGTTCAGCTGGAATTTCTCGGAGACGGAACGGGGCTGGCCGTCGGGGTTCAGGTCCCAGTCGGGTAGGGTGATGCGTTCCCAAGCGCCGTCGCGGTCGCCGGGGAGCCAGAGGCGGTAGGGGTAGTGGTAGAGTTCGCCAAGGGGGGCGAGGCGGAGGGAGAGGATGCCGGCGGAGCCGTGGATTTCGAGGCCGAGCCAGTTGACCTGCTCGCGGGTGTCGGTGTCGTCGCTGCGATAGGAGTCGAGATGGGCGGTGACGCCGTTGCGGAAGACAAAGTAGGCGGCGAGGCCGTTGCCGGCGATGGGGCCGACGCCTTCGTCGCCTTCATGGATGTCGGCGAGCGTGAGCTCGCGACCGTCCTGGGTGACGTGGGCGTGGGCCCAGGCGACTTCGGATGCGGCGAAGAAACGGATATTGTCGAGGAGATGGGGGCCGAGAACGACGAGGTCCATGGCGCCGGCGCGGTGGTCGGCTTTGCCGTGGCGGCGGATCATGTGGACGTCACCGATGAGGCCGTCTTCGATGAGCTTTTTGGCGTGCAGCTCGTAGGGGTTGGCGCGGCGGTGGGCGACGGCGATGCGGGTGTTGTGCTTTTCGCAGGCGGCGAGCATGGCATCGGCTTCGGCGAGGGTGCGGGAGAAGGGCTTTTCGCTGAAGATGCCCTTTACGCCGGCTTCAGCGCAGGCGATGACCATGCCGGCGTGCTGGTCGACCCAGCGGGGGCAGACGGCGACCAGGTCCAAGTCCAGTTGCGTCAGCATGTCGCGATAGTCGGCGAAGGTGTGGCGGGCACCGGTGCGCTGGGCGGCGGCGGTGCGTCCCTCTTCGTCCGGATCGGCGACTGCGACTACCTCGACGTTGGACAGGCCCTGGAAGGCCGTGTCGAGATGATGACCGTAGTTGCCGCGGCCGGTGTGGCCGATGATGCCGGCGCGATAGGTTGGTGGCATCAGGAACTCCGAAAGTCAGTGGATAATGGTCAGTGGTCAGTTATTCGCCGGTCGAGCGGATCTCCAGTTCGTCGAGGCCGGGGGCGAGGGGAAGCTGCACCTGCGTGCCGGTCTTGTGGGAGACATGGATGGCGGTGATGACTTCGAGCGCTTTGAGTCCATCGCGGCCTGTGGATACGCTTTCGCGGTCCTCGAGCAGACAGTCGATGCTCTCGCGGGTGGCGGAGTAGAAGTAGTCGTCGAGCTTGAATTCGGCGGGCATGTCGGGGATGGGTTCGAAATCGTAGCGGGTGCCATAGCCCTCGTCGGCCTCGACGAGGGGCCCGTATTCCCAGAGACCGCGGCGTTCGCTGAAATGGATGCGCCCTTCGGTGCCGGCGATCTTGGTGTAGCCGAGGGACTCCTTGCGCTCGGCGATGCAGTCGATGAAGACGACGACGCCGTCTGAGCAGGCGACCATGCCGGCGCCGCCGGGGTCGGCGACGGTTTCCGTGTTGAGGTAGCCGGAAACGAGCTGTGGCTGTGCGTCGGTGAAGAAGAAGGCGTAGTCGACGGTGTGGGTGCCGTTTGTGAGGAGGGGGCGGCAGCCCTCGTAGGTGATTGTCTTTACGCGGCCGACGGCGCCGTCGTCGATCATGCGCTTGAGGCGCTGGTAGTGGGGGAGGAAGCGGCGGGTATGCTCGGTGATGAGGCGGGTGCCGCTGCGGTCGCAGGCTTCCACCATCTTGCGGCCCCAGGCGACGCTGGTGGCGAGCGGTTTTTCGACCATGACGACCTTGATGCCGGCTTCGGCGGCTTCGATGACGGGATGATGATGGTAGAGGGTGTTGGTGGTGACATCTACGACGTCGAGGCGGGCTTTTTCGTACATGTCGACGGCGGTGGGATAGCGGTGCTCGGGCTCGATCTCCCACTCATCGCCGAACTGTTGGAGCCGCTGCGGGTCGATGTCGGCGATTGCGACGAGTTCGGCGTCTTCGCAGCGCCGGTAGCCGGCGGCGTGGGAGAAGGGTCTGCCTCCCAGCCCGCCGATCGGTCCGGCGCCGACGATTCCGACTCTGACTTTAGCATTTGACATGTGAATGCTCCTGGAGCTGCCTAGGGCAGTGGGTATTTGGAGGGAAGGCGTTTACGGGTCGTCTTGGGTGATGGGCATGATGTAGTGGATCTGGCGGGCAACTTCCCGGAAGCCGAAGTCGGGGTAGAAGTGGGCGCCGACGTCGTTCTGGTCGAGGGTCTCGATGCGGGCGTAGCTCAAGCCCGCAGCGGCGAAGTAGGCGACGGCCTCTTCGAGGAGGCGGCGGCCTATGCCCTTTTGCTGAAATTCGGGCAGGACGGCAAAGTTGGGGATGCCGCCGATGCCGGCGTCTTTGTCGACGCGTGTGGTGACGTAGCCGACAGTTTGGCCGTCGACTTCGGCGACGAGGATGCCGTCTGCATTGGCTGCGGCGTCGTCGTCGATGTGGCGAACTTTGCGCCAGCGCCAGTCTTTACCGCGGATAATCCCGTACAATTTCTCGATGTTCTGGTCAATGGAGACGCCGTCAAAGCAGATGGCTGTAATCGTCTTCAGGGTTTCGAGGTCGGACGGTCGATAGCGTCGTATTTCCATCGAACACTCCTGCGTGGCGGTGCGGTCGGGGCGGCCAGGCCAGCGTTAGTCAATTTTCCCTCACTCCACAAAGCGGAAAGAGTAGATGTCGGCATCCTGGAGCGAGAAGCGCAGGCGAACCAGTGCGCCGCTAAACTGGCTCACATCGGCGCCGTGTGTCCAGCGCACGGTCCGGTCGAGGTCATCGCCGAGGAGCTGGATGCAGTCGTCAAGGGCATAGCCCTCGATCGCCAGGTCGACCTGTCCGTGCAACATTTCTACGCGCACACTGCCAGCGGCTGAGGCGGAGAAGTTGAGCTCCAAGTTGCTGCCTGTGAACCTGATGGGTTTGGTGATCATCTCGCCGCCGCTGGGGGGCGCGTGGAGCGAAACGAAACCGTCCATGCGGAGGGTGTAGCGGCGCTGGCACACCGATTGCCCGCGCCAGTAGCCTTCGCTGACGTACATTGACAGCTCATCGGGGGCGCCGTCGAACTGGGAACGGGTGGGGACCAGGCCCCAGTTCTGGTAGTTGTCGCCGTAGGTCCAATTGCCCTCGGGCCGCAGTCCGGGGCGGATGAAGGCTTCGGGCCAGATGTTGAATTCCATGCCGTCGCGGCTGCTCATGAAGAGGCCGTCGGTGAGGGCGGCGCCGTAGCGCTCGCGGGCGTCGGCGCGCATGCGGCGATGTTCCGGTTCGGGCAGGTCTTCGATGGCGGGCGACCAGGGGCGCTCGACGTAGC
Source organism: Caldilineaceae bacterium SB0662_bin_25 (assembly GCA_009840225.1). Classification (GTDB taxonomy): domain Bacteria; phylum Chloroflexota; class Anaerolineae; order Caldilineales; family Caldilineaceae; genus Bin5. The sequence goes on along the minus strand of VXOE01000201.1, from coordinate 8,758 downwards.
GGGCGGGGAAGCCGACGAAGAGGTGGGGGGCGCGGAAGTATGGCGTGACCTGGTTGGTGTAGAGCTCGGCGATGCGGGTGGGGTTGTAGTCGATGAAGACGGGCTCGGTCCAGTTGATGAAATCTGGCGAGACGCAGGTCATGATGTCGCGGCCGTGGCGAAAGTCGCGGTGGTAGTCGCGGTATTCGCTGCGTTCGGCGTCCCAGAAGGCCAGGTTCTGGGAGTCGAAGTAGCCCTTGGTGATGACGGGTTGGTCGCGCATCTTTGTCCAGTGGAGGCCGTCGGGTGAGCTGAGGGCGAAGAGGCCTTTGTAGCCCCTGTTATTGGCGAGCGCCTTGTATCGTTCGGAGGCGGGCGCGTCCGGGTTGGGGTCTTTGAAGGGCACGAAGTTGATCGCGGGACTGTCGTCGTCGCGTGCGTCGAGGATGATGTTGTTGTTGCGCGAGCCGTCGAACTCGACGAGGCCGAGGTTTGGCTTGGTCCAGTTGATGCCGTCGCTGCTTTCGGCTACGCAGACGAATTCGGGGTGGGCGAATTCGAGGGAGCCGGAGTCGTGGGTGAAGTGCCAGCCGCGGTAGAACATGAGGTAGCGGTCGCCGTCCTGGAAAACGGTGACGTATCCGGAGGCGTTTCCCTCCCAGGGCGCGTCGGTTTCGAGGGCGACTTCCTGCGGCACGGGGCGGTGGAGGCGAAGCTCGGCGTCGCGGGACAGGGCGGCAATCAGGTAGTCGTCGACAAGCAGTTCGCGACGGGAGCCGATGTGGATTCCGGCGCCGGGCTCGATGGTTCTGCGTGGACTGGTCATAGTGAACCCCCTTTGCTGCCGATGCCAGCTGGCTCGGTTAACGGTTGCTTTCCATGGAGGCAGAGACCCCCGGAATTGCACTCAGGCCGGTGACACGCCGATGCGATCAAGCCGTTTCCTAGCTTCGGCGTACACGTCCTGGGAAAGTGGGCCGGCGAGCGTTGCCTGTGCGTTTTCGGCGAGGTGGGCTGGATTTGTTGTGCCAACGATATTGGTGTGGACGTCAGGATGCGTGAGTGTATAGCGCAGTACGAACGACGTGTCGCTTTCCCCCGACTGCTTGAGTTCGTCGAGGCCCGCTTCGTTGAAGGCCTGCCATCGATCAGACTGGCCGAGGCCGACTCCCGGTTTGCCGAGGGCGACGCCGCCGCGGATGATGGTGCCGGCGCCGGCCTGCGCGGTTTTGGTGAGCCATTCTTCGTGGTCGCGTTCGAGGGCGGAGTAGGGGATCTGGTAGACGTCGAACACGTCCCATGCGAGGTAGGTGGGCAGGTGGGGCAGGGTTGTGGACATGCCGATCCAGCGTACTTTGCCCTGGGCGCGCATGTCCTGCAGTGCCTGCACGAGTTCTCCCTGTTCACATTGGGCTACGGTCGGGTTGTGCAGCTGCATAATGTCGACGGAGTCGACGCGCAGACGGTCGAGGCTTTGGTGGAGGCCGCGGAAAAGATTTTCTCTGGTCCAGATATGGCCATCGGGGTGGCAGCCGCACTTGGTGGCGAGCACAAATTCATGGCGGCGGTGATGAAGGTAACGGCCGATCATCTCCTCGCTGTTGCCGTAGTCGTTGGCGGTGTCGATGAAGTTGATGCCGGCATCGAGGACGGCGTTGAGCTGGGCGTTCATCTCCTCGTCGGTCATGGCGCGGCGATGGCCGGCGCCGAATCCGAGCCGGGTGACTTCCAGTCCGGTACGACCGAGCGTTGCTGTAGGGAGGATATTGGACATTGGACGCCTTTCCTCAATGTGATGCCGGGGAGGTCAGTGTCATGGCAGCCTATAACAGAGGGCCGCTGCAATTATACGCGCCCTGGGAACTCCTTGCCGCGGATGTGCATGAACGGTGTGCTGCCCTTACGGGGGGTGCCTTCGACCTGATCGCGGTGGGATTCGTCAACGATGCCGAGGTAGCTGGTTTCGGCGTCGAGGTAGTGGAGGGCGAGACCGCGGCGGCGGTTGGGAGTGGTGTTGGCCTCGGTACGGTGAAAGTTGAGGCCATGGTGGAACATGCATTGGCCGGCTTTCAGCTCGACGGGGACGGGTTCGGCCAGATGCGATTGGGCAAGGAACCGGTCTTTGTATTCGCGGGTGATGGGCCCCCACTTGTGGCTGCCGGGGATGACGGTCATGCAGCCGTTGTCGACGGTGGCGTCGTCGAGGGCGACCCAGCAGCTGACGTGGTTCTGGGGGGCGAACATGGGCCAGGCGACGGAGTCCTGGTGCCAGTCGGTGACTGTGCCGTTGAAGCGGGGCTTCATCATGAGCTGGTCGGTGTATAGCTTGATATTGGGGCTCAGTAGCTCTTCGATGACGTCGACGATTTCGGACTTTTTGGCGACGGCCTCGAAGAGGTCGTCGTGGTAGCAGAGGTAGACCATTTTGCGGATCATGTCGATGCGGGGTTCGACGGTCTTCTTGGCGTCACGGAACTGCTCTTCAAATTGAATGTAGTTCGATGGCACGTGGGTGAGACGTCCGGCGGCGATATCTTCGGTGCGCTGGCGGAGGGCCTGGATATCATCGTCGGAGAGGACACGGCCGTAGGGCAGGTAGCCGTTGTCGTCGAAAAACTGTTTTTGTTCGGCAGTCAGGCTCATGGTAGGTCTCCTCGAAGTCGAGCGCGGCATGCCACGCTGTCTGGAATACCTGCAGTTCAGCGCCGCAGGAGTTTGGGTAGGAGTAACTGTACGCTGAATACGCCTAACAGTCCAAACACGATACTGGGCGCGACCAGGATGAAGCCGCGTTGAACGGTATAGGTGAAGACGTAGTCGGAGAACAGGAGGTCGAGGGCTGGGATCTGACCGCGCAAGAGCGCCAAGGAGGCAGAGGCCCAAAAGCCGCCAAAGAGGAGAACGCTCAAGATCGCGGCCAGGGTGAACAGCAGAATCGCTCTGCTTTCTGCCACGGCCAGCAACGCTCCGCATATGGCGGCGACCAGGCTGAGGGCGAGCATATCGGCCGGCCAAGGTACATAGTCCTGAATGTGAGTAAGAGAGATCAGCCCGACGTAGGCCAAGATTGAGGCGACCGCCAAGACGGCAGCGCCTTGTCGAATGAGCGACCTCATGGCACCGGCTCCTGCAGGGTAGCCTGGAGGCGCAGGAGACGCTCGTCTTGCGAGTGGGGATGGATGAGGCGAAATCCGGCCTTAACGGACCAGTTCGGCGGCTCAGAATTCTCCTGGGACCCTCCGAGGAAGTTTTCCAAGTCAAAGACGTGCAGGAGGAATTCCATATCCAGACGTTCGTAAGGGGCCAGGGTCTGTTCGATAGTAGAAGCGCGGGTGTAAAGGGAGCGGTCGACATCGGGAATATCGTCGCGCCAAGTACTGCTACTGCCGCCGATACGGTTTCCGTCCAGATACAGGTCAAAGAAGTAGCTATTCAGTTGGACTGGGAGCTCCGACCGGTTATGGAGCCTGAATCGGACAACGAGTTGCGCAGTATCGGAATCGACTCTGCGCACCTCTGTAAGCTCCAGTTCGAGGCCGCGCACAGATTCGAGTGATCCAACATAGTTGGACACGGCCTGCCAAGTGGCGGCCAGGGCAGTGAGACCGAGGACATAGAGGAGGGTACGGGCAACACGCGGCAAGGCTGTAGGTTTAATCAGACAAATCCTGCGTAGGATTTGCCCCGCACCGAGATATAGTCAACATGGACCTCTTCATCTGTACTCAGGTCTCTTGTTTTTGCCATCATATAGTGCAGGGCCCAAGCCCGGCGCCTCTTGGTGGAGGTGTTGGGGCTGGAATAGTGCAGGTTGAGGCTGTGGAAGAGGAGGCAGCCGCCAGCGGGGATGGGGACCGGGACTTCGCGGGCCTTCATTTCCTCGGTCAGCAGTTGCGGGAGGTGCCTGAGATGGAGCAGGCCGTAGTGATGGCTGCCGGGAAGGCAGCGGATGCAGCCGTTCTCGAGGGTGGCGTCATCGAGCGCGATCCAGCAGGTGATCTGGTTCTGGGGTATGAGGAAGGGCCAGGAGGCTGAGTCCTGGTGATATTCCTTGACCGAGCCGTGTCCGGGTGGCTTCATGAATATCTGATCGCCCAGTAGTTTTATGTCGGGTTCATCGAAGAGTTCAGAGATGAGGTCGACGAGTTTGGGTTTTCTGGCGACGGCGAGAAAGGTCTCATGGATGGAGGCGGGGAAGTTGATTTTGCGGAGTTCGTCGAGGGCGTTAGCGGCCTCGACTTCGCCGCGCGCTACGACCATTTCCTGTTCGAGGACAGGGATACCCTTGATGTCGGCTGGCACCTGGACGCGGCCGAAGGCGATGTCCTCGGTCAACTGTTGGAGTTGTGCCAGTTCTTCCGGTTCGAGGAGGGTGGGGTATGGCAGGAAGCCTTCCCGCCAGAAAGCCGCCTTTTGCTCCGGCGTCAGTATCATTTTTTCCTCCATCGTGACTGGGTAACAGAGCTGTATGGCTCTAAACAATCTTAGTCGAGGCTCATGCGGGGGTCAAGGGCATCGCGCAGGCCGTCGCCGATGAAGTTGATGGCGAGGACGCAGACGGTGATCATGAGGCCGGGCGGTACCCAGTACCAAGGCATGTTTTCGATGATCTGAATGTTCTGGGCCTCGTTGAGCATGTTGCCCCAACTGGGGGTCGGAACCTGAACGCCAAGGCCGAGGAAGCTGAGTCCGGCCTCGGTGAGTATAGCGCCGGCGATACCGAAGCTGGCGGCGACGGTGATGGGCGCGACCACATTGGGCAGGATATGACGCACGATGATCCATCTCTCTTCGACGCCAACAGCCTGTGCGGCCATGATATAGTCGGTTTCACGAATAGAGAGAATGAGGCTGCGGACAAGGCGGGTTACGCCGGTCCAGCCGATAAGACCGATCGCCAGCATGGAGTTGAATATACCCGGGCCGAGGATGGATACGAGCGCGATGAGAATGATCAGGATCGGGAAGGCCATGACGGTGTCAGTTATGCGCATGATCACGGCATCAACGGTGCCGCCGTAGTAGCCGGAAACGCTACCCAAGATGGTGCCAATGGTGATGTACAGGGAGACGGCGACGATGCCTACTGACATGGAGACGCGTCCTCCGTAGACCACGCGGCTCCAGATGTCGCGACCGGTGAGATCGGTGCCCAGCAGATGGCCTTCTTCGCCTGGGGCGAGGCCGATCTCTCGAATTTCAATCTTGTGAGGATGAATGGGTGCGACGACGGGGGCAAGGGGGAAGGCAACGACAATCAGGAGGAACATCAGGATGGCGCTGGCGAGGGCAAGTTTGTGCCGGCGGAAACGGCGCCAAGCGCGGCGGCGCTGCGCGGCTGCACCACCCTCGTCGGCGTGGAGGGCGTCGGATATTTCCTGGAGTCCTTCGGGTTTTGATTCAGCAGTCATGGGACAGTCTGGGCTCGCGCTAGCGGAATATGGGCGGTAGCAGGCGTCTGGCAGTTGGAGCCGCCCCGGTCAAGTGTTAGGAAATGCTACTCGTAGCGAATTCGGGGGTCAATGGCCCCATAGGTCAAGTCTGTAATAAGGTTGCTAAAGACGATAGTCAGGGCCGAGACCAGGACCATACCCATGATCAGGGGGTAGTCGCGCGTGGCAACCCCATCCAGATAAAGGATGCCCATTCCAGGCCAGTTGAAGATGGTCTCGATAATGATGGAGCCGCCGAAAAGGCTGGGGAGGCGCAGACCGATGATGGTGATCACGGGAAGCAGGGCGTTGCGAAGAATGTGGCGGAAGATGACAACGGGATCGTTCAGCCCTTTGCTGCGGGCGACGGTGATATAGTCGAGCCGCACAACCTCGAGGACACTGGAACGTGTATAGCGCATGATGCCGGCGGTCGAGTCCAGCCCCAGCACGATGGCAGGGAGCACCAGGTAGCGCGCCCGGTCGAGCATGGTGTCCCACAGGCCGAGATCTCGGCCAATGGTGGAGTAGCCGCTAGTGGGCACCCACCCCAATTTGAGCGAAAAGAGATAGATCGCGCCAATTGCAGCAAAGAAGCCTGGAATGGAGATACCTATAAATGCAAGGAATGTGAGCACATAGTCCGGGGGCGTGTACTGATTGAGAGCGGAGAATATGCCCAGGGGAATACCCAAGAGAATAGAGATTACAATGGCGGCGGCCATGAGGCGAAGGGTAGCGGGCAGACGGCGTGCTATTTCCTCGCCGACGGGGATTTTGCTACGGATGCGGACGCCCAGATTGCCTTGGAGGAGGCCTCCCATCCACTGGAGATAGCGAACGGGAGGGGACTTGTCGAGGCCGTACTTTTCGCGCAGTTTATCGGCGTTGGAGCCTTCGTCACCGCCGGCTCCCGATTCAAAGTCCATGAGGATCATGGCGGAAACGGCGTCGCCCGGCGCCAGTTCGGTGAAGGTGAATGTAAGGATTGTGATCCCGAACAGTACGGGCAGCATCTGGACGATGCGACGAAGAATGTAGCGATTCATGGGTTAAAGCAGATGAGAGAATAGAGGAGTGAGGAGAGAAGATTGACGCCCTCTCCTCACTCTCTGAATCTCAGACTTTAGCTGTTCTTACTCGCCGGCGAGATACCAGTTCCCGGGGTAGCGTTCGGCAAATGGCTCGTCGAGCTGGCGGTTGATGTTGTTGCAGACGTTTGCGCTGAAGGCCGAGAAGCGCGTCGGTCTGAAGACCGGGATCTCGCCTGCTTCTCCGGTGATGATCTCGGTGGCCTGATAGAGCATCTCCTTGCGCTTAGCCGGGTCCGGTTCGGACATGGCGGCTTCGGCCAAGGCGTCAAACTCTTCGTTGCAGTAGTGGCCTACATTGCGGCCGGCGGGCCAACTGCGGTCGCAGCCGAGGGAGAGGCGCAACTGGTCGGGATTGAACCAGCCGCAGCAGCCGTAGGAGAGATCGAAGTCATTGTTATCATAGACGCGTGCGACCCAGGCAGGTCCGTCCAGATAGACGAGTTCGACATCGATGCCTACATCAGCCCAGAACTGCTGCATGGCAGCATGGATGCGCTTGTTCTGGTCATCCTGGTAGTAGGTGACGAAGCTGATTTCTTGCTCCGAATCCCAGCCGGCCTCGGCCAGCAGTTCGCGAGCCCTGTCGGGGTTGTAATCGTACTTGGTGATATCGGGGCTTACGAACTCGGGATTGGTCAGCCGGAGATGGAGGACGTCGGCCAGCTCGCCGTAGTAAGCCTCGGCCATGGCCTCACGATCGAGGGCGTGGAGCAAGGCTTGGCGCACGCGTGCGTCCTGAAACGCGGGGCGGGTGTGGTTGGGCCAGACGGTCATGCCGCCGCCGAGCTGACCGCCAAGGAGGACGATATTGGGGTCATCCTTGTAACGCTCATACTCCACTGCAGTGACACGGCCGGCCATGTGAATCTCACCGTTTTCGAGGGCGGCGAAGGCGGTTGCGCCACGCAGACCGAGGCGGAAGATGATACGGTCAAGGTAGGGGCGTCCGGCGTAATAGTCCTCGTTGGCTTCGAGGATGTAGAACTGGTCGGGTTCGAAGTCGCCCATGGTGAAGGGGCCGGAGCCGACAGGATTGCGGACGGCGTATTCGGTCTCGCCGAGATCGGCGAAGGCGATGCCTTCGAGCAGGTGCTTGGGCCAGATGTTGAAGGCGGCCATATTGCTGAGCACACTACTGCGTGGCGCCACCAAGTTCAGCTGCAGAGTGAAGTCGTCGAGGACCTTAATACCGGAGATTTCATCGGCATCGCCGGCTTCAAATTCAGCGGCCCCGGCCAGTTGATCGAGGCCGGAGGTGCGGCCGTGGGAGGCGCCGGTATCGGGATGGAAGAACATTTCGAGCGAGTACTTGACGTCTTCAGCGGTCAGCTGTTCGCCGTCGTGGAAGCGGACGTCATCGCGCAGGTTGAAGGTGTAGGTCAGACCGTCTGCGGAGACTTCCCAGCTTGTGGCCACGTCGGGATGGATGGAGACCGCGTCGGTATCGCGGTCGATCAGCTGGCTGAAGAGATAGTCGTCGCGTGCGCTGAAGATGAACCAGTTGCTTCCGGTCATGGCGCCGGCGCCGCCGGCTACGACAACCTCGCCACCGTATTTGGGCGGTGAGTCGGTACAGATATGAATATGGTCGCTGGCCACGTCGGCTTCATCGTACCAGGGTTCTACCGGTTCGGCCGCCATTTCTTCTTCCGGTTCATCCTCTGTCATCGCGCCCGTTTCGGTTGCGGCGGGTGCGGCGCAGGCTGCGAGCAGCCCAAGCAGCAGGATGAGGAAGACGGTGAGTCCTACGGACTTCCTTGTGATCGTCATGGTTTCAACTCTCCTTGGTTGTGGATGAATGCAAACACATCGTCAACGGCCGCGTTGGCGGGGAATGCCAAGTGGGCGAATTGGGATGGCGACTTGACTTCAGGACTTGAGAAACTAGGACAAAGATGCGTGGAACGGGTCCGACAGCCGTATCATTCGGGCAACGTTTTCGCGGTTGAAAAACCCGGACGCGAGTTGGTCGGCAGGACGGCCGTTTGGGACTGCTCAACGTTTGGGATACGCAACCTAAACGATTTGACTACGGATTGTATACCACAGACATTGGAGCGGCGTCAAGTGCAGTTCACGGGTAGCTTGCGTCCCAGTTTTTGGGGGCGAGAGAGGGCAGGCACAAGGCCTGCCCCTACAGGACGCTTGTGGGAGGGGGGTTGGTTTAAATTGTCATTCGGGGTCGGTATTGTAGGGCTTCGGCGAGGTGGGGGGTGTCGATTTCATCTTGGGCGGCGAGGTCGGCGATGGTGC
>VXOE01000106.1 GCA_009840225.1 Caldilineaceae bacterium SB0662_bin_25 | reverse complement strand
CACCAAAAAAAAAAATAAAAAAATAATTAATTATTTTTGTGTGTGGGGGGGGGGGGGGGGGGCGGGCGGGGGGGGGTTGGGGGGGCGCCCCCCCCCCCCCCACGCCCCCCCCGGACGTGCCTCATCGACCGGGTGTCCACATTGGTGACGGGTGCCTATTCGAAAATCCCCGGCCAGACCACGTCCCGCCAGTCCCATCGCATCCCCCATGGCCAGCCCTGGCCCCCCAAATCTAACGACCTCCCAACTAAGTCTGGCCCTGACAGCTTCCCGCCTCTGCTCCAAAAGCCGGCCCACAATCCCAGCCACTGCCGGCATGAATTCCCAGCCTGTTCCTACCCCAAATCCGGGATGCACCCGCCTCAACCGCTCGATTCCGAGAAACAGGGGGCTGCTGCTATAATGGCAAAGAAATTTTTCAAGGGCCTGGTCCAGCCTCGAAAACGGGGCGTCCCTTGGTCCGCGCAGCAGCCAAGCGGCAGACGGAACTGATATGAAAGCATTCACAGTCATGTGGCGCACGATCAAGGCGCTCTATGAAGATCTGCTCTTATGGGTCTGGCTAAGCGTCCTCTGGTGGGTCGGGATTTTTCTGATACTGCCTGCGGGCCCGGTGACGGCAGGTATCCACAACGCAGCCAACCGCGTCGCCAACTACCGCAGAGTGGAGAGCGGATTCTTCTGGGATGGCGCAAAGTCCACCATCGGCAAGAGCTGGCTCCTCCTCGGCATCAATCTGCTGATGATAGCCGGCGTCTCAGTGAACATCCGCTTCTACGGCGCCAGTACCGCCAGTTGGGCCCAGATCATCAGTATCGTATGGGTCTGGATCCTGATCATTGTTCTCATGGCGGGTCAATACTTCTTTCCCTTGCTCTGGCAGCAGGACGAAATGAGTATCAAGATGGTCCTCAGAAACGCCTTCATTCTCGCCCTGCGTCACCCTCTCTATACATTTCTCATGTTCCTCTTCCAGGTCCTGTTGCTCGTCGTCAGTTTCGTTACCGTCTTGCCAATCTTTCTGCTCACACCGGCGGCGGTCGTGTTGGCGATGAATTTCAGCCTGGTCGGCTTGCTGCAGGAACTGGATCTTGCGCCGGAACCGCCGCCAGGCGCGTGATCCCTGCACAAGGAACCCGCACCACCTTTCCCAATTCCAAAAATTTTCACCAACTATGGCAATTCTCGCGGAATACCACAGACCAAAGACCCTGAACGGCGCTCTCGATCTGCTGGCTGATCGTACCGCACGGCGCGTTCCCCTGGCCGGCGGCACCCATCTGGTGGGAGCCCTGGAAACGCGGCAGCGGCGCGACGTCGACGGCGTTGTCGACCTGGCCGCCCTGGAACTGTCCTACATCTGTCAAAACGATTCCAGCCTGCGTGTCGGCGCCATGACAACCCTCACTGAACTGGTAGAACATCCTCAGTGCGCTGATCTGGCCGCCGGCATCCTGCCCGCTACCGCCCGCTTTGAGGGGCCCCAGAACCTGCGCAACGCCGCCACAGTCGGCGGCCTCGTCGCACTTGCCGAGCCCGACAGCGAACTTTTCGCCGCCTTACTGGCGCTCAACGTTTCCGTCGTAGCCGTCGACAAGGACGGTAACGAGTCGCACCGGCTGTTGGCAGATTTCACTCTTTCCCACCCTCGGTCCTCGCATGGTCCCGTGCTGATAACCGGGATTCAGTTGCCCCTTGTCCATGCCAAAACCGGCCACGCACGTATTGCCCGATCGCCCATGGACCGGTGCATCGTTGCCGCAGTTGCTGTCGCCGCCGCCAACGGCGACCTTTCCCGGAGTGGGACCTCTGGCGGCCGAAACCGCGCCGACACGACTCGAACTGCCCTCTGCGGCGTAGGTTCCAGGCCCCAAATTGCTGGTGGACCAGTGCTCCCCACAAGCGATTACAAAGGAAGCGGCGAATACAGGTTGGCCATGGCCGAAGTCGTGGGCCGGCGGGCACGCGCCGGCGCAACGGGCTCCCGCCCATAGCCGCGAGACCTTGCAGACCACTGGACTCGATCCACTACATCCAAACCATGCCATCTTCAATCTCACTCACTGTCAACGGTACCCACCACCTCATCGACGTCTACCCCGGAGAACTGCTGCGTACGGCTTTGCGCCGTCTGCGCATCTTCAGCCTCAAACACGGTGACGAAACAGGCGAAAGCGGCGCCGATGCCATTCTCTTCACCCGCACGCCGGACGACCCCAAAAGCTACCGCATTGTCAACAGCGGAATCCTGCTGGCTGCCCAGGCCGACGGTGCTTCTGTCGTCACCCTTGAAGGGTTGGAGGGCGAAGACGCCGAGGGCGCAGAAAGGAGCCGGCAGGAACGCCTGTCTCCTCGCATCTCCACCTTGCAGCAGCAGTTCATCGAATGCGGCGCAATTCAGTGCGGCTACTGCACGCCCGCGCAGATCCTCGCCGCCCAGCACCTGCTCGACAAGGAACCCCGGCCCAGCGAAGACGCCGTGCGCGAAGCCATCGCCGGCGTTCTCTGCCGCTGCACAGGCTACCTGAAACCTGTTCAGGCTATCCTCCGCGCCGCCGCCCAGCTCCAGGGAGAGACCCCGCCGGCCCCCGAAATCGACGTGCGCGACGCCCCCGCAACCGGCGAATGGCCGGCCTCGGACCAGCTGCCCTCAAACGGCTGGCACGACGGCGGGCCTGACACCCAAACACAGACCCGCATCGTCCCCGTGACCGTCGCGCCCCCTCGCACCCAGGTCGTCAACAAGCCCGAACCAAAAGTGGACGCCGTCAAACTGGCCAAAGGTCGCCCCGTCTTTGCCGACGATGTCGAGTTGCCCGGTATGCTCTACGGCGGCCTCCTCACCAGCCCCGTCGCCCATGCCCGCATCCTCTCTATCGATACCGCCGACGCCCTGGCATTGCCCGGCGTCCATGCCGTCCAGACCTACGCCGACCTGCCCCGCGTCATCTACGCCAGCGGCGGCCAGAGCTATCCTCAGCCGCCCCCCTACGACCAGGTCTGCCTCGATTCAAAAGTCCGCTACGTCGGCGACAGGGTGGCCACCGTGGCCGCCGAAACGCCGGAGCTTGTACAGGAGGCGCTGGAACGCATCAGGGTCGAATACAAGGAGCTGCCCGCGGCCTTCTCACCTGAAGAAGCGATGCAGACCGGCGCGCCCGTGATTCACGACGAAGACGACGCCCAGATGATTCACGACGCCAAGCGCAACGTTGCCGTCAAACTGCTCGTGGACCATAACGACGTCGATGCCGCCTTGGAATCTGCCGACTTTGTCTTCGAAAGCGAATACCGCGTTCATCAGGTGCAGCAGGCCAGCATCGAGCCCCACGTCGTCATCACCTACTGGGATGAAGACGACCGCCTCGTCATCCGCACCAGTACCCAGGTCCCCTTCCACGTCCGCCGCATGGTCGCCCCCCTGCTCGGCCTGCCCGTCCGCCGCATCCGCGTCGTCAAACCCCGCATCGGCGGCGGCTTCGGCGGCAAGCAGGAGATGCTCATCGAAGACCTCTGCGCCCATCTCACCATAGCGACTGGCCGCCCGGTCAAGTTCGAATACACGCGCCAGATGGAGTTTAGCTCCGCCCGCACACGCCATCCCCAACGGCTGCGATTCCGCAGCGGCGTGGATGCATCCGGAAAACTGGTCGGGATGGAAGTCCGGGTGGTTGCCGACACCGGCGCCTACGGGACACACGGTCTCACCGTGCAGATGGTTACCGGCTTCCGCGCCCTCAGCACCTACTGGCTGCCCGCAGCCCGCTTCGACTGTGACGTCGTCTACACCAACAAACCCGTACCCGGTGCATTCCGCGGCTACGGCGCCCCCCAGGCCCTCTTCGGCCTGGAGCAGCACATGGAGGAGATGGCGCTCGCCTTCGGAATGGATCCGACGGAGTTCAAGCGCATCAATTGGGTGAAAGAAGGTGATTCGTTGGTGATGGCGGTGGCAATGGGAGAGGGGCGCGAGGGCTTCCCGCAGACGGTGGAGAGCAGCGGCCTCGCAGAGTGCGTCGAAGCCGGGGCCGCATCCATCGGCTGGGACCGCCGCCGCGACCCCGATTGGAAGGCGCCGCCCGACCGCCCCCATATCCGCCGCGGCATCGGCCTCGCAATCTGCATGCACGGCACCGGCATTGCCGGGCTCGACATGGGCGCCGCCAGCATCAAGCTCAACGACGACGGCTCCTTCAACCTCCTGGTCGGCGCAACCGACCTCGGAACCGGCTCCGATACCGTTTTGGCCCAGATCGCAGCCGAAGCCCTGGGCGTGCCTCTCGATCAGATCGTTATCTACAGCAGCGACACCGACTTTACACCCTTCGACACCGGCGCCTACGCCAGCAGCACCACCTACATCTCCGGCGGCGCCGTCCTCAAGGCCGCCGAGGATGTCAGCCTCCAGATCCGGCGCCACGCCGCTGCCCATATGTTCGAGGGTGTAGACGCCGATCAGCTCTGGCTGGAGGACCAGAAGATCTTTGCGCCCGGCGGACGCGCCGTTTCACTCGAAAAGGTTGCCCTCCACAGCATCCACCAGGAAGAGCAACATCAGATCATGGCCACCGCCAGCCACATGAGCTACGTCAGCCCCCCTCCCTTCGCCGCCCAGTACGCCGCGCTGGAAGTGGACACGGAAACCGGCCAGGTGACCGTTGAAAAGGCTGTAATGGCTGTCGACTGCGGCATCGCCATCAACCCGGTCACCGCCAGCGGCCAGGTCGAAGGCGGCATGACCCAGGCCTTGGGCTACGCCCTCTGCGAGGAGATGCCCTATGACGACAACGGCCGCCTCCAGATCAGCAGATTCGGCGACTACCGTATCCTGGCCGCAAACGAAATACCGGAGCTCGACACCATTCTCGTCCAGACCTACGAGCCCACCGGCCCCTTCGGCGCCAAAGCCATAGCCGAAATCCCCATGGACGGCATGGCCCCCGCCATCGCCAGCGCCATCTTCGACGCCACCGGCGTACGCATCCGCGAGATCCCCTTCACACCCGAACGAGTGTGGCGGGCCTTGAAAAGTGAGAAAAAGTAAATGACTCTAAAGGAATACCTGTTGCGCCTAGTCGACAACATGCCCTTGCTGGAAAAACTGAGAGAATATTGGGCGATTCGGCGCGCCGCGCGAGCTTTGGAAGAGTGGAAGTCTGACCCGTCGACAGCCCGTCCCTGGCGGGAAGTCTTCACTGAAATGGGCGTAAACGTCAGCGACGAATAGTCGCTGACCAGTCGTGCATCAAGTCTGGGAAAGAAGAGCGAGGAAGATTCCGGCGAGACTCGGTATGTAGCCCAATGACCTGCGAGTCCTGAAGACACTTTCGGCGCAGTTCAGTGCAATCGAAATCCGTTCACATACCGTGCCCAAGGAAAAGCACATTAGCACAAGCTAACGCTCGACGAGATCTCTGTCGCTGTCCTTCATCGTGAGTCTAGGGATACTGTCCTGGGGCAAGATGATTCACAGAGGTTTGTGGCTCGTCGACACTGCCGTCCACCCAGGTATCCCCCGTAGGGGCACCCCTTGTGGGTGCCCAGGCCCGCCACTAAGTGCGCCATCCTGCCCCATCTACCGTAGGGGCACCCCTTGTGGGTGCCCAGGCCGGCCACTAAGTGCGCCAATCTGCCCAAATCCCGCGTAGGGGCACCCCTTGTGGGTGCCCTCTTGGTAGCCTCACCCTCGATGGCGCTTCGTGAAACCTTCTGTCCCTCATGTAGGGACAACATATCGCATTCACCGCTCAACGCCCTGACCCAAGCCGTAGACTCAAAGAGCGCGGAAGGAGCACAGACAATCGATGCCCTTCAAAAAATGTCCCATCTGTGGAGGTGAAATGGTCGAGAAGGAGGTCGAGAAGCTTCTGCGTGGCGGCGCAAATGTCGCAGCTGTGTCCGCCCCTGCCGAGGTATGTCTACATTGCGGTGAACGACTCTACTCTGCCGAAACTGTCAGCCGATTCCAGCAGGTCCGTGCCAAACTTTCTTGCCATGAAGTAGCGGATCTTAAACTCATGGCACAGTCCATCCAGAACTGCTGTCTAACCCGTAAAGCTGTTTGCCGAAATCTAAGCCCTAATCAACCGTAGCCTTCAGCGAACTACTGCGCCGTATACCCCCCATCCACCGGCCAAACACTCGCCGTCACAAACGATGCCTCGTCCGACGCCAAAAACGCCACCACCGCCGCCACCTCCTCCGGCTGCCCCATCCGCCCCATCGGATGCAACCGCTTCATCTCCGCATGCACCTCCGGGTCCCCAACCACGTTCTCCGTGAGCGGCGAATAAACGAACCCGGGCGCGACCGCATTGATTCGCACCCCCTCGACCGCAAAGCGCACCCCCATCTCCTTGGTCATCTGCGCCACGGCCCCCTTGCTGTGCGGGTACGCCGTAAAACCGTCCGAGAAAGGCAGCGATGTCGGATACCCAACCATGCTCATCACCGAGACAAGATTCACAATCGCCCCCCGGCCTGCCGGTCTCATCTCCGCCAGCGCCGCGTAAGACATCAGAAATACGCCCTTGGCATTGACCTCCATCACCGCGTCCCAACGCGCCTCAAAATCAGCCTCAGGCGGCAGCGTACGCGGCGTAATCCCAGCCGAATTAACCAGACAGTCCAGCCTCCCGCCGACCGAGAGCGCCTTCGCGACGCTCGACTCCGCGTCAGCCCTCTTCGTCACGTCACAGAGAACAGTGTGAAGACGGCCCTCCCCTGTTTCGGCCGCCAGTCTTTCCAGCCCCCCGCCGTCAATGTCGCACGCCAGCACCGTCGCCCCTTCATCCACAAAACGCAGCGCGCAGGCCCGCCCAATTCCGGACGCCGCCCCTGTGACAATTGCAACTTTCTCGTTGAGGGTCATTTTACTCACTAGGGCTAGTCGACGACTGGCTGAACACAATTTACTGAAGCAAAGTGCGGCTGCCCCTCGCATTCAAACTAAGGAGAATCCCAGTAGCCTCTGCTGTTCTTCGCGGCCCTTCGTGGATCAAAAGGTGCTCTTCGCAGCTCTTCGCGGCCCTTCGTGGATCAAAAGGTGTTCTTCGCGCCCCTTCGCGTGCCTTCGCGGAAAGAAAGGTGTTCTTCGCGGTCCTTCGTGGATCAAAAGGTGTTCTTCGTGGCCCTTCGTGGATCAAAAGGTGTTCTTCAGTGCTCCGCTCAGCCCAATGCCGCCTCAACACTCCGAATCACCGTATCCAAAACCTTGATCCGCGCAAATCGTTTCTGTTCCGCGGCCACTATAGTCCACGGCGCCATCACCGTATCCGTCTTCTCCACCATCTCCACAATCGCCTCTTCGTAATCCTTCCGTCTCTTCCGGTTGCGCCAGTCCTCATCCGTCAGCTTCCACTGGCGCAGCGGGTCCTCGGCTCGGCTTTCAAAACGCCTCTTCTGTTCCTTAGATGAAATGTGAAGGAAGAACTTGATCAGAATCGTCCCGTCCGAAACCAGCAGCGACTCCCAGTGACGGATCTCCTCATAGGCCCGCCGCCAGTCCGGAACGCTGGCAAAACCTTCTACCCGTTCCACCAGCACGCGCCCATACCACGTACGGTCGAAAATGCACATACCCCCCCTGCCCGGCACCGCCGGCCAGAAACGCCACAGAAAATGGTGTCGTTTCTCTCGGTCGGTTGGCGCCTGGTACTGGTGCACCGAAAAATGTCGCGGGTCCAGCGGCGCCGTCAGTCGCCGTATGCAGCCGCCTTTCCCACCCGCGTCCCACCCCTCAAATAGTATGAGCAGAGGCGGACCAATCTTGCCGCCAATCTGCCCGCCCAACCGCAGGCGCAGCGCCAAAAACTGCTCCTGCCGTTCCACGAGGATCTGTTCGTACTCTTTCCGCTTCAACCGCTGGCTCAAGTCGACATGACTCAGGAGTGAATGTTCCATGTCTGGGCACCTGACCTTTCAATACCAATATTCTGAAGGGCGGAGATGTAGGCCTCTCCGGGCCGCCAGGATCGCGAGAACGCACTAGGTCGGTGACCGGCTGGCCATCACGTCCTCAAGAGGCTCCCGCACATCTCCTTCTATCCACGGCCCCACTTTCAGGACCGGATCTTCTCTTTCCATGAATAGTCTCTTATCGCAGGGTCAAACCGTCGCCGCTGCGTTCGAATTCACACCGTACCATTGCCGGTCCCCTACAATGTTGAACGCGGCTGGCTCAGGAAGTTGAGGCCAGCGCCGAATACGTTGGCCCCACCCGGGCGGCACTAAGGCCGCTATAGCTTCGAAAGCTTTGCCATCAACGCCGTCGTCGAGGGCTCGGTCAACACGTCGCCGTCCGGAAAGACGATCGTTGGCACAGTCATGTTGCCCTGATTGAGCTTCTGCACCAGCTCCCTGGCCTCTTCATCGCTCTCGATGTCGATCTCTTCGAACTCGACACCGTTTCCCCGCATCACCGACTTCGCCCGCCAGCAATCCGGGCACCAGCCGGTCGTGTACATTTTGATCTGCGCGCCGTTTCCGTTTACGCTAGTGGACATTCAGCTCTCCTGTTGTTCGAGTCGGCCCATTGTACGGCTTCGCAGCGCAGGCATGCGCCAAGTCCTGACCGAATATCTGCAAAGCCTCGTCCCTGCAATGATACGCGAGTATACCGCAAAGCTGGATTCTGTTAAAGTGCAGAGCGATCCACGCCTTTCTCGCTGCAGCCTTGAATCGGAGCACGTCAACTTCCATTGGCGCTCCCAATCCCGCACGAACTCGTCAACCAATAGGATTACGCCGTTATGACGCAGCACACCCTGATTCAGGATCCAGCCACCATCCCGTCATCCTCCTTTCGTGGACCCATACAGGAGACGCAGGAGCTGGTCCATGAGCTGGAGCGGGTTGTCGAAGGCGAAGTGCGCTTCGACGGCTACAGCCGCATGCTCTACAGCACCGACGCCAGCCAGTATCAGATTCAACCCCTCGGCGTTGTCATCCCCCGCTCCGCCGATGACGTACAGGCTGCCGTGGAAATTGCCGCACGCCACAATGTCCCCCTCCTGCCTCGCGGCGGCGGTAGTTCGCTGGCCGGTCAGTGCGTCGGCCCCGGGCTGGTCGTCGATACGACCAAATACATGGACCGTATCCTGGCCGTCGACGAGGAGGCCGCGACCGCCACTGTGCAGGCAGGCATCTCCGTAGGCATCCTTAACAAGACACTGGCCCCCCTCGGCCTGATGCTGGGTCCCGATCCGGCCAGCGCCGACCGCGCCTCCGTCGGCGGCTCGATCGGCAACAACGCCACCGGCAGCCACAGCATCCTCTACGGCATGCTGGCCGACAACCTGCTGGAGACCGACGTGATCCTCAGCGACGGCTCCGCAACCCGCTTCGGGCCTGTCACCTCTACAGAGCTGGAAATCCGCAGCCGCGGCAACACACTTGAAGCGCAGATATACCGCAAAGTCCCCGGCATCGTGCGCGCCCAATTCGAGCAAATCCTGGAGCGCTGGCCCCGCCACTGGCGCCGTGTCTCGGGCTACGGCCTCGACCGTCTCCTGCACGGTCTGCTCAATGACGAGGCCGCGACCAACGGAGAAAGCCGGACCACCGAACAAGCCGCTCTCCTGCGCGCCCGACTCGGCTTCGATAAACTCTACCGCTCCCAATTCTGCGACGCCTCCCAGATCGACCGCTTCAACCTCAGCCAGCTGATCGCCGGCAGCGAAGGCACTCTCGCAACCGTCACCAGCGCCAAGCTCAAACTGGTTCCCAAGCCGCAGATGACCGCCCTCGCCGTCGTCCACTTCGACCGCCTCGTCGACGCCTGCGCCGCCATTCCCGACATCCTCGAAACCAGCCCCAGCGCCTCCGAGCTCCTCGACAAGCATCTTATGGACCTCGCCCGCGCCCAGCCCGAGTGGGCCAAGCGCCTCCACTTCGTCGTCGGAGACCCGGAGGCCGTGCTCCTGACCGAATTCTACGGCACCGAAGAACGCGAGCTCTCCGCCAAATTGGACGGCCTGGAGCGCCTCCTTAACGCACGCGGCTGGCGCAGTACCGTCGTAAAGATTCTGGATCCGACCCGCCAGAAAGATGTCTGGGATGTGCGCAAAGCCGGTCTCAATATTCTCATGGGCCGCCGCGGCGACTACAAGCCCGTCCCCGGCATCGAAGATACGACCGTTCCGCAGGAGAAGCTTGCCGAATACCTGCAAAAAATCCTTGACTTCTGCAGCGAACAGGAAGACGTACCCGGTATCGCCGTCTACGCCCACGCCTCCGCCGGCTGCCTTCATGTGCGCCCCCTCCTCAACCTCAAGAACCGGACCGGCATCGACACACTTCGCATAGTCGGTGAGCACGCCTGTGACCTCGCCTTGAGCTACGGCGGCGCCATGAGCGGCGAGCACGGCGACGGCCTCGCCCGCAGCTATCTCCATCCCCGCCTGTTCGGCCCCGAACTCTACGGCGCCCTGCGCCAGGTGAAAGAGGTCTTCGACCCGGACAACCGCATGAATCCCGGCAAGATCATCGACGCACCCCCCTCAACAGAGAATCTCCGCTTCGGCAAAGAGTACGACACCATTCAGCTGCATACCGTATTCGACTGGAGCAGCGACTTCGGCTACGACGGCGCCATCGAAATGTGCAACGGCGCCGGCGTCTGCCGCAAGCTCGGCGCCGGCACAATGTGCCCCAGCTACATCGCCACCAAAGACGAGAAGGACACCACCCGCGGCCGCGCCAACGCCCTGCGCAACGCCATGGCCGGACGTATTCCCCCAGAAGAGCTCTTCTCACCGCAAATGTACGACGTGATGGACCTCTGCATCGGCTGCAAGGCCTGCAAGAGCGAGTGCCCCTCCGCAGTCGACATGGCGCGCATCAAGGCCGAATACCTGGTCCATTACTACGACCGCAACGGCCTGCCCCTCTTCAACCGGCTCATGGGACTCCTGCCCACACTCAACCGTATGCTGTATCGGTTCGGCCGCCCACTGGTCCCACTTGTCAACTGGGGCATGAAGTCCGCGCCCGCCAAAGCGGCCTTCGCCCGCGCCGGCATCGACCCGCGCCGGACCCTGCCCGCCTACGCCCGGCAGCCGCTCTCAACCTGGTTTGCCCGCCGCAGTGCCACCGCAAGAACCGGCGCTGCAAACGGCAAGAGCCCGTCCACGGTCATTCTCTTCCACGACACCTGGGCCGAATACAACCACCCGGAAATAGGGCAGGCTGCGGTAAAAGTATTGGAGGCCGCCGGTTACGATGTGCGCTTGGCGGAGGGACGCGCCTGCTGCGGACGTCCCCTCATCACCGGCGGTCAGGCCAACAAGGTACGCGGCTGGGTCGACAAAAACGTCGCACTCCTCGCCCCCTACGCCCGCCAGGGCCTGCCCATCGTCGGGCTGGAACCCAGCTGTATCCTCACCCTGCGTGACGAATACTTGGATCTGGCTTCCGATCCCGAGGCCGCGCAAACTGTGGCCGCAAACGCGCTGACCTTCGACGAGTTCATCGCCCGCGAAACAGCCGCTCCCGAGACCAACGGGAACGGCAGCGAAGACGGTAAAATCGGTCTTGGATCGGGCTTCTCTGCAATCTGGCGCGACGACCCGGGAACGGCCTGGCTCCACGGTCACTGCCACCAGAAAGCGCTGATCGGAAACGAGGCCAGCGTGGCCGCGCTCCGCGCCGCCGGCTACACAGTGCAGGTGATCGACAGCGGCTGCTGCGGAATGGCGGGTGACTTCGGCTATGGAATGGGTCACTTCGAAGTGAGCCGCGACATCGGCGAGGAGCGTCTCTTCCCTGCCGTGCGCGAAATGCCCCCGGGCGCACTCCTCGTGGCCAGCGGCACCAGCTGCCGCGATCAGATTCAACAGTTCGCCGGCCGCGCCCCGCTGCACATGGCCCAGGTACTGGAACGGGCGCTGAAACAGTAGCCGCCTCGTCAGCAAACTTCCTGAGTTTTCCACGTCAGACGTGGTCTGCATACGTCAGCGCGTCCTTCACCAATACGCGCCTGTTTAGTCCCATTACCAGTAACTCATCGCGTCCCGGAAAAGCACCTCCAAATCCTGCGCCTCCGCCGGTCGCGGTGACAGCTTCGTCACCCGGTGCTGCGGTAATGTCCCCTCGACCAGCGCCGGAATGTCCTCCTCCGTGAATCCAATCGCGCCCAGGCCGTTGGGAACGCCCGTCTTCTGCATCAGGTCGATGATCGCCCCTGCCAGCAGCTCGCCCGCATCCTCCGCCGCCGCGCCCGTCGTGTCTACGCCCATCAACCGCGCCGCATACAGATGCTTCTCAGGGTTCGTCGGCGCCGTGAAGCGAAATACCGCCGGCGCGTTCAGAATGACCGCCATCCCGTGCGGAATAATTGCATGGTCCGGCGGGTAACCCGGCGGTCTGTATTCCCGCACCATCCCGCTCACCGGGTAGCTCATCCCATGAGGCAGATGCACGCCCGCATTGCCGAACCCGATGCCCGCGTAGGCCGCCGCCAGCAGCATCGCGCTGCGCGCCTCGTCATCCTCCGTGTCCTGGATCGCCCGCACGATGTTCGCCGCCACCATCTCAATCGCCTTGGTCGCCCAGATGTCGCTGATCGGGTTCGCGCCCTGATACGCCGGCCTCAGCTCCGGCGACTCCGGCGCGTCGCGGCTGTCGTACGGCAGCGCCGTCAGCGACTCCAGCGCATGACTCAACACGTCCAGCCCCGTACTCGCGGCAGCCATCTGCGGCAGCGTCCGCGTGTTGTGCGGGTCCAGAATGCCGATCTGCGGCCGCAACGCCCTGTGCGCAATACCGGTCTTTACGTGCATCTCCGTCAGATCGCAGATGGCCACGCCGGTCGTCTCGCTGCCCGTGCCCGCCGTCGTTGGCACCGCCGCGTGCGGCCGCAGCGCGCCGGGAACGGGCATCCCCCCGCCAATCGGCGGATTGACGTAGTCCAGGAAATCCGCCGGATAAGTCGCATAGAGATTCGCCGCCTTCGCCGTGTCAATCGTCGACCCGCCCCCCACCGACACGTACCCGTCGAAGTCGCCGTCACGCGCAAAACTGATGGCGTGAAGAAAGGACGTATCCGTCGGCTCCACACGAACCGCATCATAGAGCACCGCATCGATGCCCTCCGCCCGCAGCGCCTCCAGCGCAACCGCCACCGGCTCGCCCTCAGCCAGCCTGGGATCCGTGACCACCATCACCCGTTTCGCCCCCAGCTTCTTCATATCAAAGCCGACTTCACGCGTCACGCCCGGCCCGTACTTGATGCTGGACGTATCCATCGTAAACGCGCTCTCTTTCACCCCGCCGCTGCCCTGGGCACGAACCTCCGCCATATCTGAACTCTCCTTGTCTGCGAAAAGCTGCTCTCAAACCAAAAAAGGGACCCTGAATCCGAACTGCCCCAAAGAATAACACCGCTGACCCAACCAACGAAAAAAGCCCGCCAACCTCAGGCGCACTCCAGGGCAGGGATGATCACTCGCATACCTCTTTCAGCGACGTAACACCAGCAAGTCCGCGACTTACGCCGAGGCACAGAAAACTGACCACTGACCACTGACCACTGACCACTGACTACTGCAGTTCCGGGCGGTCGGGCCTATTCGGCCCTCCCTTGTGC